>JBELJQ010000002.1:0-75967 GCA_042090305.1 Candidatus Pelagibacteraceae bacterium | reverse complement strand
TTTTTGCATAATTATTAAAAAAACATTTACATTATCACATATTTTTATATAAATGGAATTCATTATTTAGGAGAATTAAAATTATAAGGGTTCATGTAAAAGATAACAATATCGAAAAAGCGATGAGAGCAATGAAAAAAAAGCTTCAACGTGAAGGTATTTTTAAAGAAATGAAACAAAGAAGAGCATACGAAAAACCGTCTGAAAAAAAGGCCAGACTCCTTAATGAATGTACAAGGAGATATAAGAAGATGCTCAGAAAGAAAATTGAAATACAGGGTTACTAGAGTAGATTAATTCATACCTTTTACTATGTCCTCAACCATTTTTTTAGCATCTGAAAACAACATCATAGTATTATCTCTAAAGAATAGTTCATTGTCCACACCAGCATAACCAGATGCCATTGATCTCTTTACAAACAGAACCGTACCGGCATTCTCCACATCAAGAATAGGCATACCATAGATTGGACTTGATTTATCAGTCTTAGCAGCAGGATTAGTAATATCATTTGCACCGATTACAAACACAGCATCAGTGTTTGAGAACTCACTATTTATTTCATCAAGTTCAAAAACTTCATCATATGGAACATTTGCCTCTGCTAAAAGAACATTCATGTGACCAGGCATTCTTCCAGCAACAGGATGAATGGCATATTTAACAGTAACATCATTCTTTTTTAAAATATCACACATTTCACGAAGTGCATGTTGAGCTTGAGCAACAGCCATTCCATATCCCGGAACTATTATTACATTGTTTGCATTTGACATAATAAATGCTGCATCATCAGCACTACCAGTCTTAACAGTTTTATTTTCATTCTTATTAACTGCAGCTCCCTCTTCAACACCGAATCCACCTAGAATGACGCTAACGAATGATCTATTCATACCCTTACACATTATATAACTTAAAATAGCACCTGAAGCGCCTACAAGAGAACCAACAATTATAAGAAGATGGTTTGATAGAGTAAACCCTATACCAGCTGCCGCCCAACCAGAATACGAGTTTAACATAGAAACAACAACAGGCATATCTGCACCACCAATTGGAATAATTAACAGAATGCCGAGCAGAAGAGATAAGGATACAATCATCCAAAAAACATTGGTTGAAGATTCAAAGCTAAATAGAAAAGTCAAAGTAACTAGTGAGATAAAGATTATGAGATTAATAAAATGTTGAGCAAAAAAAGTTGTTGGTGCACCACTTACCAGTCCTTGTAGCTTAAGAAATGCTATTATTGAACCAGTAAACGTAATCGCACCGATAGCAACACCTAAAGACATTTCAATTAAACTTGCCGTAAATATTTTTCCATTATTATCAACTATGCCATAGCTTTCTGGAGAGTAAAATGCGCTAGCTGCAACAAAAACAGCGGCAAGTCCTACAAGAGAGTGAAATGCAGCTACCAATTGAGGTAAGGCTGTCATTTCTATTTTTAATGCTATGTATGTCCCAATTATTCCTCCAATTATTATACCTGGTATTATAAATTGGAATGAATCAACGTTAGGATTAAATACAGTAGTTATAATGGCAATTACCATCGCCACTATACCCATCACATTCCCATTTCTAGCGGATTCAGGGTGAGATAGCCCTTTAAGAGCTAGAATAAAAAAGATAGCAGAGATTAGATAACAGATAGCAGTTAAATTTTCAGTCATTTTATTTCTTTTTTTCTTTTTTCTTAAACATTGACAACATTCTATGAGATACTACAAAACCTCCAAAAATGTTTATTGAGGCCAAAATAATTGCAAAGAAACCCATTAAAGAAGAAAAGTTTATCTCATCAGGTCCCGCAGCAATAATTGCCCCAACTATTATAACACTTGAAATAGCATTAGTAACAGCCATTAATGGAGAGTGTAATGCTGAGGTAACACCCCAAATTACATAATAACCAATTATACAAGCAAGTATAAAAATCATTAGTAAATTGATAATAGGGTCAATATTTTCCATTAGTTTACTTTCCTTTCTTTATGTTATTGATTACGCAAGTGTCTTTGACTAACTCATCAGAGAAGTTAAAATTTTTAAATTTTCCAGATTCACATGAATTCATAAGAAAATTAAGTACATTTTTTGAAAACAGTCTGGATGAGTCTTGAGAAACGGTTGCTGCTAAGTTTTGAGGACCAACAACATTTACTGATTTATATACCACTGTTTCGTTATGTTTTGTAACGTCACAATTTCCACCAAATTCTGATGCAAGGTCAAAAATGATACTTCCAACTTTCATACCATCCATCATTTTTTTTGTTATCAAAATAGGAGCTTTTTTTCCAGGAATTAGTGCTGTTGTAATTATTATATCCATTTTCTTAAGTGTACTCTCAAGTAATTTAGCTTGCTTATTCTTGTAACTTTTTGACATTTCCTTAGCATAACCTCCAGATGTTTCACCAGATTCATCTGATTCAACACTTACAAACTTTGCTCCAAGACTTTCTACTTGTTCTTTTGTGGCAGTTCTTACATCAAAGGCTGAAACTACTGCGCCTAATCTTTTAGCCGTAGCAATCGCCTGCAACCCAGCAACTCCAGCTCCAATCACAAGTACTTTTGCTGGAGCCACTGTTCCAGCAGATGTCATCATCAATGGAAATGCTTTATTAAACTTACTTGCTGCATCAATTACTGCTTTATAACCTGATAGATTGCTTTGTGATGATAGTACGTCCATACTTTGTGCCCTTGATATCCTTGGCATCTTCTCAAGTGCGAATACGTTAACATCAATTTTTTTTAGTGCACTAAATTCGTTTTTAAACTTTTGTTCATGAACAAGAGTTAGAAGATTACATTTTTTTAAATACCTAACTTCATTATTTTTCTTTGTAATTTGAGGCCTTTGAATTTTAATTACTATGAAGGCATTTTTGTATAATTCTGAAATTTTAGATGAGATTTTTGCACCACTCTTTTTATAATCATCATCAGTGAATGAGGCAGACAATCCAGCTTTAGATTCAACAAATACGTCAAATCCCATCTTTTTTAAAGCAGGTACGGAGTCGGGTGTTATCCCTACTCTATACTCTCCATCAACTATTTCTTTTGGTACTATTAATTTCATAAGCGCTAACTTAACTTAAATCTTCTAATTCATCTATAAAATTTTTAATAATTTTCATTCCGGACTGCCAAAAGTCCTTTTTTGAAGGATCTAAATCAAAATCTTTTAGAATCTCTCTGTAATGTTTGGATCCTCCACTTTTCAATAAATTCAGATATTTTGAATTGAAATCATCTAAACCAGTCTCGTAACTACTATAAAGTGTATTTACAAGACAATCACCAAACGCATAAGCATAAACGTAAAAAGGTGAATGAATAAAATGAGGAATATAAGCCCAAAAGAATTTATAATCATCGGATAACTTTACAGTAGAACCGAAACTTTCTTTCTGTGTTTCCATCCAAAAATTTGAAATATCGTCTGCTGAGACCTCTCCTGAAGTTCTAGATTGATGAACTCTTCTTTCAAAATTAAAGAATGCAATTTGCCTTACAACGGTATTTAACATATCTTCAATTTTTGAACGTAACAAAAAGATTCTATCAGATTTATTCTTTGAGTTTTTCAACATGTGCTTAAATGTTAACATTTCGCCAAAAACACTTGCTGTTTCGGCAAGTGTTAATGGTGTCTCAGAAACCAATAATCCTTTATCATTCGCTAAATACTGATGAACCCCATGTCCAACCTCATGTGCTAAGGTCATTACGTCTCTAATTTTTCCTTGAAAATTAACAAGTATATAAGGATGACATGAAGGTACTGTGGGATGAGCAAAAGCACCTGATGCTTTTCCTTCCATCACCGGAGCATGTATCCAAGAATTATCAAAAAAAAGTTTAGCAATTTCTCCAGCTTCATTATCGAATTCAAAATATGAATCCAAAACTATTGTTTTTGCTTCAACCCAAGATATTTTTTTTTCAGAGGTTTTGGGATAAGGTGCATTTCTATCCCAGAAGTTTAACTTGCTGCCACTAAAAAACTTTGATTTATATTTATAATATCTATGACTCAGTTCTTTATAATTTGATTTAACTGTATCGACTAAAGAATCTACATCTTTTTTATCTATTTGATTAGAGATATGTCTTGAAGACTCTGGAAAATCAAAACCTCTAATATTCTTTTCTATATCTAAGTCTTTAGAAATGTTATTCATAATAAAGTTAAAATAAAAGATATTATCCTTTAATGTTTTACCAAAACTAAAAGCAGCATCTTTTCTTTTAGAGCTATCAGATGAAGACATTAAATCAAGAATTTCACTTTCATTCAGATCTTTACCTCTAAAATTAAATTTAAGTCTAGCCATAAACTGGTCAAAAAATTTAACCCACGAGCTTGTGCTAGTTATAGATTTTTCCATTAGGATCTTTTCGATAGCCTCTGGTTTCTGAAATTTTTTATTTTTAAATAAATTTTTTAACCAACTTTGATAACTTGATTTACTAAGGAGATCAGATTTATTTTTTGGTAGTTTATTAATATCAATGGTAAAAAATATTACATTCATTTGAATCTTGTTAATTTTTTCTTCAATATCTTGAAAAAATTTTGATTTCTCTTCATTGGTTTGATCGGTGCAATATGTCAAGAAAGCGAAACTATGGATAAATTGAACTTTTTCTTCAATTTTTTCAAATTCTTTAATTGATTTTTCTATGTCTCTTACGCTCAAATTACGTAATTTGCCTTTATATTTAGAGTTAAAGGCTACTGCTTTATCTTTTAAAAACTTTAGATCTTTGTTAATTTTTTTTGATTTAAAGTCAGGATAAAAGTCTTTTAAGTTCCAAGTGGGTAAATTTGCCATTTTTTAAATTCCAAAATTAGTATTTTTTTGTATTCTATTCTTATAGGTATTTAATTTATGATTTCAAATATTTTAAAAAAAATTAATTCTTTACCGGATATTTTTTTCTACAATGCAAAAATTTATCCAAATAAAAAATTTTTATATTCTAAAATTGATAAAGAATGGTCTGGGAAAAGTTTGAAAGACTCAAAAAAAACAATTTTAAAGATCGCGTACTTCTTACATTCAAAACAAATTACTAAAAATGATAAGGTTTTTTTAATATCAACTAACAGGTCCGAATGGGTGGAAATTGATCTGGCAATAATGATGATTGGAGCAGTTACTGTTCCTTGTTTCCCAACAAATTCAGAAGATGATAACAAGTTCATTATTCAAGACTGTAATCCTAAGTTGATAATCATAGAAAATGAAAAGATCTATAAAAGGAATCACTCTTTATTCAAAAAAATTCATGATTCAAAAATATTTATGATTGATGATTCTAAAAAATATAGTTGCTACAGAAAGATTAATGATAGTACCGTTGAACTAAAAACTAATATTAAAATTAAAAAATCTGATATTTCCACAATCATTTATACATCTGGCACCAGTGGTAATCCTAAAGGTGTGGTTTTAAAGCATGATTCAATGATACATAATCTAGAAGCTGCAGCGGAAATTCTCAAAGGTTTCAATACTATTAATGGTAGATTTATATCTTTTTTACCTCTTTCACACTCTTATGAAAGGATTGCTGGATTATATTTTCCAATGTTAATAAATGGAAGTATATATTTTTGTAGCTCCCTGGATAAACTATTAAGTGAAATCAAAGAAGTCAAACCAACTATTTTCTCAGCCGTACCTAGACTATATGAAAATATTCATAAAAAAATTAAATTAAAATTTTCAGCTAAAAGGAATTTATTTTTAATTTTTATAAATCTTATTTTGGAAAAGTTAGAAGCTAATCAATTACATATGAGATCAAACATGCAGGATAAAGTTGCAGTTTTTATCATAAAATTTTTTCTAAAAAATAAAGTTAAAGAAATATTTGGGGGTAAAGTGAAAGTTTTAATTTCAGGTGGGGCAGCCCTAAATCCATCAACTGGTTTATTTTTTACTAAAATAGGGTTTGATCTTTTGCAGGGATATGGTCAAACAGAGGCCGCTCCATTAATCAGTTGTAATACAAAGATAAATAATGATCCGAGGACTGTTGGTTTTCCAGTGAAAAACACACAGATTCGAATATCTAAAGATAATGAAATTTTAGTTAAGGGGAGAAATGTAATGCAGGAATATTGGGGAAATAAAAATCTCACATTAAAAACTGTAAAGAAAGGATGGCTTCATACAGGAGATTTAGGATATTTTGATGATATTGGACGACTCATAATTTATGGTCGTAAAAAAGACTTAATTGTTACGTCTGGGGGAGATAATATTTCTCCGCAGAAAATTGAAAATCTATTCACACAGCATATTGAAATTGATCAAATAGTGATTTTTGGTGATAATAAACCATTTTTGGTAGCACTTATTGTGTTAAGTGATGACTTTAAAACAGTAAATATTAATTCCAAAATAATTGAAATAAACATGCAATTATCAAGTTTAGAAAAAATTAGGAAATTCATAATTATAGAGAAATTCACTGCCGAAGATGGACTAGTTACACCAACGTTAAAACTAAAAAAAGATAAAATTTATAAGTTATATGAAAATAAGATTTTAGACTTATATCGTTAAATTCTGAAATATTTTTTATACCAATCTACAAAATTTGGTATCCCTTCCTTAATATTCACTTTTGGTTTAAACTTCAAATCAATCGTGCTTTCTTTGATCTCAGCATATGTTTCTTTGACATCGCCTGGCTGAATGGGTAAGTATCTTTTTTTTGCTTTTTTTCCAACTGTTTTTTCGATTGTATTTATAAAATTCATTAAAACTTCAGGATTATTATTACCAAGGTTATAAATCCTATGTTTAAATTTTTTTTTTAATTTGACCGCTCCAAAAATCCCATCAACTATATCAGTTACATAAGTAAAATCTCTTTTCATTTTACCGTTATTAAAGACATCAATCTTTCTACCTTCATAAATATTTTTTGTGAATATGAACGTTGCCATATCTGGTCTACCCCAGGGCCCATAAACAGTAAAAAATCTTAAACCTATACATTGTATTCCGAATAAATGTGCGTATGATTCTGATATTAATTCTCCAGACTTTTTTGATGCAGCATAAATGGATACGGGATTATCTACTCTTTGTTCTACAGAAAATGGTAGTATCTTATTTCCTCCGTAAACGGATGATGAACTAGCGTAAATAAATTTCTTTACTTTTAAAAATTTAGCTAACTCAAGCATATTTACTTGTCCCAATAAATTAGAATTTACGTATGAATATGGGTCTTTAAGTGAATGTCTAACCCCTGCCTGAGCAGCTAAATTAATAATTATGTCTATTTGATTTTTATTATAAGCCTTAAAAATCTTTTTATTTTCAATGTCTGTTTTATTAAAATTAAAGTTTTCAAAATTTTTAAGGATTTTTAATCTGTTTTTTTTCAAAACTACGTCATAGTAGGTATTTAAATTATCTATTCCAAAAACAATAAAATTTTTTTTTAGTAAGAATAAACATGTATGAAACCCTATAAAACCTGCGCAACCGGTGACTATAATATTCATTAGTCTATTGGTTTTTGGTATTTTTCTTTCCATATTTTATAGTCCATTCCATAGACATCTTTTCTTACTTCATCATAATCGAGTTTAATATTTATCTTTTCAGCCTCTTCAACCATCCACTTTGAAATACAATTCCTACAAAAGCCTGCTAAATTCATTAAGTCAATATTTTGCAGTTCTTTATTATCTCTTAAGTGTTCCATCAATCTGTTTAATGTCGCTGCTTCGATTTTTACTTTTGTATCATCATTCATCTAGTATTCCTTTGAAAATTGGTATAAATAGTTCAGTATATTTTTTAATGCCTTTTTTGTTGCAAATCAAATCGTTTCTAATTTCAATCGATATACTTTCAATACTATTCTCATTTGAATGTCTATCAAGTGTATAATTATAGAAAAAACCTGAATAAGGAAAATTTCGCCCTACGTGTATATTATTTTCCCAAAGTCTTCTTTGAATCTTAACTAATAGTTTGATATCTTTATTCCATAAAAGACCTACTTCAACACCTCTGTCAAAATTTTTTCCCTTTTTTGAAAAACTATGAATTGCAATGAGAAAAACTTTTTTAAATCTTTTCTTTTTCTTCTGGATTAATTTTTTTAAATTTTGATGATATGTCTCGTGTATACGGTTTAACCTAAAATTTTTTTCGTATTTATCAATTTCTTTATTCATATTTATTTTTGAATCAAAAGAGTTTGAAACAATTAAATCTATATCATTTTTACTCCTATTTGGATCTATAATTAATCTTGAGAAATTTGACATGAAGAAGCTTTGTTTAAGTTTTGATGAGATTTCATGTGTAAAATCTTTAGCTCCAATATCATAGGCAATATGACTTGTTAAAATTTTTTTGTTGGGTGCTGATTTTTGGTATTTTCTGAAAATATTGTTCGATGCATGATCGCAAATAAAAATAATATGGTTTTTAAAATCTGACTCGTTGTCATTGGATACATATATTTTATTCATGTAAATAAACTATATTAATATTATTAACAGTGTAGTATGTTAAAAAAAATAATGCTAAGAAACAGAAATACAAAAATAATAGCTACGCTGGGTCCATCATCATCATCTCCACTAAAGATTCATTCTCTTTTTCAAGCAGGAGCAGATATTTTCAGGCTAAATTTCAGTCATGGCACACATGAAGATCATCGAAGAAGAGTCTTTCACATCAGACAGTATGAAAAAAGACTTGGACGACCCATTGGGATACTAGGGGATCTGCAGGGACCAAAACTTAGGATAGGAAGTTTTAAAGATACATATGTAAATTTAAAGAATGGTCAAAAGTTCAATTTAGATTTAAAAAATAAGCTAGGAAATTCAAAAAGAATTTTATTACCTCATCCAGAGATTTTCAAATCTGTAAAAAAAAATACTCGTATTCTTATAGACGATGGAAAAATAATATTAAATATCAATAAAGTTCTTTCGGATAGAATTGAAACTGAAATTATTAATGGTGGAAGGATTTCGAATAATAAAGGAGTAAATATTCCTGATACTTTTATAAAAATGTCTTCGTTAACATCAAAAGATAAAAAAGACTTAGAACTTTGTCTCAATCTAAGTTTAGATTACGTAGCATTGTCATTTGTACAAAAAGCAAAAGATCTTGTTGATTTAAAAAAACATATTGGAGATAACACTGCTATAATGGCTAAATTTGAAAAGCCTTTAGCTATAAAAAGAATGGATGAAATATTAACTCATTGTGATGCAGCAATGGTTGCCAGAGGCGACTTGGGTGTAGAGATGCCACCAGAAGAGGTTCCTATTCTGCAAAAAAGACTTGTTGATCAAAGTAGAGAACATGGTAAACCGGTGGTTGTAGCAACCCAAATGTTAGATTCCATGGTTGGTGCTCCCTCACCTACTAGAGCCGAAGCATCAGATGTAGCCACAGCTGTTTTTGATGCTGCCGACTCACTCATGTTATCTGCTGAGACTGCATCTGGAAAATTTCCTGTAGAATCTGTTCAAATAATGGATAGGATTATAAGAGGTGTTGAATGTGATTTATCATATAGACAGATCCTTGAAAGTAAAAAAATAAAATTACAACAAACAACATCTGATGCTATTAGTTCGGCTGCCTCTCAAGTTGTTAAAACAGTAAAAGCAAAGGCTATCTTTACTTACACAAGGTCTGGAGCGACTGCAAAACGTGCTGCAAGAGAAAGACCAACTGTCCCCATAATAGGTCTTTCTCCGGAAAGGTTGACTGCAAGACAATTAGCTTTAATTTGGGGCGTTCACTCTATTCATGCATTGGAGCCAAAAAGTTTCTCAGGTATGATAGAAAATGCATGTGATTTAGCCAAGAGTGAAAAAATAGTGAAAAGAGGAGATTATGTTGTTGTAACTGCTGGTGCACCTATAGGAGTTTCTGGTTCAACAAATAATCTAAGGATCGCTAAAATAAGCTAACCTTGTCTGGCTTTAAACCTCGCATCTGTTTTGTTTATAACATAGAGGCGCCCTTTTCTCTTAACGACGCGACAATCTCTATGTCTTAGCTTTGCTGATTTTATGGATCTTAAAACTTTCATAATAATATGTTTGTAAAATAATTAATTCTTAAAAATTGTCAATTAAAGAAAATTAATTAATATTATTCAATGCTAAATAAAATTCTATCATCGATCACTAAATTAATTGACTTATCTGGAAGAATGTCTTGTTTTTTTATAGTTATTTTAATCTTGTTAGTCTCTTTAACTGTTTTGCTAAGATATGTATTCTCAATTGGATTCATTTGGCTACAAGATTTGTATATTTGGGTTCATTGTTTATTTATTCTTCTTGGAATTTGTTATACCTTATACAAAGATGAGCACGTACGAATTGATATAATATATAGAAATCTAAGTAAACGAAAAAAAAGATTTGTTAATATTATCGGTTATCTAATTTTTTGCGTACCATTCACGTTTATTCTTCTGACAAGTGGCTACGACTATTTTTTAAGATCTTTTTTACTTGATGAAAGCTCAAAAGAAACCGGAGGACTCTCAAATATATTTATATTAAAGTTCTTTATTTTCTTCTTAGGTATACTTTTTGTTTTCGAGATAATTAGATTTTTAATAAATTTTGTGAGAAATAATGGAAATAATTAGCCACGAATTCTTTTGTTTTTTGTTATTCTTTATATTAGCAATTTTTCTTTTAATGGGCTTTCCTGTTGCTCTTACTTTGGCCGGAGTTTCAATAATAATTGGTTCAATTGGATATTTTCTCGATCTTTTCCCAATTATTCTTTTAAATGTTTTACCTAATAGAATCTTTGGAATAATAGGAAATGAAACATTAATTGCAGTTCCTCTTTTTATTTTTATGGGAATTATGCTTGAAAAGTCAGGCATTGCATCAGAACTTTTGGAGAGTATTAGTCGAATTTGGGGTAATGTGAAAGGGGGATTGGTATACTCTGTCTTAGTAGTTGGTGTTTTGATGGCAGCTTCAACCGGCATTGTTGGAGCAACTGTTGTAACAATGGGAATCTTAAGCCTTCCCTTAATGCTCAAGTGGAACTACGATAAAAAGATTGCAGCAGGAGTGATCTGTGCAAGTGGAACTCTTGGTCAAATTATACCTCCATCAATAGTTTTAGTGTTACTAGCCGATGTATTTCAGGGAGCAAATGAACAAGCTTCTCAAATATCTGGAGACTTTGCACCAACTCCTGTAAGTAGTGTAGATCTTTTTGCAGGCGCAATTATACCTGGATTAATTTTAGTTTTAATGTATGCAGTTTGGATTTTTATGTATTCTATTTTCTATCCTAATAAATTACCGAGGAAAAATAATTTAACTAAGATTAACTTAAGAGATTTTCTCAAAATAGTTATGCCTCCAACTTTATTGATTTTAACTGTACTTGGTTCAATTTTATTCGGCGTTGCAACCCCCACAGAATCAGCCTCGTTAGGTGCATTAGGTTCGATTATAATAGCCATGACCAGAGGAAAATTTAACTTTGAGACTCTTAACGATGTTTGTATTCAATCTATTAAAATCAATTCTATGGTATTTTTTGTACTGATTGGGGCTTCTTTATTTTCCTTAGTATTTCGTGGTTTTGGTGGGGATATTTTAGTAGAAGATTTTTTAGTAGATATTCCTGGAGGGAAGATATACGCATTCATTATCGTAATGGTAACAATTTTTTTACTCGGATTTTTTCTTGACTTTTTTCAAATTGTTTTTGTTATTGTACCAATCGTTGGACCTGCCTTAATTTCTATGGGGTTTGACCCAGTTTGGCTAGCAATTATGTTTGCTATTAATCTTCAAACCAGCTTTTTAACACCACCATTTGGTTTTGCACTTTTTTATTTGAGGGGTGTTTCTAATAATTTAGTAAAAACTTCAGAAATTTATTTGGGAGTTTTACCTTTTATTTTTATACAAATAATATTACTAATCATTTTATTTTACTTTCCAAATTTAATTACATGGTTGCCAAGTGAGCTATAAATTATAGTCTGGACTCTAAAAAACTTTTCTCAGAGTAATTTGACCAAAACATAAAAATCTCACGATGTTTTAATATATTATCTAATATTTGAGTTCCCTTAGGATCTTGGGATGCTAAGTTCTGGGTTATTTCATCTGATTGCTTTTTTAATTTTATTAATAAATCTTTAGGGTATTTTTTAAAGTTGACGTTATAATCATCTTTAAGCTTCTTAATAGCAAAACTATTCCTTATAAAAAACTCAGCAGCAATGGATGAGTTAGACTTAGCGCAACATGTACTAACAAGTTTTTTTAAATTATTATCAAGTTTATTCCAATATTTTAAATTTATAAATGCTTCTAAACATGTTCCTGGTTCATGCCACCCAGGATAATAGTAATATTTGCAAACTTTATGAAGTCCCTTACCTAAATCTGCTGCAGGCCCAATCCACTCAGTTCCGTCAATAGTTCCTGATGAAATCGCTGGAACCACGTCTGGACCTGGCAATAAAACTACATTTGTTCCAAAGCTCTTTAATACTTCACCGCCTAAACCAGGCATTCTAAATTTTAAACCCTTAAAATCACTGGTTATGTTTATTTCTTTATTGAACCATCCACCCATTTGATTTCCAGTATTACCAGCTGGAAAGAATTTTAGATTAAACTGGTTGTAAATAGAATCAGCTAACTTGATACCATCACCTTTATAAAACCAAGCGCTCATCTCCTGATAATTCATTCCAAAAGGTATACCAGACAAGAATGAAATTGCCTTTGACTTTCCTGCCCAATAATAAGGTGACCCAAAACCCATTTGACAGGTACCACTTTGAACAACATCAAAAGATTCAAAAGCACTTACCAACTCATTTGCATGGAATAATCTGATATTTAACTCCCCTGATGATATTCTAGTAATCTCTTCACAAAGTTTTTGAAAAGCTCTTCCAAGTATTCCAGCTTTATCAAATGCTGATACTGCAACCCATGTGTGCTTTTTTTTGGCTTTAACAATATTAGGAATAAACATTGTTGAGGCACCACCCGCTAAAACGCCTTTAATTGATTTATCTAAAAATTTTCTTCTTTTCATTTTTCAATATGTTGGTGGGCGGAACAGGGTTCGAACCTGCGACCTATTGCGTGTCGAGCAATTGCTCTCCCAGCTGAGCTATCCGCCCGATAACAATCCCAATATACATTTAAAAAAGAATCTCAACAATAAAAAATGGCATAATAATTGCTGTTCATGCTTCATGTTTAATATAATTAGAACTGGTCTAGATGCATCTAATAGAGATTTATCAGTAATTTCAAATAATATTGCTAATGCCGGTACAAACGGATTCAAAAAAAGTGAAGCTCAGTTTGAGGATATGTACAGGTCAATTCACAATGATTCTACAGAAAAAGCAAATGGTATTGGAGTTAGGACAATTAAGCCAAGACAAAACTTTTCACAAGGCTCACTTCAACAAACTAATGGTAGTTTAGATTTAGCAATCATGGGCGAAGGTTTTTTTGCTCTGGGAACACCAATTGGGAGAGAAACATCAACTGATGAACCAGTTTTTACAAGAGATGGTTCATTTCAATTAGATAGAACAGGTAACCTTGTTAATACTGATGGACTACCGCTACTAGGTGAAGGTCAGCAACCCATAAACATACCTTTCGAAGGGGCTGGTCAGCAATTACTCTCTGAGATTTCTGTAAAATCTGATGGTTCTATTTTAGCAACTTATGGACTAGATAATACTGAAAATGTAGGGCAGCTTGAGCTTGCTGACTTTGTAAATGAACACGGACTTCAAAATATAGGTAATGCAAGGTTTAAAAGAACTGGTGAAAGTGGTTTACCTGAGTTTGGAAGACCAAAGGAAGGGACAATCGGAAAGATTGAGCCTGGATTTCTTGAGAGATCTAATACAGACATTACTGATGAAATTGTTTTAATGTTGAGGACACAACGTGCATTTAATGGATGTTCAAAAATTCTTCAGTCAGAAGTAGAAATAACAAAAAAGTTTTCATCCAGGTAAATTAAGATAAAGGAATTTTCCAATCGATTGAGTTTATAGCGATAGTTATATTGTTTTTTATATATAAGTAGTTATTTTCATTTATTAATAAATTATCAGAAATATTTAGAATAATAATAGATTTTTTTGAAGATTTCTTAAGAAAAATAAGTTTCAAAATTTCATCAATTTCAGATTTACTATAGTATAACTCAACCTCCATCAATGCCTTATCAGTAAAAACATATAAGTTGTTTTTTTTATTTTTATTATTTACACTCACTCTCAAGTTGCATCTTCCTTTAGAAATATTTTCGAAACCACAATTTAGAATTATTTCTGTTTTTTTAGTGTAGATTGCTTCTACATTATCAACTCTTAAAACAACATTATTCAGGCTTTTCCAATTATTTGATGATTTCATATCTTAATTTTTCAACAATCTTCTTTTTTATTTGAGATATTCTTCCAGTACTTATTTCAAGAACATCTGAAATCTCGTATATGTTTAATTCCTCAACATAATAAAGTTGTGCAATTAATGCCTCTCTTTGATTTAAAACTTTTAATGCACTTTTAATTTGTTCCTTTAACTCTTTATTCTCTAATTTCTTTTCTGGACTTTCTTCATGGGAAGCATATAACAAGGAATACTCATTATACGCATTGTCTAAACTTTGAATATTATTTGCCTCAAATGATTTTTTCCAGTAATCATACTCATCAAATGAAATACCTAAATAATTGACTATTTCATCTTGAGTTGGTTCTCTTCCCAATTCCTGTTGTAGATTATTTCTTTTTCTTTCAAAGTCTTGTTTTTTCTTTATTGTAGTCCTACAAAGATTTGAATTTTTTCTTAAAAAATCAATTATACTTCCTCTTATTCTTAATTGGGCATATTGAGGGAAAGTTATATTTTCTCTTTGAGAATATTTTTGAGCAGCATGCACAAGACCTTCCATACCTTGTTGAACCAGATCCTCAATTTCAATTACATTATTAACTCTTCCATGAATTTGCCATGCAATTTTTTTTACCAAATCGAGGTTTTTTTCAATTAGATCATTGACTATAGTATCTGAATTTTGAGAATATAAATTATTCATACTGATATTTTACGCTCTTTTTTTTTGTGAAAGAAAAGTTAAGCCCCCCCATTCGTTAACAGGTGTCTCTGTAACCTTCTTTGCTATTTTAAAAAAATTTAGAGATATATCAGATTTAGGATCGCTGACCGTTATTGGTTTTCTATCTACAATAGATCTTGAAATCTTTCTTGAGCTTTTAACAGAACCTACATAATGAAGATTAACATCTAAAAACTTAGATGTAATTGCTTGAAATTTTTTGAATAATTCCACTCCATTTGCCTCATCATCAACTTGATTGACGGCAATGCAATAGTTTTTAAAGGATGATTTTGCATATAAAGCTTTTATAAGAGCATATGAATCAATAAAACTAGTAGGCTCGCCAACAATAACTATCACGATCCTATCGCATGCCATAGAGAAAATAAGTGAATTATCATCAGCTCCTGCAGCTATATCCACAATAAGTTTAAGACTATTGTATTTCATTAAATGATTTTCAATTCCATTTAATATGGAATATCTGGCCTTATTTTCTATGTTAAGAACATTGTTTGAGGCAGTTCCTCCAGATATAAGATTTATTCCATATTTATTTTTATAAATGATTTCAGAAACTTTTTTATTACCTGAAATTACATCAGCTATAGTATAGTTAGGGTTGTCTCCAAGAAGAACATGAGAGTTAGCCATACCTAGATCAGTATCTAATAAGAAAACCTCATCAGAGATTTTTTTAAAAGCTATGGATAAGTTGACAGCAAAAGTTGTTTTGCCTACCCCACCTTTTCCACTAGTAATTGCAACCGAATCAGACACCTTTTAAGTTCTCTTTCATATATTTCGTTAGAGAATTCTCATTAGCTTCGATTACTGAGTTAATCAATACTTTTGTACCAGTAACTAAGCCTATTCTTGCATTATTTAATGCAAGTGAAGAAAATTCTTCAGCTCCCACCCAGCATTCATCAAGCTTTGTGATAGCAACCATTGGTCTTACATCTGAAACTCTCTCGCACATTCCTTTTATCATTTCAGAATTAGAACCACTTGGTATAGCTAATATAGAACAAAAATCAAAAGACGGAAATGAATTTTTTATCTCATTAATTTTTTGCAAACTAAAATTAAGATCTCCTGAAAAATCAAAAATATTAATTTTTGAGCGATCATTTTGATTTTGATTGAAATCAAAATATTTATAATCTTTTACGGGAAAGCTTAGAACCCTACTATATGATCTAAGAATATCACTGTGTGAAGTTCCTGAATTAGAAACATCAATAAAGTTTATTTCTTTTGTTGACCTTTTATCCGATAGAAATGAAGCAATTTTAGCAGATAATGTAGATTTTCCAGACCCAGAGTTTCCAAAAATAAATATATTATTGGAATTTAACATTCTAGAAAAATCGTTAGATGCAAGTTTTCTAGATAATTCTCTGAAAAAAGCAATCCTGCCATCTTCACTATTTTTTCCAATAAATGAATGACTAAATTTATTAATGACTTCTGGTAAAAACTTTTCTTGTCGAAGTTTAATAGGTGTTAAGTGAGAGAGTTCATCAGAAATTCCTGACTGGTCAGTTAAAACCATTCTACTTAAATCATCCCTTAAAGAATAAATTTGTTGCTTAATTTCATCATAAACTTCAAGTTTTTGACTACTTTCGTACTTTGTCTTATTTTCTGTATCAAAAAATGAAACATTATCATTCTTTTCCTTAATTTCTTTCATAAAAACTTTTGAGAAACTTTCCTTATCTTTGATTTTCTCTTTATGTTTTTGAATTACATCCTCGGTATCAGAAGCTTCCACCTCAACAAGACCATTATTTTTCCTAGTAGATAAAATTATAGCCTTTTCGCCAAATTGATCGTTTACAAGGTTTATAGCAGACTTCATATCTTTAGCTTTAAACAGTTGCGTTTTCATTAGATTTCTCCTTTTGTGTATTATTATTAATGATTTTTTCTCCGATAGTTGAGACAACTTTTACTCTTTTATTTTCAGGTAGTTCTGTAAATGATAAAACCACGAGATCTTCAATATGCTGTCTTAACAATACAGCTATATCTTTTCTAATGACTGGCGCTGTAACAATAACAAGAGGATTGCCATCCATTGAAAATTTTTCACCAACCTCAATTAAAGAGCTTATCATTTGTTTAGCTAATTGAGGATCAATAAGAATTCCATCTGAACCACTTTTTTTAGACATTGAAATCAGCATTTGCTCAAATTCAGGATTAAATGTAACAACATCCAATGCTTCATTTATATTTGATATTTTTTGGATAAGAAGTGATGAGATTGCTGGTCTTACTGCTTCTGACAACTCTTCTGGACTAAGTTTTTTCTCTGATAAATTCGTTAATGCTTCTAATATTTTTTTTAAATCATTTATTGGAACTCGCTCAGATAAAAGATTCCTAAGAATTATTGTTAAGTGATGTAAAGGAACTAGCTTTGGTATAACTGACTGAATCAATTGAGGATTAGTTTTGCCAAGATTATCTACTAAAGACTGAACATCATCTTGACTTATCAACTCTCCTGAAAATCTAAGTAAAATATGATTAAGATGAGTTGCAATCACTGCCTCTGGCTCAATTATCATATAATGATTTGCTTCAGCCTTTGATACTAAATGCTGCTCTATCCAAAAAGAATCTAAACCAAAAGTTGGGTCTTTTACTTGAATACCTTGAATTTTTAATTGAGTTTCATCACTTGGCATTGCTAATTTTCTATCGACATAAACTTTATCCTGCGCAACTATTGTATGACCAATCCTTATTCTGTAAGAATTAGCTTCTAATGTGAGGTCATCCTTTACTCTGACATTAGGAATAACAAAGCCTAGATCTTTTGATACCTGTTTTCTTATACCCGTGATTTTAGAAATAAGAGGTCCTGCAGACTTTTTATCACTTGAATCAACCATTGAAATTAAGCCATAACCTAAATCAAGAGAAATTGATGCATTATCTGATACGTCTTCGATATCAATTTGTCCAATTGAATCAGAATCTTCAGTATCATTATTATTCAATTCTTCATCGCTCTCTTTTTTTGTTTTTTTAGAGGTAATCCATGCTATTGTTCCAGCAATTATTGATCCAGCTATGAAAAGGGTATTTGGCATTCCTGGAACAAGTCCAAATACTAGTAATACTGCTGAAACAGGCGTCCATGCTTTTGACAAACCCATCTGATTTGAAATTTGACCGGCTAGATCATCATTGTCGGACGAGATTCTTGTAACGATGGTTGCCGTTGCCATCGCTAAAAGTAAAGAAGGTATCTGAGCAACAAGACCATCACCTACTGTTAATAAAATATATGACTCAGCCGACTGATTAAGAGTTAAATCATGCTGTGTTGTCCCTATTATCAAACCACCAATTATGTTTATTACTAAAATTAGAATACCTGCAACAGCATCACCCTTAACAAATTTTGCTGCACCATCCATTGCTCCGTAAAATTCTCCTTCCTTAGCAATTTCACTTCTTCTTTCTTTTGCTTCTTCACTTGTAATTACTCCAGCATTTAAGTCAGCATCTATTGCCATTTGCTTTCCTGGCATAGCGTCAAGGGTAAACCGTGCTGCGACCTCTGAAACTCTTCCTGCTCCCTTAGTTATTACAATTAAATTTATTATTACTAAAATTGAGAATACAAAAAGTCCCACAGCATAACTTCCTGACATTACAAATTCTCCAAATGCCTCGATAATACTTCCTGCTGAGTCAGTTCCATTATGCCCAGATTTTAGAATTACACGGGTCGATGCTACATTTAATCCAAGTCTCAAAACTGTGGCAAATAAAAGTACAGTAGGAAAACTTGAAAAATCTAATGGTCTAAAGGTCTGCAGAGCCACCATAAGTACTAATAGTGAAACAAGAATATTTGTTGTGAATAAGATATCTAACATCCAAGGATTTAGTGGAATTACCATCATTGCAACTAAGACCATTATTCCGATAGGAATACTGAATGTTCTTAGAAAACTTATTAAGTTTTGTGATCGGAATGTTTTTAGTACTAAATCCATAATTATCCTTTAATAAGATTTTTATAGTCAAAAAATTGACTGTTAAAAATCCCAGAAATCCCTATTATTTTAAAAATAAAATTCATTAACATATAAGATGCAAGGGCTATGCCATTATCTACTATGGAGAGTTTTCTGATAATTATCTTCTTGGCATAATTTATGCACAAATTACCAAAAACAACATTTGAGGATAAAAAATGAAGTACATATATTTATTTATTATTGCAATTTTGGTGCAATCATGTTCGACAAACTTATTAGATAATATAGGATTACCAAACAATAATCAAAAGTTAGCTAATAGTCAGGATTATTCAACCCCTACTGATCAGTTAAACAAAACAAGAGAGTTACTTGATGGTGCATCTATTAATTTTCCGACACTCACTGCAACGGGTTATGCAGTGGTATCTAGTCAACCAGGCCAGAGTATTGAACAGAAAAGATTGATGGCTATAAGAGCTGCGAGAATGTCGGCAATGAGAGATTTAGCTGAACAAATTCATGGATTAAAAGTAGACAGTAATACAACTGTTATTGATTTAATGGTTCAAAATGACACTTTTAGAGGTGTAGTATCCGGAGTTATCAGAGGCGCGAGAACAGTAAGAATAAATCCAACTGGTCAAGACACTTATGAAACTGTTTTAGAAATAGACCAAGACATGGTTGCCTATTTATTTAGGTCTGCCCAAACTTTATAGAATATGTTTAGAAAAGTTGAATATAGCTTATTTGATGTAGTTTTAAGAGAACTAGTTTCATTTTTTTTAAGTGTATTATTTCTTTTGCTTATTTCCACATATGCTTTGGCTGATAGTTTTGGTCTAAAAGAAATTATTACAGAAGGAAGAGCTGTTATAAGTGATGGTAATAAGGAAATTGCAAAAAAAAGAGCTCTTGATGATGCATTATATCTTGCAAGTTTAAGAGGTGGTGCGAAAATTGACGGATATTCTAATGTAGACAATTTAACTAGATTAAGCGAAAACCTTTTAGTTAGACCAGCGTCTACCATTACTGATTTTGTGATATTGGATGAAAAAGAGGATAAAAGTCATTATGTAATAAAAATTAAGGCATATCTAATAAATATAAATACATCTTCTGATTGCTCTGATAGAAATTTTGTAAATTTGTCATTTCTTTCTCCTCACTTTACAGTTTCAAGTAAGCTTGAACCATGGACTCATAAACTTCCAAATGTTATTTCAGAAAATATTAGAAAAAATTTAAGAAATATTGATTTTATAAGGTTAAGAGATAAATCAAATGTTTTTTTTAATGTAAAGAAAATACCAATCAAATCTTCAGACTTAGACTACGACAGTATTGTGGAAGGAAAATCTATGTCTCTAAAAGATGGTGAATTTGCTGTTCATCCAACTGTAATCATAGACAGTATTGACGGAAATATTGGTAGATTCTCAAAAGAGATATTAATAAAACTTAGACTGGACGTTTATCAAAATAGTAATTTTAATCTCATAGATAGTTTAGAATATGACTTTTCTTTATTTTTAGGACAAAAAACTGGATATCAGCATATTGACGCCTTTTACAAAAAGTCATACGATAAAATAAGAGTATTAGTTGAAAAAAGTTTATCAAAAGTTCAGTACAGAGTTATGGATCAGCTAAAATGTCGTCCACTTGAAGCGGTTGTAAAAAAAATCAACAACAAGCTAATTGTTTCATTAGGAAGTAATCAAGGTCTTAGTAAAGATAAGCTTGGTATAATTTCCCCAAATGGAATGGATGTCAGTATGAATGATTGGATTGTTGTTACAGTTAAAAACATAAATGAAGATTTTTCTGAGATTGAACCCTTAAACCCAAATAATAAAAACGAATTTATTGAAGGTAAATTTATAAAATTTATTAACTAGGAAAGTTATATGAGAATTATTCAAATTAAAATTTTATTTATAACACTATTAATATCCACCTTTTCATTCTCTCAGGAACCATTTGTTGTTCTTGATTACAAAGGAAATTATTCTAAGGGCACATCTCCAAATAAAAACAATGATTTTGTAAAAAATCCAAGTCATCACGTCAAACATAAGATAAAAAAAGGAGAATCTTTAAGTGATATTTTAAAAAAATATTACGGTAATAGTGGTTTAAATATGAGAATGATAGAAGTTTCAGTACTAGAAATGAATAAACATGCATTTGTTAGAAACAACCCGAATTATATGTTTGCTGGAAAAAGTTTAACTATCCCTTCATTAAATCAAATAATGAACCTCATAAAAAACATTAAAAATATTGACCATTCATCTAATACAAACAGTCAACATATATACTTTTTTAACCCATAAATATGAAAAAAAGAGTTAGAAATATAATATTTTTTTTAGTATCACTGAGTTTTACTCCATGTTTATCTAAAACTGTTAATGGAAAAGACTTACAAGTAGCTATTGAAACTTGGTTAGATAATAAAGGTCAAACTTCAAATATTGAAATTTTAGAAGAATTAAAATATCCATTTTGTAAATATTCAGACTTAATTATCAATGATATTTCAGGAGAATTTAAACTTATAAAAGTAAAATGTATAGGGAAAAATCCTTGGCAATTTATAGTAAGAAATAAAAAAAATATTAAACAAAAAGTTAGAAGTTACAGCGTATTAAAAACATTTGCATTAAAAGAAAACCTAAGGAGTGGAACAGTAATAAAAGAAGAAAATCTAATAGAATTAAGTAAAAAAAGTAATAACAGTGCTTTTATTACAAATAAATCAGAGATCTTGGGTAAAAAACTAAAAAGAAATATGAATAAGAATATCGCAATCCAATTTAATGATGTTGAACAAGATTGGCTGATTGAAAAAAATTCAATTGTCACAATAGTCAACAATAAATCTAGTATAACTATAAAAGAATCAGGTATTGCGCTTGAAAATGCAAATTTTATGGATAAACTAACAGTTAAGAATGTTAAAAGTGGAAAAATTTTGCGAGTTTATGCAAAAAATGAAAAAAAAGTTATAATGCATGCTAAACAATTTTAGGTTATTGTCGTTAATAATTAAAAGGAATATAAAAAATGATTGATAAGATTAACATAAAAAACTTAAGTTCGACGTTTAAAGATACTAAAGTATCTAGCGAACCCTCAGCTAACAAGAAAAGTAGCGAAGTTTCTAAAGTTGATCATTCAAAAGCTGGAATTGATAGTAATTTTGGGAAAGTTTCGCAGTTCATTTCCAAAGAGAGAGTAAAGGATATGGCTAAGGAACCACCAATTGACAAACAAACAACATCTAGAATTAAAGCAGCTATTGCTAATGGTGATTATCCTATTGACTTAGATAAACTCACAGATGCTTTGTTTGATGCATATAAAGAAATGAAATAGTAGACCTCACATATCAATGAAAAAAAAAATTGATTATGTTGTGTCTCTTCTAAAAAGTCTTATAGATGCAAAAAATAATACTGAAATACTTAAAATAGAAGAAGAAATAATAACAGAGTCGAAGCTAATCACAGAACTTTTAGCAAGCTCAGAAAATAATAATCAAGAGACTGACCTTAAAGAAAAAATCAATGAGTTGGAAAAGACTTTGTCTATACTTGTCTCAAAACAGAAATCTCAAAGCCAAATTTTAACTGACTTCGTTAAATTCCTTAAAGATAGAAAAATTAATACAAGTTGAGATTGTTTCACTATAATAATATCATTGTTTTATGAACTTTATTAATAATCTTTTTTCTAATGAATCATCAAATAACTTTATTTTGCTCTTGACTCTTATATCTTTATTTATGTTATCCATTATTGCATTAGGGTATTATCTGGATAATAAAAAGAATAAAGATAACGCGAAGAAAGTTTATATGCTTGAAAGGGCAATCAAAGATCTCATTGAAGAGTTTAGAAGACTAGAACTTTTATTTACAGACCAGAAGAAAGTTATTGAAGATTATAAGTATACATTAGAAAAGATTGATTTAGAGATTGCACGTTTAGCGGATTCATCAAGCGGTGAATCAAAAATTACGATGGCCATTCAAATGGCTAATCAGGGAAAAAATATTTCAGAAATTTCTGAAGCAACTAACTTATCTACCGAAGAAGTTGAACCAATTATAAAATTTCATGGTAAACGTTAACTAATAGAACTACATTTTAAAAGTTTTTTTATCACAATTTACTTTAAATATTAAGTTATTCAATTTTGCTTCCATGTTATTGGTGTTATGATTTATTTTGATTGAGAAATCCTCAACTTCCTCTTCTATAATCATATCTTTGTCACTCACTGCAATGATTTTGAATTTATAAAGATAGTTACCTATTTCCACATCAACGAGATCACCGACGTCGTTGTCTTTAATTGAAACCTTTCTAAGGTCCATATTATTTTCCTGACATTCATATGTTTCATACTTAAACCTCAAAAATAAGTCTTCACAGCTATTTAAAAAAAAAATAAACATTAAAAAGAATATTAACTTCAAATTAAATAAGTGCTTTCGAATTAGCATAATTCTATAATTTTTTATTTTCTGTTGATTCATTTTCTGTTGATTCATTTTCTTCAGATATTTTTTTTTCAGAATCATCATTTTTAGAATTATCTATTGCTTCATTACTTTCTACACCATTTTGCTTAGAATCTTCAGATGAAGCTTTAGGTTTATCGTCCAAAGTTTTGCTCTCCACTTTTTTATTTTCATCAACTTTTTCTAATTTATCGGTTTCAACTTCTTCAGCTGCCTCGCTAACCTTATCTTTATTCTGATTATCTTTAACAGTTTTAGATCTAGTTTCTTCCGTACTGGAATTTTTTATTTCTTTATTTGCATCACTCCCCTCTTCTTCATTTATATCTTTATCCTCTATTTTTTCTTTTTCTAAATGTTTATCTAGTAAATCTTTACTAGATTTATCATCACTTAATGATTCTTTATTTGAATTTACATTCTCATCTTTTGTAGCTTCTGTATCGGGATTCACCTTTTCATCTTTGGGTTCTTTAGCATCCGAATTTATTTTTTTTTCCTTAGGGTCATCATTATCTGGAACTGTTTTTTCAATATTTGTGTCATTCGTTGTTTCATCTTTCACATTTTCTTTCTTTTCTGAGTCCTTTAAATTTTCGCTCTCTTTTGGTGGAGTTTCCTTTTTTAAAGGTTCTGCTTTACTAATTGGTTCAGCATTTTCTGCGTTTTCTTTAATGATCTCTGCTTTTTTTGCATCAATTAAGATTTTTGAATCTTCTTCTTTAACATCTAGAATTACATCTTTATCAATTTGTTTACCATTCACCTCGCCAGCCTCAAGCATTTTTATTCTTACCCACCTAGTTTCATTTCTTTTTGATTCAATAATTTTTTCTTCGGTTGGTATTTTAGTTTTTAAATTAGGCTTGATTTGGACTTTTCTATCATAAAGTAGAGCTATTTTGCCTCTTATGATTTTAACTCTTGCTGCTAGAGCAGCTAATCTCATAGTTTCATCCATATTTTCCATTAGAAGCTTTTTAATTATCTTATTTACTTCTTCTAAAGGTTTATCTCCAATCTTAGAAATTATCTGATCTCTTATTTTTTCAACCTCGGGATCTAAGTTTGTTTCAAATGTTCTATTTTCAGTCATAATTTAAAAACCTTTCTTTTGGCATTCAATTTGCAAATTCCAAACCAAAAGCGAAAAAAAATTATGGTTAACAATATTAAACAACAATTTGATGTATACAGCAATGCATTAAGTATTAGAAACAAGAAGAATGAAATTTTAGCATCTAATATTGCAAATGCATCTACTCCAAATTTTAAAGCAAGAGATGTTGATTTTGAAGTAGAACTAGCAAGATCGTTAAATAACGGTCCACTAAAAACTTCAAGTGATAGTCACATTGCATTAACAACAAAGTATTTACCAGGAAAAGTCCAGTATAGACAGTCTATAAACCCATCAGTTGATGGAAATACGGTTGAATTAGCTGTAGAGCAAATGGAATTCGCACAAAACTCAGTTAGATACCAAACAACCTTAGATTTTGTAAATTCAAAAATCAGAGGTTTGCTAAGCGCAATTAGAGGAGAATAATGGATATTAAAAACATATATCATATAGCTCAAAGAGCAATGGGAGCTCAATTAGTCAGACTAAATGCAACTGCTAGTAATCTTGCTAATGCTGATAATATTGCTTCTAGTCCTCAAGACGCTTACAAACCGGTTAAACCAGTTTTCGAAACTAAATATTTTGACTTAATTAGGAAAAGGGGAATCTCGACAGTAGATGCGGTTTCTGTAGAAAAAATGGATGTTGAGCCAATTAAAGAGTATAAACCTGGCCATCCAATGGCTGACCAAGAGGGTTTTATTTATAGAGCTCCAGTCAATATTGAAGAAGAATATGTAGATATGCTTGAAGCATCTAGACACTATCAAAACAATGTTGAAGTAATATCAACAATAAAAGCACTAATGCTTAAAACTGCAAGTTTAGGAAAATAAATAGGGGTAAATTATGACTGACATTTCAAATACATCTGAACAATCATTAAACAAAATTCTCTCTAAGTTGGGAGTTAAAACACAAGATGATGTAAAAAAAGAAGGTAATAAAAATACGCTTGGTCAAGAAGATTTTTTGAAATTAATGACAACACAGCTTCAGAATCAAGATCCATTTGCACCAATGGATAATGGTGACTTTATCGCACAAATGGCACAATTTTCTACTGTAACAGGTATAACTGAAATTAATAATAATTTAACTAATTTAGGATCAAAGTTAGAACCTAACAGAGTGGCAACGGCAGCTCAATTTTTAGGTCATTCCGTTTTAGTTCCAGGTCAAGTTGCGAGCCCAGATGATAAAGGTGAAATACATGGAGTTGTAGATTTGCCGGCTTACTCAAATGATGTGGGTATAACCTTCACAAACCCAAGTGGTGAAATTGTTCATACGATGAATCTTGGTTCAAATGATAGAGGTTTGGTTGGTTTTAGTTGGACGGATTTACCTGATGATATAAAACGCAATAAAACACGTCTTACAATCCAAGCATATGCTGGGAATGGTCAAGCAAGTGATGGAATAAGTACAGCCGTCTATAATAAGGTTATAGCAGCTTCTGCTCCAAAAAATAGTGAGGATGTAATTTTAGAAACAAAAGATTATGGTGAGATTTCAGCAAATGATGCAATCAAGCTTAAAACAAACGATTAATAACTTAAAGGAGAAATAAAAAATGTCATTTTATACTGCATTAACAGGGTTAAACGGAGCACAGTCAGATATTTCTGCAACTTCGAATAATATAGCAAACGTTAATACAACCGGTTTCAAAAGGTCAAGAGCTGAATTTGGTGATATTTTTGCAACTTCTCCACTACAGAATGCATCGTCATCGATCGGTTCTGGTACAATTCTAAAAAGTGTAAAGCAGCAGTTTACTCAGGGTAATATTACATCATCTCTTAACGTTTTAGATGTAGCAATTTCTGGACAGGGTTTCTTTTCATTAAAACCATCACTTACTTCTGGTCAGACGGTTTATACAAGGAACGGTTCATTTAACGTGAATAATGATAGATATGTTACAGATTCATCTGGTCAGTTTTTACTTACTTTTCCGGTTAACGAGGATGGATCAGTTACAGCAAAAGATTTAGTTAGTGCTGTGCCTCTTCAACTACCAGTAACTTCAGGAACTCCGAAGGCAACAACATCTATCGAATTAGGTGTAAACGTTTCTGCTACAAGTGAAATTATTACCGATAAACCACAATTTGAAAATGGTTATGTTTTTGATCCTAATGATCCAACTACCTACAATAACTCAACATCAATCACAATCTTTGATGATTTAGGTAACCCCACAATTGCAACTATATTTTTTATTCGTACACAAGCAGCATCAGCTGATGATCCTACCAATAAATTTGAAACTAGATTGGTCATTAACGATACGGTAATTGATCCAGATTTAGTGCGTTCAGTTACAGATACTCAACAACCTATTTTTATTGATCGTTTCGGTCAACAAACTACATCAGTTCCAGATGATAACTATTTCTTGGAAGGAAAAGGCTCTGCCTTGTATAAGTTAGATGATTTACAAACATTAATTGATTCAACACCAGCTAAGGTAACAGGTGAATCAAGTGCGTTTGATTTTGGTGAAGAAGGAGACAAAACTGTAACTATTGTTACAGACCCAATGAAATTTAACTCAACTCGTGAAAGTGGTGACACAACTTCCAGTGTATATTGGGGGACAAATTTTATGACAATTAACGTTGATAATAGTGACCAACCTGTAAACATTGATATTAGACCAGGCGCTTATAATGCAGCACAATTATCTACAGAGATCCAAAGAGCTGTTAATGCAGCTTATGGAGATGATAAAAAAATTCAAATTGTACAAAATGTTGATGATACTTTAACAATTGATTTATTAAAATTAAACGCTGATGGAACATCTACGGGTTTAACTACACCAGTTTCAGTGGATCTACTAAGTGATTCATATGTTTCTGATTTAGAGGGAATCACCCTAACTGGAGCTTCACCGGATTTTACAAGAGACCAATTTTTAGCGCATACTCAGGCTCGTTTAAATGCAGCTCTAAATGAATATGCTGTTACACCATCTACCGATGCAGTAGCTAGTGCAACTGCTTTAGGTGTGGGTGATAGCTTATTCTACAGAGCATCTGGTAAGTCTATTAGTACTATACTGGACCAAAGTCAGGCATTCACTTTTAATCATCGTACTGCAACTGATGCAGCAGCGTTAACGGCATCTGGAGCTACTTCTACAGCTAGAAATCTGACTTATTCATATCATGGTAAAAGTCCTGAACTTCATGTTTATGATGAGGTAGATTCACTAGGTGATAACGCAAGCACAACAGCCGTGTCATACGATCAATCTGAAAATACTGTTAGATTTTATTTTGGGTCATCTGACCCAGCACTCACAGCTAATGAAAAAGTTAGATTTATTGGATCATTTTATTCAGATACAACAATGAATACAAATTCTGATTTTGTGAATGGTCGAGAGTTTACTATTTCTACAACAGGGTCTGAAAGTGTGGGTGGTACTACTTATTATTATGTTGAAGCTAGTACTGCAGGATTAAATTTTCCAGATTCAGATTTTTCTTTGTCTGTAGCTGATGCAAATGATTCAGCGAAAATCTATTCTGAAGAATCTACATCAGTAGAGGCATTCTTTGAGGGAGCACAAAACGTTTATTCTGGAGCACCGGTCAACTTTAGTAGCTCAAAGATTGTCGTAAGGGAAATAGGAACAACGACTAAGCATGATTATACAAATGCAGCAATGGTAACAAAAACAACTGCAGATGGTGCAGCTAAGAATATCATTGATGACTTAGCCGAAGTATTTACACTAAAAGTTGGTGAAGTAACTTCTGGTGCAACGATTGATTCTTATGAATTACTAGGATTAGGAGAAAATACATCTGCAACTACAAGAGATGTTTATCTTAACGGTGATGGAACATCAACTGATAAAACAATACCAGCAACACATTGGGTTGATGAGCAAGATCCGCCAATTGAAGTTTCTTATGATGTGTTAAATCAAAGACTTCAGTTTGAAGTGGATAGAAATCTCATAGGTACGGGAACAAATAGTAATTTTAATAGTTTCAAGATTTTTGGTTCAACAACTGCAACTAATGAAAATAATCTTGGAATACCAACCGCTGATGATACTTCTGAAACACTCATCAGAGGTGGTGTTAAATTTTCTGCAAGTACTTTTGTTGCTGACGGAGCTGAAATTCAACTCAACGATAAACGATTTGGAGTTAAGGTTGGCTATAATAGTGAGTTAAAATCTTTTGAATTTAGCAGTGGTACAACAGGTGAAACAATTGCAGCTAATGGTGCAATTGGAGTTAACCAAGCTCAAACTGCTTCAAGTATTGTTGTTGGAAGGTACCTATTATCTACTACCGATGGATCAGTGACTGACAGTACGGACTTTTTCTCGGGAGATAACAACCTATTGGGAATTGGTGTTACTAAAACTAATGCAATTACAACTGATGCTAAAGGATTAGCCGCCCAGCCAGCACAAGCAGTTGGCTCATCAGCTACTGAAGATTTATCTCAGGTTTTTAGATTAACAAATCAAAGTAATGAAAATATTTTTAACGTATCTGTAAATGGTGTCGCTGGGGTTATTGAGATACCTCAGGGATTTTATGTGGGAACAACTCTTGCAGAAGCTCTTCAAGAAAGAATTAATCAGATTGAAGATAGTACCGGAGTAGTTGGTGGGGGTATTACTGTAAAATATAACTCATCCACTAATAATTTCACATTTACCAACGGAACAACTGGTAAGGAATCAACTATTAAAGTCAGAGGTGCTTCTAAATTTGGGCTGGATAACGTTGATTTAGGCGTAGGATCAGTCCCTCAGATTTATAATCTTAAACAGGCAACTAACGCGGACGGACTTAATCTATTTGTTGACGCTGCTGGTAATAAAGTTACCACGCCTCCTGCAAATTTGGTAGATGGATATTTTCCACTATACATTGACGAGGGTGAACTTACATTTGACAAATCAGGAAGTATTCTAAGTCCTAAACAGGGAGTTCATTACGAGAAACAGGAAGCTGGTTTTAGTATTGACCTTGATATTGACTTTACAAAGTCAACTCAGTTAGCACAGCCATTCTTCGTATCGACTGTTAATCAGGATGGTTTTACATCTGGAAGATTGGATGGTCTAGAGATTGATGCATCAGGTACCGTTAGAGCAAACTATACCAATGGACAGAATAATCCACTTGGTAAGATTGTATTGGCAAACTTTAACAACCAAAATGGTTTGAAACAAATTGGTAATGCAACATATGTAGAAACAGCTGTATCAGGAACTGCAACAGTTGGTGAAGCAGGTGCCGAGGGTTTTGGTACTGTTCTTTCAGGTTCACTTGAAAGATCTAATGTTGATATTACAGAAGAACTTGTTAATTTAATCACAGCTCAAAGAAACTTTCAGGCGAATGCTAAATCGATTGAAACAACAGCTGCAACAACACAGGCGATTGTAAATATTAGAATGTAATAATTCGGTATTATTTTTGGAGAAAAGTTATGGATAGAATGGCACAAACGGCTCTTAATAGTCTAAAAATGTTGATGGAAAATCAAACGGCCACTTCTCATAATTTATCTAATCTTAGTACTCCTGGATATCGTCAAGATGTTGTTACAGACTTTGGTTCAATTTATCTTAACAGGCAGAATGGAGTTGAGCCAAGAATCGTTTCCAGTAGAAATGTTGGTGGATTTTCAACACAACAAGGATCTATGGACACTACTGGTAACCCTCTCGATATTGCAATCGATGGAAACGGATATTTCCTAATTGAGCCTAGAGATGGAGGCAAGCCAGCACTTTCGAGAAGAGGTGACCTACAAACTAGTGAAAATGGTGAACTTCTAGATGGAGCTGGAAATAAAATATTAGATGATGGGTTGCAACCAATTGTTTTACCAGCATTTAGGCGAATTGATATTTCACCAAATGGTGAAATCATTATTGAGCCAACAGGTGCAGAGCCAGATGCTCTTCCAGTAAATGCTGCATTAATTGCTACATTTGTTCCCACCGAAAATGATCGACTAAAGAAAACTCTTGATGGTCATATCAGATTAGAATCTGAGCCTAACGAGAATGGGCAGATAGGTTTAGTAGATATTGAGCCAAATAATCAAGGCAAGCTTGTTGCCGGCACATTAGAAAAAAGTAATGTTAATGCAGTTGAAGAAATGGTCAATACTATTGATCAACAAAGAAAATTTGAAATGCATGTGAAAATGATTCAAATGACTGAAGAACTTGACTCTGTTGGTGCTAGTCTTATGAGACTGCCAGGAATGTAAATCAAATTTATTTTTCTAAAATAAAAGTTTTATAGTGTTTTAAAATTTTAAATTTCTCCTCGATAATATTTAAAGTTTGAGGTTCTAATTTTAAAATGTAGTTATTGACATATCTATTGTTTTCGTCCAATTTTGCATAATTGCTAACTTCGTGAGCTTTGTATGTTCACAAATTTAAAAATTAAAAACGAAAAAAGGAACACATAACTAATGTCTATATTTATCTGTATTTTAAATGGTTTTTTCTGGGCATTATTTGATATTACAAGAAAATTATCGCTCAAATACATTAGTCCTAAAGTTTTATTAATATTATTTATGATTGTTCAATTTATATTTTTTTTTTTTTGGTTTTTTTTTGAAGAGAATTTTAAAATTGAAAAACCATATTTTGTACCAGGCTTGATTTTAGTTTTAATCAGCGTGATTTCAGCAATAATATTTTTAAGATCTTTAGTTCTTTCCGATTTGAGTTTAACAATCCCACTTTTGTCATTAACACCAATATTCAGTTCTTTTTTTTCATATCTGATATTGAATGAGACACTTAAAAAAATAGAATATTTCGGAATCTTAATAATAGTTCTAGGAACATTAATCTTGTACGCTGAAAAATTTGAAATCAAATCTATTTTTAAAAGTTTTAAAGTAATAAGTTTGAACTTAGGGGCACGCTTAATGATTCTTGTTTCAGTATTGTGGAGTATCACTCCAATTTTTGATAAAATTTGCTTGAATTATACATCCGTTAATATGCACGGTTTAATTCAATCATTTGGTATGCTTCTCTTCCTACTCATTATTTCGCGAAAAGATCTAACTAATTTAAATAAAATATATAAAAATTCTGGCTTAATTATTATAACTTTGTGTGTGGGAACTATTGCTACGGTATTACAATTTTATTCAGTATTAGAGAACTATGTAGCAATTATGGAAGCTATAAAAAGGACATTAGGGCAAACATGTGCGGTTCTTTTTGGATTTTTAATTTTTAAAGAAAAAATAAATGTACAAAAAATAGTAGGTGTAATAATTTTGTCTACTGGAGTGTTTTTTATTCTCTAAAACCCTACTTGTTTATAAAAATTTTTTTTTTTGAGAAAAATCCATTGAAATCTGATTGCATTGTAATGGCATACGCCCCCATTTCATGAATTTGTATCCAATCACCTTCTCTTATACAATTAGGAAGTAAAAAAGGGCCCTCCATGAAATCACTCGAATCACATGTTGGTCCATAAAAACTAAATGGAAATAATTTTTTATTTGAAACTTTTCTGTTAATAATATTCACCGAATGCTTAAATTTATTTACTCCAGCATCGTAAAGAGAGCCGTGAACCCCGTCGTTTATATATAAAAAGTTAAATTTACGTAGGGTAACTTTGACATTCAGGCTCATTGAATCAGAAACTAAGCACCTCCCAGGTTCAGCCATTAATTTTACTTTTTTGGGCAAGCCCAGATTTTTAAATTCTTTATTGATTACACTGAAATATTCAGTTAGTGGTAATATCTTTGAACCTGGGTATTTTGCAGGAAATCCCCCTCCCACATTAAAATAATCTATAATAGCTGAATTTTCTTTAATAACTTCATTAGAAATTTTTATAGCGGTTTTGTATGCTTTTGGGTTCATACATTGTGAACCTGCATGAAAACTAATACCTACCTTACATGAAATTTTTCTCATTTTATCTAAAATAATCTTTGCCTCGTTTACAGTTGCTCCAAACTTACTCGACAAATTAATTTTTGAAAAGTTATTTGGAATTGATAATCTTAAATGAAGATTCAAATCTTCAGCATAAAGAGTTTCTTCTAAAATCTTATTTAGTTCTTCTAAGGTATCTAATGAAAAATCTTTAATATTATATTTAAAATAAGCTTCTCTTATAGAGCATCTGGATTTAACCGTATTCATAAAGTAAATTCTCACATTATCAAGTACATTATAGACAGTCTCAATTTCTTTGATTGATGCAGCATCAAAAGAGTTAACACCACAATTTTTCATTAATTTCAAAACATGTTTTGATGGATTTGCTTTAACCGAATATATTAAACGTCCAGGAAATTTATCTTTAAATTGTATTACATTCTTCCTCAGAATATGAGGCGAGAAGCAAAAAAAAGGCTCATTATTATTTAAGTTTAATTGTTTTAGCAAAATCAGGACTTTCTTCACCAAAAATTTTATTATCAAAAAATCTTTACTTGGATTTAAACATTACAAGAAAAAAAAACAAAAAAGTTATATTTTTTTTTTTTTTTTTTATTAATATCTAATTATGTTAAGAATAAATAGTTTGTCTCCAGATTTTGAAGCGAATTCTACTCACGGGACCATAAAATTTCATGATTATATCAATAATTCATGGGCAATACTTTTTTCACACCCAAAAGATTTTACTCCAGTTTGTACAACAGAACTTGGCTATATGGGACAAATTCAAAAAGAATTTGAAAAACGAAATTGTAAAATACTAGGTCTGAGCATTGATTCGGTTGAAGACCATAATAAATGGAAAAATGATATCGAGGAAGTTAGTGGTGTTAAAATTGATTATCCTTTAATATCTGATTCAAACCTCCACGTTGCAAAGTTATTTAATATGTTACCATCCGATGAAAATGCAAGTGAAAACAGAACAGCAATGACGAACGCTACTGTTAGATCAGTATTTTTAGTTGATACAGAAAAAAAAATTAGAATGATGTTGACTTATCCAATGACAACAGGCAGAAACTTCAACGAAATTTTAAGGGTCCTTGACTCGATTCAATTAACATCAAAGCAAAAAGTGGCTACCCCTGTGAACTGGAAAAAAGGTGAGGAGGTAATAATAATCCCGGCTATATCAGATAACGAAGCAAGAGATATTTTCAAATCATTTAGGACTGTAAAACCTTACCTTCGTTTTACAAAACTTTAGTAAAATTCTTAGAACATTTCCTAGAGCAGAACTTTATATTCTCCCAATTCTTTTCCCATTTTTTTCGCCATGAAAATTCTTTTTTACAAGAAAAACAAATTTTTGTTTGAAGATGCAGTTTTTTATGTACCATTTAATCTTCAGTATTTTTATCTATAAATTCATTAGCTGCTTTAAAGATTTTATCTTTTCTTTCTTTATTCATTTTATCAAGTATTCTAACCATCATTGAAAGTCTAGGGTTTTTTTGAAAAAAATTTCTATTTTTATTTATAAAATTCCAATATAAACCATCCATTGTATGACACCAATCACCCTTTTTAAAGTCCATCATTTTGAGAAAATATGCAGAACCACAAATATAAGGTTTAGTAGCAAATATTCCTCCATCACTAAACAAACCCATACCGTAAACATTTGGTGTCATAACCCACTCTGATGAATCAACAAACATTTCCATAAACCACCTATAAACCTCTTTTGGATTTATGCCAGATAGATTCATAATATTTGATAATATCATTAATCTTTCTATGTGATGAGACCAACCGTATTTCAATGCATTATTTATAGAATAGTCAAGAGGCGGTATCCCAGTGGTTCCGGTATACCAACTTTTTTTCATTTTACGTTTATTATTAAAAAAATTTTTGGATTCTAATTCTTCACTATAATTCTGGTATATACCTCTGATAAACTCTCTCCACCCAACAACTTGTCTGATATATCCTTCAAGTGAATTAATATTAGTTTCTTTATCAATTGACTTAAGCTTCAACAAGATTTCTGATGGTGTTATCAAGCCTAAATTTATATAAGGGCTTAAAGCTGAGTGAAATAAAATATTATTCCTTTGATCAACTGCATCTTCATAATCACCAAATAAATTAAGTTTAAACTTTATAAAATGATCAAGAGATTCCTGTGCATTTTTTCTTGTTGTACCAAGCCAGAAATCTCTTGTATCTCCTGGGTTTTCTGTGAATTTCTGATTAACTTCTTTTTTTAGTTCTTTCGTATGAAAAGTCTCCTTAAAAATAATATTTTCAGGAATTTCTATATTTTTAGGTAATTTTTTTCTATTTTCAGAGTCAAAGCTCCACTTTCCTCCAACTGGTTTATTGTCATTATCAATTAATAAATTGTGTTTTATTCTTTGCGTTTTATAAAAATTTGCCATAAATGGCTTCTTAGAATTAGATAGATAAATTTTGAAATCTTCCCTTGTACTTAAGAAAGATGGTGAATCGATATAATTTACCTTAAAATTTACTAATCCATCTAGGATTATTTTTTCAAACGGTTTATCTTCAATTTCAAACATAGAAACTTCTTTAACTTTTAAATTTTCCAGTTCGCTTACTAACTTTTCTAAATATTGAACTTTGAAACTTTCTTCATTAATTTTTTTATATATTAATTCAAACTTATTCGTATCCATTTCATCTTTAAAAGACCTCATTGAAGATAAGAAAAGCAGTATTTTGTGTTTATGATGCTTTTCATAGGAACAAAGATGGTAATCTTCGCACATAAAAAAAATATGATCACTTTTAAATTCCATTAAATATTGGGGATTAAAAAGTTGATTTCCTAATATTAAGAATAGTTTTTTTTTCATTAATTTTTTTGTTTTATTGATGTAAATGCATGAAGAGCTCTCTCTCTAGATTCTTTAATATCAACTAGAGGAGTCGGATAGTCTTTTCCTAAAAAAAGATTCACTTTTTTTTGGATTTCACATGGGGTTTCCCAAGGGCAGAATATATATTTATCCGGTAAGTTTTTTAATTCGGGAACAAATTTTTTAATATATTCTCCATCAGGATCGAACTTTTTACCTTGCGTAATAGGGTTAAATATTCTGAAGTATGGTGCAGAATCAGTTCCGGTACCTGAAACCCATTGCCAGCTTGCAGGATTACTAGCAGGGCTGGCGTCAAATAGACAATCCCAAAACCAATTTTCTCCATCTCTCCAGTCGATTAATAAGTTCTTAACAAGAAATGAACCCACAATCATTCTTACTCTATTATGCATATAACCAGTTTGATAGAGTTCTCTCATTCCAGCGTCTATAATAGGATAACCGGTCTTTCCCTCTATCCATGAATTAAAAAAATCAGTATTTTTTTTCCAGGGAAATTTATCAAATTTAGTTTGAAGGTTTTCTTTAGAAAGCTTAGGACAATGATAAAGTAAATAATATGCGAACTCTCTCCATGCTAATTCACTCTTAAATATTTCTAAATTTATATCATTACCTTTTGACTCCAATTTCTCAGCTTCATTCCAAAGTGTATTTACAGATAACTGTCCCCAGTGAATGTAGGGGGAGAGTCTAGATACATTCTGTTGCGAAGGAAAGTTTCTTCCCTCTGCATAGTTATTTAATTTATCAGAAAAAAAACTTTTCATTAAATTTAAACCAGAAAGTTCACTTATTTGCCAATTGGCCTGAATTTTTTTTTCCCATATTTTCCCACTAAGCAGACCTAAGCTATCCGGCCCTGTATCTTTAAAATTATGATTTGAAAAGTTTGGAACATATGACTGAGGCTTCGCAGGCAAAGGATTTGCTAAACACCCCCTTTTATAATAAGGAGTGAACACCTTATATGGAGTTCCATTATCTTTAAGTATATTCCACGGTTCCCATAATAGTAAACCATTAAATGATCTTACGGAAAAAATATCTTTAAAATATTCCTTTATTTTAACGTCTCTTTTAATTGACCAAGGTTCATAACATCTATTCCATGTAATTTCCTGAATATCAAAAAAATTCCTGAGTTTATCAATTTCTTTTAAAGGATCACCCTTTAAAATAATAAGTTTTCCATTTAAGTCACTATTTAACGAATTAAGAGAATGATGTAACCAGATTTTACTTGCTGAACCAAGCTCTCTGTCACAATTTATATTATCGTATATATATACACAAACAACTTTACTAGATTTATTTGATAAGTAAGTTAGAGAAGGGTTATCATTTAGCCTTAGGTCCTGTCTAAACCAATGAATTGATACTTTATCTTTCATAATTATTCCTTATTTATAAATAATAATTAATATGTAATACTTAAACTTATAAAATGAACACGCTTTTTCAAATTCTTTACCTAGTTACAATATTATATCTTGTGGTTCTTTATTTTTCACTATTCAAAAATGTAACCAGACTAAGAAGAGGTAATAAAACACCTCTTGGATATAACAATGAAGACCTTCATAGAGCCATAAGGGCGCACTCTAATTTTTGCGAAACAGTTCCATTTTGCTTACTACTAAGTTTGATTTTATATTTTAACAGTTACCATTACATATCATTCGCATCAGTTTTAATGCTTTGCATAGGAAGAAAGGTACACTCAGATTCTATTTTAAATTCGAATGAGGACTTAGCTAAAAGAAGATTAGGAATGCGAATTACCGCAATCTCTTTTTTAATCATTATCATCGGAATCCTTTTTCATATCTGCAATTTGATTTATTATTTCACTTTAGCAAATTTTAATACTACCATATAAATACCACAATTATCTTAATGGATTTCTTTTATTAAGTTTTATTTATTAGGAATTTTAATATGCTATTAGTGGCGGAGAGGATGGGATTCGAACCCACGATAGGTGTTGCCACCTATAACGGTTTAGCAAACCGTCGCCTTCAGCCACTCGGCCACCTCTCCATAAGGTTATTCAATTTGATAATTTGCTTTTTAAAATCTCATTTACCATTTTTGGGTTTGCTTTACCATTAGAAACTTTCATAACTTGGCCAACAAAAAAACCAAATAATTTGTCTTTTCCTTGTTTGTATTGTTCTACCATTTTTATATTTTCATCTAATACTTTTTGAATTAAACCCTCAATTTGTGATGAATCAGATAACTGAACAAGTCCTTTTTCTTCAATATAATCATTTGCATAGATTTCACTTTTCAAGTAATCCTCAAAGATATCTTTTGCTTGTCGATTAGATATTTTACCATTGATAATTAAATCAATGAGCGAGCTGATTTTTTTTGTTTTAATTGCAGTTTCTTCGAGAGTTTTGTTAATTTTTTTTAAGTATGAGAATAACTCAACCGTTATCCAACTTATAACAACCTTTGAATCTCTTCCTTTAACAATTTCTTCAAAAAAGTCTGATATAAACTTATCATTAATAAGAACTTCAGCGTCATAACTTGATATTTTAAAATCTTTAATGAATCTCGCCTTTTTTTGATCCGGAAGTTCTGGAAGATTTGAACGAAGGTTATCAATCATTTTATCATCCAAAATAAGAGGGGGTAAATCAGGATCTGGAAAGTATCTATAATCATGAGACTCTTCTTTTCCTCGCATTGATCGAGTTTCATTCTTATCAGGATCAAATAAACGTGTTTCTTGTGTTATTGTTTTACCCGCTTCAATGAGATTTACTTGACGGTTAGCCTCATATTCAATCGCTTGTTGAATATATTTTATTGAATTTACATTTTTTATCTCACACCTTGTTCCCAACTCGCCCCCCTTTTTTCTCACTGATACATTAACATCAGCTCTAAGGTTTCCTTTTTCCATATTCCCATCACAACTACCTATATATTTTAAAATATTTCTTAACTTTTTAACATATTCTGCAGCTTCAATTGGACTACTCATATCTGGCTCAGAAACGATTTCCATTAAAGCACAACCAGATCTATTTAAATCTATAAAAGAATTATTAACTTCCTGATCATGAATACTTTTTCCCGCATCTTGTTCTAGGTGAATTCTTGTTATACCTATTACTTTTTCATTACCATCTATGTTAATACTCAATGAACCTTTTCCAATAATTGGAAATTCAAACTGAGAGATTTGATATCCCTGGGGTAAATCTGGGTAAAAATAGTTTTTTCTATCAAAAACTGATTTTTTGTTGATGACAGCATCAAGGCTAAGTCCAGTTAAAATAGCCTGATTCACACAATATTCGTTTATTACGGGAAGTGCACCTGGCATTCCGCAATCAACTAATTCAACTTGGGTGTTAGGCTCTCCTCCCCAATCAGTTGGTGCACTTGAAAAAAGCTTAGATTTAGAACTAATTTGAGCGTGAACCTCTAGTCCTAAGACCACCTCCCAATTACTTGATTTTCCTTCAATAAAATATTCCATTTAAAAACCTCTAGAATCCTCAATAGTTTTTGCTACTCCAAGAATAGAAACTTCGTCGAATGGTTTACCTATTATTTGCAAACCCACCGGTAACTGTTCTTTATTAAATCCAGAAGAAATCGAAATAGCAGGAAGTCCAGCAAGGCTTGCTGGAACCGTTAAAACATCATTCAAATACATCTCAATTGGATCCGATTGTTTTTCACCTATGGGAAAAGCAACATTAGGGGTTGTTGGGGTTAAAATTACATCGCATTCCTTAAAGACTTTTGCGAAATCATCAGAAATTAACTTTCTAACTTTAAGTGCTTTAAGATAATAAGCATCATAATAACCTGCAGATAAAACATAAGTTCCAATCATAAGTCTTCTTTTAACTTCCTTTCCAAAACCCTCTGCCCTTGTATATTCATAAAGATCATTGAGTTCACTTTTATTTTCTGCTCTATACCCATACCTAATACCGTCATACCTAGCTAAATTAGCTGACGCCTCAGCTGGAGCAATTATATAGTAAGTTGGTAAAGCCGATTCTGTATGAGGTAAGGAAATATCAATAATTTCTGCCCCAGCAGACTTGAGCCAATTTATTCCGTTATCCCATATTTTTTTAATTTCAGAATTCAATCCATCTAAAGAATACTCTTTAGGAATTCCAATTTTTTTTCCTTTACAATCAAAGTTTTTAAAATCAAGAAAATCAGGTATTTCTTTTTTCGAACTAGTTGAATCCTTGGAATCATAACTAACCATCGACTGAAGCATTATAGCTGAATCTTCAACAGTAAGAGTGATTGGTCCAGCTTGGTCTAAAGAGGATGCAAATGCAACCATTCCAAACCGTGAACACCTTCCATATGTCGGTTTTAAACCCACGAGCCCACAAAATGATGCCGGTTGCCTAATTGATCCGCCAGTATCTGAACCAGTTGCAGCAAGACATTGATATGAAGCAACAGAGGCTGCTGACCCACCAGATGATCCTCCAGGTACTAATTCTTTTGGATTATTCTTTGATTTAATCGGGTTTATAACATTACCAAAAAAACTCGTTGTATTTGCTGAACCCATGGCAAACTCATCCATATTTGTTTTACCTAAAAGAACAGCTCCAGAATTCCACAAATTTTGTGAAACTGTAGACTCATAAAATGGTACAAATTTTTCTAGAATCTTTGAACCAGCCGTTGTTCTTACATTTTTAGTACAAAATAGATCTTTCATTCCTATTGGAATACCCTGTAAGGGACCGATATTTTCATTTTTTTGTATTTTAAGATCAGATTTCTTTGCCATTTCAAGTGCAATATCAAAAGTATTTGTTATAAAACAATTAAGTTTGTTATTTGATTCTATTTTTTTTATAAAAAATTCCGTTAACTCAGTTGATGTAAACTCTTTGTTTTTCAATCCTTTCAGAGCACTTCGAATATTTAACTTTGAAAAATCTGTCACTCAATAACCTTGGGCACGATAAAAAAACCAGATTTTCTATCAGGAGCATTTGATAGAATATCTTCATTAGAATACAAACAATTAGGGTTATCATCTCTCATAGGCATAGATTCATTGAACACTGAAAGCATTGGATCAGTGTTCTCCGTATTAACCTTTTTAAGCATATCAACCCATTCTAAAATATTGTTGAGCTCTCCCTTTAAGTTTTCCTCATCGCTAGTTTCGATTTTTATTCTAGCTAACATTGCAACTTTTTTTACTGTAGAATTATCAATGGACATTTTTAATATATTATAGATATATGATAGATTATAAATAACACTGGTTATGATAATTCGCAATATAAAAGAATTCTTAAATTCTATTGATGATGAAAAGATTTTATGCATCGATTTTGGAAAAAAAAAGATTGGGCTAGCAATATCTAATAAATTACAAAGTATAGCAACACCAATTGATACATTGATACGAGATAAAAACTTCTATGAAAAAATAATAAAAATAATAAAAGAATACGAAGTTGGGGCTATTCTTGTTGGTTTGCCGCTTAATGAAAATGGTTCTTTAAATAAAATTTCACAATTTATAGTAGATATTACTAAAAATATGGATTTTAATTTACTAGATAGTAAGATAAATATTCCTATTCACTTTTGGGATGAAAATTATTCTAGTTTTGAGGCAGAAATTCTTACTAAAGGTATTTTAAAAAAAAAACAAAAAATTGATAAATATGCCGCAAAAATAATTTTAGATGATTTTTTAAGAGAAAATAAACCTAATGAAAAACAAAATTAGACAACCTCTTGAAGGTATAAACATATTAGATTTAACAAGAGTTCTGGCTGGTCCCACATCGACACAACTATTAGGTGATCTTGGTGCGAATATTATTAAAATCGAACGACCCATTACAGGTGATGACTCAAGGAACCTTGGTCCTCCTTATCTTGATAATGACTCAAAACAACCAAAAGAAAGCGCATATTTTCTAAGTGTTAATAGAAATAAGCATTCCATAACCATCGATCTAACAAAAAAAGAGGGACAAACCCTAATTCTAAAATTAATAAAAAAATGTGATGTTTTAGTTGAAAATTTTAGAGCCGGTAATTTAAAACAATATGGTTTAGATTACAAAAGTATAATAAAAATTAACCCTAAAATAATATATTGTTCCATAACAGGTTTTGGTCAAAGTGGACCTTACTCAAAAAGAGGTGGTTATGACTATTTAGTCCAAGCAATGGGTGGGATTATGAGTATCACAGGAGAAAGAAATGGAGACCCTACTAAAATAGGTGTAGGAGTTTCAGATATTATTACGGGTTTGTATGCATCAAATGCAATCTTAGCTGCTCTTAGATTTAGAGATATAACATCAAAAGGTCAGCATTTGGATATATCATTAATGGATTCTCAAGTATCATGGTTAAGTTATGTTGCGCAAAGTTATCTTATTTCAAAAAAAATACCAACTAGAATTGGTAATGACCACCCCTCGATTGTCCCTTATCAAACTGTTGAGGCAAAAGATGGCTTGATGGTTTTAGCTATAGCAAATGATAGACAGTTTAGAAAATTTTGTGAGTTTGCTGGTATACCTGACTTACATAAAGACCCAAAATTTAATACAAACTCATTGAGGGTAAAAAATAGAGACCAACTTAATAAAAAAATACTAAAAATCTTGAAACTTAAAACTATAAATCAATGGGTTTCAGGACTCAATAAATTAAATGTTCCATGTGGGCCAATAAATAATATAAAACAAGTATTCGACGACCCTCAAGTGAATTCCAGAAAAATGAAAATTGAAATGACTCACAAAAAATTAAATAGAAAGATTAAGATAATTGGAAATCCAATAAAGTTTTCAGAAAGCAAAGTTAAGTATAAAAAAAGCCCCCCATCATTAGGAGAGGATACTGAAAAAATCTTATCTAAATTTCTAAAATTAAGTAAAAAACAAATTAAGATTCTAAAAGAAAAAAAGATTATTTAACAAGTTAGTTGAACATTTTTTTTTTTAATTATATGATTCCACTTGATGAAAGAGGAACTTAAATTAGATAGCTATCCTCACAGGCATTTACTAGGTATCGAGGGATTGATTCCAAGTGAGATAAACTATCTATTAGAACTCTCAAAAAAATTTGTTAATCATTTGAAGTCAGATAAGAAAAAGAAATTTGACTTTCTTAAAAATAAAATATGTATAAACCTTTTCTTTGAAAACTCAACGAGAACCAGAACTTCATTTGAATTGGCAGGAAAAAAACTTAATGCTGACATACTTAATATCGCCCTAGGATCAAGTTCAATCAAAAAAGGTGAAACAATGATTGATACTGCTATGACATTGAACGCGATGCAACCAGATATTTTAGTTGTGAGACATTATGATGCCGGAGCTGTAAAACTGCTTTCTGAAAAAGTTAATTGTGGTGTTATCAATGCCGGCGATGGTCCACATGAACACCCAACGCAAGCACTGCTTGATGCATTAACAATACTAAGTAGGAAAAAAACAATTTGTGGATTACGCGTTGCTATTTGTGGAGATATAATGCATAGCAGAGTGGCAAGATCAAATATACACCTTTTAAATACATTGGGAGCTGAAGTAAGAGTAATAGGCCCAGCTACGTTAATACCTAAAGCTATAGAATCACTTGGTGTTAAAGTATTCTATGACATGCGAAGTGGTCTAGAAAATGTTGATATAATAATTATGCTAAGGCTGCAATTGGAAAGAATGTCGGGTTCATTTGTTCCATCTGTGAGAGAATACTTTAGATTTTATGGTATTGATAGAGAAAAACTAAAATATGCTAAACCAGAAGCACTTATTTTACATCCAGGACCAATGAACAGAGGAGTCGAAATTGATTCTGAACTCGCAGATGATATTGATAGGTCAGCAATTTTTGAACAAGTAAGAATGGGTGTTGCTGTAAGAATGGCATGTCTTAAAGCACTAACTCATGAAAAAGGAAAGAAATGAGTATTGACGATCCCTTTGATAATAATAAAAAGCAATCTAAAAATTATTTGTTAAAAGATGGGAAAATAATAAATCTTAAAAGAAAAGCTTTAGAAAAAAAAGATATTCTTATTAATGGTAAAGTAATTGAGAAAATTGGTGAAAACTTAAAAAAAAATGACTCTAATATTGAAATAATAGATTGTAAGAACCTATTAGTTTCTCCAGGTCTTGTGGATATGAGGGTCAATATTGGCGAACCTGGACTTGAGCATAAAGAAACAATAAAAAGTGTATCCATGTCAGCCACAAGTGGTGGAGTTACTTCATTATTATGCATGCCAAATACTTCCCCTCCTATTGATCAACCTGCGATAATTCAAAGTATTCAAAGAAAGGCCAGAGAAGTTGCATTAAGTAAAATATTCTGTACTGGTTGTATTACGCGAGGGTTCATTGGAAAGGAAATATGTGAGTTACAGTTAATGGAAAAATCAGGAGCATTAGGATTCACTGATGGTTTAAGAACTGTTGCAAATGCAAGAGTCATGAAAAGAGCTTTGAATTACGCTAAATCTTTCAATGGTTTAATAATTCAACATGCTGAGGAGCCTGATTTATCGGGAGAAGGTGTAATTAATGAAGGTGAAATTTCAACAAGACTTGGGTTGGTTGGTATACCTAGTTATGCAGAAGCAATGATAATTGAAAGAGACATCTGGTTGGTAAAGGACACTGGTTGCAGATACCATGTTAGTCATATTTCCACCAAAGAATCAGTTGATGTAATCAGAAAAGCAAAGAAAGAAGGATTACCAATTACATGTGATACAGCCCCCCCCTATTTCTTATTAAATGATATATCTTTAGAGAGTTATAGAACTTTTTTGAAGTTATCGCCACCACTAAGAAATGAAGAGGATAGACAGGAAATTATCAAGGGGTTGATTGATGGCACAATAGATTCAATTGTATCTGATCATACCCCCCATGATCAGGATGGAAAAAGACTCCCTTTTAATCAAGCAGAATTTGGAGGAGTAGGACTTGAAACTCTTTTGTCATGCACTTTATCTCTAGTCAAAAATAATTACCTTGATATTTTCAAAGCTATTTCTCTAGTATCTTATAATCCATCAAAAATACTTGGACTAAACTCAGGAATGATTGAAGAGAAAATGGAAGCTGATATTTCAATATTTGATCCCGAAAAATCGTGGAAAGTAGTTCCTGAAAAGTTCTTTTCAAAATCTAAAAACTCTCCATTTGATGGAATGCTATTAGAGGGGAAAAATATTATGACATTCGTAAGAGGACGACTTGTTTACAAACTCTGACCTTTTAATAATTTTAATATGTTACTTTCTTGGCTCAATACCATGTGGTTTGCTTATTTCAAAATTATTAAGAAAAGATGATCCAAGACAGTCTGGTTCAAAAAATATTGGGGCAACCAACATGTTGAGAATAAGTGGGTGGAAAGTTGGTCTTTTAACACTTATACTTGATGTAGCAAAGGCTTATATTCCTTTAATGCTTTTGATAAAGAGTTTAAATTTTACTCATATCGAAGAAGCTATACTTGCAATATTTATAGGTCACCTCTTTCCAGTTTGGATAAAATTTAAAGGAGGTAAAGGAATTGCAGTTTTAATTGGTTCCTTACTCGCATACAATCCAATTTATGGACAATTTTATGTTCTCATCTGGTTGCTAACCGCGTTAATAACAAGATATTCTTCTTTAGCAGCGTTGGTAGCTTTGATTTCCACTTCTTTATTTGTTTTTACAAAAAATGACGACTTATTATTTGTAATGTTATTTATCTTAACTTTGATTATTTATAAACATAAAGCTAACATATTAAGACTTTTCAAAGGTCAAGAGTCAAAAATAATTTTAAAAAAAGAAAATTAATTTTGACTTTTTCAATTTATCAATATAGTAAATCTGATAAATTATGAAACTACTAGTCGTTGAATCACCAGCCAAAGCCAAAACAATAAAGGGCTACTTAGACCAGGATTTTGAAGTAATGGCGAGCATTGGACACTTTCGAGATCTACCAACAAGTGGAATGGGAATCGAAGAGAATAATGATTTCATTGTTAAAAAGTGGGAAGTGGATAAAAAAAAGATTGAGCCCATTCTGAGTCTCATAAAAAAATCCGATGAAATATTTCTAGCTCTTGACCCTGACAGAGAGGGTGAGTTGATTGCTTGGCATTTAATTGAAATATGTAGAGAAAAAAAATTACTTGATAATAAAACCTTTAAAAGAATTGAATTTTCTGCAATTAGAAAAGAGGATATTATTGATGCTATAAATAAACCAAGAGAAATAAATCAAAGTCTGGTAAATGCAGCAATGACTAGGAGGTTTCTCGATAGATTTTTTGGATACAAAATCTCTCCAATTACAAAAAGAAGAACTATATTTGGTAATTCAGCTGGGAGAGTACAATCGCCTACATTGAAATTATTATGTGAAAAAGAAAAAGAAATAGATTTATTTATTAAGAAAGAATTTTGGGAGTTAGATATTAGTTTGAAGGATAAAAGTAATAATAAAATTTCATGTGAATTAATTTCAGTAAAAGAAAAAAAATTTAATAAATTGTCAGTAGAGAATGAAAAAGATGCTCTAGAACTTAAAAAGAAAATAATCAATTCAGAGTTTTTTGTGGAAAACGTTGTTAAAAGAGAAAAGAGAAGAAATCCATATTCACCATATTCAAACTCACTTTTACTTCAAGATGCCTCATCAAAATTAGGTTTCAGTCCTAAATACACTAATACACTTGCTCAACAATTAAAAGATGGTGATGGTTTAGGAAAATTAGGTGCTCTTATCACCTATCATAGAACAGACTCTAATAAGATGAAAAAGGGCGAAATTGATGAGCTAAGAGAAATGATTAATAGCCAGATTGGAGGTAATTATCTTTCTGAAAAAGAAATCATATACAAAGAAAAATCTAAATTTGTTCAACAAGGCCACGAAGCAGTCACACCTACACAATTAAAAATAAAACCAGATGATATCAAAGATATCCTAACTAATGATCAATTTAAATTATATGATTTAATATGGAAAAGAACTGTTGCATCGCAAATGTCTCAAAGTCAAACCCTTGAAACGTTATATTATTTTAAGGGTGGTGAGTTTATTTTGAAAGCATCAGGTTCCATACAGGTTTTTGATGGTTTTAAAAAAATTTATAACTTTAAAGATCCTAAAGAAGAAGAACAAACCCTCCCTGAACTAGAAAAAGGAGAAAAAATTTTAGTCAATAATTTAAATATCAAACAAAATTTTACAAAACCTCCTAATAGATATTCAGAAGCGGGATTAATTAAAAAGTTAGAAGAGCTTGGCATTGGAAGACCCTCAACTTATGTAGCAATTTTCACAAAACTTGAAAAAAATACCTATATAAACATTAAAAATAAAGCTTTAATACCAACTTCTAAAGGTAAAATTCTCTCAAAATTTCTCGATGGATTTTTTGATAAATTTGTAGATTATAGTTTCACAGCTGGATTAGAAGAGCAATTAGATAAAATTACAGAATCAAAACTTGATTGGAAAACTACGCTTCAGAAATTCTTAGATTTACTTAATCAAACTGTAGATGAAGTTGAAAAACACAGTATTTCTCAAGTAATAGATAAAATAAATGAAGAAAGTCCGGAAATTTTGAAAGAACAAAAGTGTCCTAAATGTAAAGATGGTGCTTTAACAATCAAATTTTCGTACACTGGTCCATTTATTGGATGTACAAACTACAATAAAGATTCCAATGGGTGTAATTATAGCCATGCTATAGGTGACGATGAGGAAAATAAAGAATTATCTGGTGATGGAAAATTAATAGGCATAGATCCTAGCTCAAACAATCAGATTTTATTAAAAATTGGAAGATATGGTAGATATCTTGAAACCCCTTCAGATGAGAACAAACCAAAAAGAATCAGCATACCAAAAAAAATGAAAAATGAAGAAGTTGATTTGGATAAATCTATAAAACTTTTATCATTACCAAGAAAAATTGGTGAACATCCAGAATCAAAAAAGATTATTGTTGCTTCAATTGGTCCTTATGGACCTTACCTCAAGCATAATAATAAATTTATTTCATTAAAGGAGGATGATGTTACGGAGATCGGTATAAATAGAGCAATTGAATTGATTGAAGAAAATCTTAAGTTAAAAAAAGAAATAGAAATTGGTATACATCCAGATTCAAAAAAATTAATTATTCAAAAAAAAGGTATAAAAGGAAGACCAGACTATTTATCATACAATAAAAAAAATTTCTCAATTCCAAAAGAACTTACTGATAAGAAAATATCTCTTCAGGAAGCATTAAAAGTAATAGATGAAAAAGTACAAAAAAAAAAAGAAGCTATCAAAAAGAATTAATCTTTCAGATATTATTGACGCAGAAATCAAAAACACATCATTAAGACAAGGGTTTTCAAATAAGATCATATCCCAACTAAAATCTATAAGAAAATTTGATGATAATTCGCATAAAGATTTCACTTCTATCCCTTTCATAACAATTGATGGTGAAAATAGTAAAGATTTTGATGATGCAGTATATTGTGAAGTTAACAGTAATAATACAAGAATTATGGTTGCAATAGCAGATGTTAGTTTTTTTGTGGAAAAAAATGACCCAATCGATTTGGAAGCGAGGAAAAGAGGTAATTCGTTTTATTTTCCAGATAGAGTTATTCCTATGCTTCCTGAAAAATTATCAAATGATATTTGTTCACTTATACCAAGAAAAATAAGGGCATGTGTTATTTGTGAAATTCAGATCAAAGGGAATAAAATTGATAAGTATCAGTTTCATAGAGGTAAGATTAGGTCGGTAGCTAGACTGACTTACCAAGAGGTTGATGAAATTCAAAGTAATAAAAAAAGCAAGTATTTTTGTTTAGTTAAAAATCTATTTCACGCACAAGACATTTTGGTTAACGTTTCAGAAAAAAGGGGGAAATTAAAATTTAGTAATCAAGAGTACGAGGTGAACTTTAAAAACTCTGAGGATTTTGAATTTAAAAAAAAAAAAAATTATAAATCATATAGGCTAATTGAAGAATTAATGGTGCTCGCCAATAATGTAACGGCCAAGTTATTATTTTCTAAAGGAGTAAAATCAGCATTTAGAAATCATGACAAGCCCAAGAAAGAAAAAATAGTTGAATTGAAAAGAGCCCTAGCAGATAGACAAATAAAAAATAATAGGGATTTTAATACACAAAGTGACTTTAACTTTTATTTGCAAAATATCTCATCGAAGGATTTTAACTTTTTAAATGATGTAATGTTGAGGACACAATCAAAAGCTTATTATGATATAAATAATATTGGTCATTTCGGTTTAGGTCTTGAATACTACACACATTTCACCTCACCTATAAGACGTTATTCTGATTTAATTGTTCATAGAGACTTACTAGAGATAATTTTTAGTAAAAGTTCAAATAAAAATAGTAAAGATCTTATGGAATATCTTACAAATCAAGAAAAAAGAGGAGATGACTTAGAACGAAAAGTAACTGAAAGAGCTTGTAGTTTGTATATAAATAAAAAAAAAAAATACTATTTTAACGGAATTGTAGATGGTGTAGAAGATTTTGGTATTTTCATTAAGGCTATTGATTTACCTTTCTCAGGTCTTGCTAGGTTTAGGCATATTTCGAGAGAGATTTCAAAAAATAGCATTCAACTTGGGCAGTTAGTTAATTTTAAAATTATAAAAAATAATATTAATAATGGAAAAATTTTACTAGGGAATGTAAAAATAATTGACAGTAATGAGTAAAACTAAATTTATGAAAAGAGGATTTAAGAAAAAATGCCCCTCCTGTGGAGAGTCTCCACTTTTTTCTAAATTTCTAAAAATATTTCCTAAATGTCAAAATTGTGGGAAAAATTTATCAGCTTATAAATCTGATGATGGTCCAGCATACATTACAATATTAATTGTGGGACATGTAATTATTCCGATTGTTCTGCTGATAGAGAAAAATTTAAGTCCACCTATCGTCTTACAAATGATAATTTGGCCAATTATAACTATAATTTTATGTCTTTGGTTACTTCCAAAAATAAAAGGAGCATTCATCGGTTTTCAAATCTTTGTTGATGATAAATCGATATAAACTTGACAGTCCAGATAAATATTTTATAAAGACTACATGGCAAAATCTAATACTATACAAGTAAAAATGGTCAGTACAGCTGATACAGGTTACTTTTACGTGAAATTCAGAAATCCTAAGACTAAAGCTGAGAAGCTTGAGTTAAAAAAGTACGATCCAAAAGCTCGCAAACACGTAATTTTCAAAGAACAAAAAATTAAGTAGTATTTTTTTTTATTGTTAGTCCCAGCTCTTTTAGATGTTTATCTGAAACTGTGTTTGGCGAACCTAGCATCAAGTCTTCAGCTCTCTGATTCATTGGAAAAGCAACAACTTCTCTCAAATTTTCTTCCCCTGCTAAAAGCATTACTATTCTATCAATTCCTGGCGCAGACCCACCATGAGGAGGGGCGCCATATTGAAATGCATCAAAGAGAAAACCAAATTGATCTTTAAGTTGTTTTTCAGAATAACCTGCAACTTCAAAAGCTTTGACCATAATCTCTGGCTTGTGATTCCTTATCGCACCAGAAGATAATTCAATTCCATTGCAAACAATATCAAATTGATAGGCTAATATTTCAAGTGGGTCTTTATTTTGAAGTGCATCCATTCCTCCTTGTGGCATCGAAAACGGATTATGACTAAAATCTATTTCTGAGTTTTCGTTTATTTCGTACATCGGATAATCAATAATCCAACAAAATTCAAAACTATCTTTTTTTAGTAAATCTAATTCTTTACATAATTTTTCTCTAGCTATTCCAGAAAATTTTGTCGCGGTCTTTGGTTCATCACATATAAAAAAGATTGAATCTCCATTTTTTATATTCGAAAATTCTACAATTTTTTTTAAGTTATCTTCTTTGAGATTACTTGCTATTGGTCCTTTTAAATTATTTTCTGAAAAGATAATATAACCAAGTCCCTTTTGTCCATTCTCTCTGGCCCAATTATTTAATTTATCAAACCATGCTCTTGGTTTATCTGCAGATTTGGGACAAACAATTGCCTTAACAATAAACCCATTAGAAATGTTTGATTCAAATATTTTAAAACCAGAATCTATAAAATAACTTGTAACATCAATAACCACTAATGGGTTTCGTAGATCAGGTTTATCAGTTCCATACATTAACATAGATTCCTTATAGGATATTTTTTTGAATGGTGGTTTAGAAATCTTCCTTTTGGAAAATTCATTAAAAATTTCGAATATTATTGGCTCAATTTCATTGAATATATCCTCTTGTTCAACAAATGACATTTCAAAATCTAATTGATAAAACTCTCCAGGTGACCTATCTGCCCTAGCATCTTCATCTCTGAAGCATGGAGCAATTTGAAAATATTTATCAAAATTTGAAACCATTAATAGTTGCTTAAATATCTGTGGAGCTTGAGGTAAGGCGTAAAATTTACCTTTATTTAGTCTGCTTGGTACCAGAAAATCTCTAGCGCCTTCTGGAGATGAAGCGGTTAGAATTGGTGTTTGTATCTCTTGAAAACCTGCATTACTCATTTTTTCCCTTAATGATTTGATAACATTCGAACGTAAAACTATATTATTATGAATTTTATCTCTTCTCAAATCTAGATATCTGAATTTTAAGCGTAATTCCTCAGGTGAATCATCATCTATAGCAACTTGGAATGGGATTTGAAATGAGGGGTTTAATATTTCAAAAGAATTAGCAAATATCTCAATTTCACCGGTGATAAGTGATTTGTTGATTGTCTCATCTGACCTTTTAATTACTTTGCCTTTTACTTTGATAACACTCTCAAGCTTTATTGACTCTATATCAATAAAATTGTTGATCTGTGAGTCAAATACACATTGTGTGATGCCATAGTGGTCTCTAAGGTCAATAAACAAAAGTCCACCATGGTCACGTTTTTTATTTACCCAACCTGATAAATAAACTTCCTCGTCTATATTTCGACTAGATAGCTCTCCACATGTATTTGTTCTATATATACTCATAATTGATGAAAATAATTTATAATGATAATAATTAATTAAATGTCTACTTTAAGTAAAGATAAATTAAAACAATTCTATTTAGAATGTCAAAAGGATAAATTATTAGGTATAGATACTGAGTTTTACCGAGTAAATAGTTATCGTCCTGAACTTTGTTTAATTCAACTATCAAACTTGAATAATAGTATTATTTTAGATCCAATTGAAAATAATTTAGATGAAAATTTCTTAAAAGATTTATTGTTCAATGATAAGATAACAAAAGTATTTTTTGCAGCAAGTCAAGATATTGAGGTCTTATTCAATATTTTTAAAAGAGTCCCATCCCCGTTAGTTGATCTTCAAATATGTATTTCATTAATTATAAAAAATTATTCATTAAGTTATTCGGCAGCCTGCAAATTTTTTTTAGCAATCAGTTTAAATAAAAATAATCAATTTATAGATTGGAGGAAAAGACCTTTAAAAAAAGATAAAATTTTGTATGCCATTAATGATGTTAAATACCTTTTACCTCTTTATGAAAAATTAAATAGAGAGCTAAAAAGGGTCAAAAGAAAAGATAAAGTAAATCAACTACATAAAAAAATATCAGATCCTAAAACCTACACAGAAAAACCAAAATACGCTTGGAGAAAATTAAAATTTTTTCCAAAAACAGATAGGGAATTAAACCTATTAAAATATATTTGTGAATTGAGAGAAAAAGTAGCAATCAAAAAAAATATTCCAATAAAATGGATAATTAAAAATCATGAAATTAAATTACTTTTAATGAAAAAATCATCAAACAAATTAAAAGAAAATATTATAAAGAAAATAAAAGATAGAGAACTAAGAAAAAAATTAGATGAATTAATTAATCTCTCTAGTCAATAATTGTTTTCAGGAATAACTTATTTATTTTCCTTTTATTTTGCAGTGACTTTTCATCAACTAATTTAGCAACTTTGATAGCAGATTTATATGACCTTTCTATTCTACAAATAAGATAATTCAATTCTTCTTCTGAAATATAGATATTCCTATCACTTAAATATTTCTCAATTATTTTTTTTAATAGACTTTCATCTGGGTCATTCATCTCAACAACAATAGACGATGATAGTCTTGAAATTAAATCCTTAAGACTAGAATTTATAAATTTAGGTGTTTTTTTAGCTGTCATTAGCATATGGGACTCGTTACTTGTTTTAATTATATTAATAAGATTTAATATTTTTTCTTGATAAAAATTATTATTAAACTCAATGATATGATCAACATCATCGATAACCCAATTCTCACTTTGAATGTGTTCAATATCATTCAAGTTAAGTAACTTTTTAGAAAAGTTTTCTTTATTTATGAAAATACATTGAGATAACCCTCTCCAAATAGAACATATTTGGGACTTACCACACTTATCTGGACCATAAATATATACAAATTTATTAGACCAATTGGGCCAACTTTTAATTATTGTGTATGCTAATTCGTTTTTCTCACTAACAAAAAAATCATTATTATTGAATTTAAAATTAAACCTAATTATATCTTGTTTCATTAATTAGTTTCTTTGATTAAAAAAATATTTTTTTCTACTAATGAAATTTTTAAGCCATATTTCTCTAATGCAAGATTTATTTTATCTTCTGAAAAGCTGGAATTGACTTTGAAGGATACCGAGTTTCCTTTAATTTCATTGAAAGTGAGATCCTCTTCATTAAAAACTTGAAGTAATACATTTTCTATAAAAACACTTCGTTTAATATCATTGAAATTATATTGAATAAAAAAGGTGCTAATACTTGATGATAAAGAATCCAAAGAATCAATTTTATTTTTCCACCAATTTTGTAACTCGTTGATAGTAATTTTAGCTATAAGTTTTATTTGTGAGGTTGAAGATATCTGATTAAATCTTTCGTCTTGAGGAAATTTAATTATTTCAAATTTATCATTAGTATAAGTAATTAATTCAACCCTACTTTTAAATTTTTTTATTTTATTATCAAAGTTTTCTTCAAGTATTACAATGATAGCATTTTTCTTACTATGAAATTTAAGAAATTTTTTTAAACTTTCTATATCTTTATTAATTATCTTATTTGCTGAAATTCTTAATTTATTGAGATGATTTTTCTCAGGAAAGTATAATTTAAGTAAGCTTACATCATCATATTCTATTCTTAGATTCTCGTACCAAAGATTATTTGCCTCCCATAAGTATAATGTATTAAATTTTTTCATAACTGGTAAAACTAAGTATTGATCGGATACTAGAGTTTGGACCCTAATATTATTATTTGAAAAGAACTCTAAAATTAGACCCGGATTGAAATTTACTGCAATATTTGCTGAATAACTAATATCAGAAATGATTTCATTTGTAATATTATAGTCTGTTACCAAGCTATTTATTTTAATATCTTCAAGAAAATTCAACTTTGAAAAATCTCGTGGTTCAGCAATTTTTTTTACAAGAATTCCAAAGGCATTTTCAAATGCTATATTTTTTGCTTTTTCTCTTAAATCTGAAATGTTATCTTCATTTTGAATGAAAATTTGATTATCTTTCACGAGATATAGTGAATCATTTCCATGTACATGAAAGTTTATAATAAATATAATAAAAAAATATCTAAAAAAATTTTGCAAATATTCAAAAGTTGTTATGTTTAGATCATTTTATAACATTAAATCTTTATTAAGGTAATTAATAAAGAAAATTAGGAGTTGACTATAAAGATTACCTATAAATCCTCTGGTGTCGATACTAAGAAAGCATCAAAATTAGTAAAAAATCTTGAGAGAATTACCTCTAGAAACTATAGACGTGAAGTTATTAATAATAAAGGAGGATTTTGTTCACTATTTGATCTAAAAAAATTAAACTATAGGGATCCTATTCTTTTAAGTAGTACCGATGGGGTTGGTACAAAGTTAAAGGTTGCATTAGACTTTAATAAAATTCAATACCTTGGATTTGATCTTGTAGCTATGTGTGTTAACGATATTTTAGCTAGTGGGGGTGAGCCGCTATTTTTCCTAGATTACATTTCATCATCTAAAATAATTAAAAAGGACTTTCTAAATTTGATAAAGAGTATTAATAAAGCATGTATGGAGTCAAAGTGCTCTCTAGTTGGGGGGGAAACAGCGGAAATGCCTGGTTTATACCAAAATAATGATTTCGATTTAGCGGGTTTTTCTGTAGGGGTTGTCGAGAGAGAGAATATTCTAAATAAAGGTAGTGTTAAGGCTAATGATTTAATATTTGGTCTTGAATCAAATGGATTTCATTCTAACGGTTTTTCATTGATAAGAAAAATACTAGAAATTAATAAAATTTCATTAAATGATAATTTTAAATTACAAAGAAAAAAAATAGGTGACATCCTTCTTAAGCCAACACGTATTTATGTAAATGATGTGCTACCACTTATAAAAAAAAAATGTGTTAATACAATCGCTCATATCACTGGAGGAGGAATTTTTGAAAATCTTCCACGAGTTTTACCAGATAATCTTTGTGGTGTGATTGATGCACCTAATTTCAAAATTCCAGATGAATTTTTATGGTTAAAAAAATTAGGTAAAATTGATAATTTAGAAATGCTTAAAACATTTAATTGTGGTCTAGGTTTGATTATGATTGTACCAAATGAGAAAAAAAATATACTCTTAAATTATTTTAAAAAAAATAAAATTAAGAGTCATCAAATAGGTAAGGTTAAGGATAATATTTCAAATCAGAATATTATAGTGAAGAAGTTTGGGGAATGGGATTTAAATTAGCAATTTTTATTTCTGGCAGGGGAAGTAATATGAAGGAGATAGTAAGAGCCTGTCAAAGAAAAGAATTAAAATCATCAATTGAACTTATCGTTTCCAATAACGCAAAGGCACCTGGTTTACTTATTCCTGAAATTAGAAATATTCCAACTTTAACTCTCGATGAATCTAATTTTGATAATAAAAATTTTTATTTATTGTTAGAAAAAAGCCTTATCAAAAATGGTATCGAATTAATATGTTTGGCAGGCTTTATGAAAGTATTGGATAAAGATTTCGTAAATAAATGGAAAAATAAAATAATTAACATTCACCCCTCTTTATTACCAGCATTTAAAGGTCTAAAACCTCAACTAAATGCAATTAAAAACAATGTAAAATATGCAGGATGTACAGTTCATTATGTAAATGAAAAAATTGACTCTGGTAATATAATTGATCAAGATATCGTAAAAGTTAGTTTGGATGATAATGAAAAATCTCTATCAAAAAAAATATTGAAGAAAGAACATAAATTATATATAAAAGTATTAAGAAATTTGGAGAATTGTAATGGATAAAGTAAATAGCAAAAAGCACGAGGAATTTTATAGTAAATTTATGAAATTTAGTATTATATCGTCTATATTGGTCATAATACTCTTAGTTTTTCTTTGGTTCTTTTTGATTTATTAAGAGCTAAATGTTTCTTGGTTACTAAAAAAAAATTCTACTTCAATCTTTGCATTTTCTTCACTATCAGAACCATGCACAGAATTCTCTTCAACAGACAATCCATAATTCTTTCTAATGGTATTATCATCAGCGTTGGCTGGGTTGGTTGCTCCCATTAACTCTCTATATTTTGAAATTACATCCTTAGCCTCAAGAACTTGAACAACAATTGGGCCTGAAATCATATAATTACATAAATCCTGATAAAATGCTCTATCTTTATGAATCATATAAAACCTTTGAGCATCCTCTAAAGATAATTTAATCATTCTCTGACCAACTATCTTTATTCCTTTTTTTTCAATCATTGCATTAATCTCTCCAGTAATATTCCTTTTAACAGCATCTGGTTTAATTATTGATAAAGTGAGTTGCATAACAATTTCTCCTATTAAGTTTATGATACTTTCCATTTAAATTTTTCATATTCGTCATAACAAACAACATTAAAACCCTTTGACTCTAGTTTATCTTTATATAATTTTGGAACTGAGTTATTTTTTTTATATGAGAAGACTAGATACTTTTTAAATAATTTAAATGTTTTTATACTTCTATAGGGTGAAATAATCAACGTATCAAATTTTTTATCAACTTTTAATCCATTTAAATTATTGTATGAAAGAATTATACTGTCTGTTTCTAATATTTGGTCTGTAATAGATTTATGTGGAATAAAGCTATTTTTGTTTCTAGTCCATAAAAATTTATCTAAATCTTCTAACTCTTGAATGTCTTTGAGCATGATAATCGCTTTTTGTGATTTTTTTATAAAACTTTCGCATAACCTCAACATTATGTCTTTGAAGTCAGATGAAATAGAGTACAAATTTACTTGGATAGGAATTACCCTGTTATTCATAATTTTTTTTAACAAAGTCATCCAAAAGTCTAACACCAAAGCCTGTTCCGCCAGGTCTTGAAAATTCTGTCCCTCTTTTTGACCATGTGACTCCTGCAATATCTAAGTGAGCCCAATCCACTTCACCAACAAAACGTTTAATAAACTGCGCAGCAGTTATACTTCCAGCACCCCTTGTACCTGTTATATTTTTCATATCAGCAACTGAACAGTTGAGCAATCCATCAAAATGACTGTCCAACGGTAACCTCCAAAGCAATTCTTTTGTGTTAACAGAAGATTTATAGAGTTGCTCTGCAAGCTTATCAGAGTTAGAAAAGAGACCAGCATACCTTTCACCAAGTGCCACTATTATTGCACCTGTTAGGGTAGCTAAATCAACCATTAATTTAGGGTTAAATTCTTTTCTTACATGAGTAATTATATCTGCTAATACCAATCTACCCTCAGCATCTGTATTTAGAACCTCTATCGTTTGACCTGACATTGATTTAACAATATCACCGGGTCTTTGTGCATTTCCATCTGGCATGTTCTCCACTAAACCAACAATGCCTACAACATTAACTTTAGATTTCCTAGCAGCAAGCGTGTACATTAGTCCAGCAACCACACCTGCTCCTCCCATATCCCACTTCATATCCTCCATTCCACCGGATGGTTTAATCGATATTCCTCCCGTGTCAAATGTCACACCTTTTCCAACAAAAGCTAACGGTTTGGAAAATGACTTATCTTTTTTTCCATTCCACTTCATGATTAACACTCTTGGGGGTTTTACTGAACCTTGTGCAACTCCCATTAATGCGTTCATTCCAAGTTTTGTAATTTTTTTTTCATCTAAAACCTCTAATTTTACTCCTACCTTTTTTAATACATTACAAAACTCAACGAATTTCTGTGGAAATAAAATATTAGCAGGTTCGGAAACAAGGTCTCTTGTTAAGTATATGCCGTTTACGGTGTCCATATGACTCTCAAGTTCTTTAACTTCAGATTTACCTAAAGAAACAACAAATTTAAGATTCTCAACCTGAAAATCTTTTTTTGTAATAGTTTTATATTTTTCGAATCTATAATCTTTCATCAAGAAACCAAACGATAATGACTTAAGTAGGTTGGTTCTTTCAAGGTTATTTTTTCCATAATCTACAAATATTGATATTTTTTTTATTTTCTTTTTTTCTAACTCACTAAGAATCTTGCCAGATAATGATTCTATATTGGATGGGTTTGAGCTCAAGTCGGATTTAGCGATAATCAAATTTTTGATATTGCTTGAATCATTTAATTTCAAAGATTCTAGAAAGTTTTTCTTTGATTTATTAACTTCATCAACCTTATCGATAAATATTCTGGTGTCTTTTTCAAATTTAGAAGTTTTATATAATCTGCTTTTATTAGAATAAATTATAAGAAGATCATCATTTTTGTTATATTGGCTTGAGAAACTTATTTTCATTTTCAGTATTAATTAAGATTAAAATTTGTAATAAATAATGTATATTGTTTTTTTTTAAATTATTCAATGAAATTAGTTGACAAATACATATTTAAACAACTTTGTTATAATTCTTTACTCATTTTTTTGCTTGTGATTTCCTTATTTTGCCTAGCAAAAAGCGTTCAGTTAATTGAGTTAATGGTGGGGCGAGGCCTCCCTTTTTATATTTTTTTTAAACTTATATCATTATCATTACCACAAATTATTCCTGTAATTTTGCCAATTATAGTTTGTTTATCAACCTATTTTGTATTTTCAAGAATGCAGACTGATAGAGAACTTATTATTCTTCAGTCTTCGAGTTATACCTTTGTTGACATGCTAAAACCAATTGTTATTTTTTCATCAATATTAAGCCTTATGAGTTTATATTTTACACTTTATCAGTCTCCAAAATCAAATTCGGATTTTAAAATACTGTTTTACACATTGAAAAATGATTATTCAGCTAGTCTTCTTCAAGAAGGGATGTTCAATACAATTGGGAAGAATTTCACTATTTATGTAAAAGAAAGAAGTTCTGAAGGGTTACATAATGTATTTATTCATGACACAAGAAATAATGAACAAACTTCAACACTTATTGCAAAGAAGGGAACAATAATTTCTACTGATGAGTCGACAAAAATTTTATTAGAGGAGGGTTCGCAACAATTTCAATCCGAGGATAAAAAGCTTTCTGTACTTTACTTTGATAAATATCTATTAGATATAAATCAAAATGATAATAGTAATTTTGTAAATCGATGGAAATCTCCTGCGGAAAGGACTATAAAAGAATTAAAAAACCCTAATGCTTTTTCTCAAGATGACCAAAATAATAAGCAAGCTTTTAAAGCTGAATTGACCTTAAGATACTCGATGCCAATAAATGTCCTGACATTTAGCTCTTTGATTGCAGTATTAATACTTACCTTTACTTATAAAAGAACAGAAAATTTTCGCAGAACTATATTTGTTTTTTCTACTATTATAAGTTTGCAAGTACTATCAATAATATCCTCAAACTTATCAATAAAATTTATTGATCTTCAAATCATTAATTTTCTTCCTGCTTGCATAAGTTTTTTACTAATTCCGTTTTTTTTACATAAGTCAAAAAAAATATGACTTTTAAGAGTAAACTAGTCTTACGATATCTAATAAAAGAAAATTTTTTCTCTTTTATAATAATATTTTCTTTCGCATGTATATTATTTGTATCAATTGATTTAATTGAACTTATAAGAAGAAGCTCAAGTAAAAATATTGAACTAAATATATTACTCAAGATGGCTTTTTTACACATACCGACTTTATTTCCAATAATTTTGCCAACTGTTTTTTTACTCAGCTCAATGAATACCTATATGAAGTTGAATAAAAATAATGAGCTCAGTGTTCTAAGGGCATCAGGTTTTTCAATTTGGTCGCTAATTCTTCCTGCGGTCATAAATGTATTTATTGTCAGTATTTTATTTTTATTTGTTTTTAATCCAGTATTTTCATACATGAATATAAAATTTAAGAATGTAGAAAATACATATTTTAAAGGTTCATCAGGTTTATATTCTGTTTCACAAACAGGTTTATGGCTTAGAGAGAAGAATGAAGAATTTGAATATGTAATAAATTCTAAATTATACTCATCTGATGAACAAGAATTAAAAAATGTTAAGATTTTTAGATTTGATCTTAATAATCAATTTCTTGAAAGAATTGATGTAGAGAGTGTGAAAATGGTCAATGATGAACTTTGGGAACTTAATAAGGGTTATAGATTAGAAATTAATAAACTCCCTGCTAAATTTGAAAAAATTAAGTTATTAATAAATTTAGATGCTAAAAAAATTGAAAAGAATTTTAGACCCCCAGAATCAATAAGTTTTTGGGAGTTAAATGAGTATATCTCAAACCTTGAAAAATCAGGGTTTTCAGTTGTAAAGCATATTGTCTACAAAAATTACTTATATTCATATCCACTTATCTTGCTATCAATGGTACTACTAGGGTGTCTTTTATCTATAAAAAAAAATAGAGTAAAAAAAAACTTTATGATGGTAGTTATTGGTATAATAGTTGGTGTAATATTCCATTTTACGGGTGATTTAGTAAAAACATTAGGACAAACAGGAAATCTAAATATCTTTTTTGCAGTATGGGCAATACCCTTAATTTTCAATTTATTTTTAATTAGTGCATTAATACATGTTGAAGATGGCTAAGTTATTTATATTTTCAATATTTATCTTTTTATTTTTTTGTTTTTCAGAGGTATTTTCAAGTGACGAGTTAGAAATTAATGCAGACCAATTCACTTACGATAAGAATAATACAAGAATTTATGCTACTGGAAATGTAGAGGTAATTGATGATTTATTTAAATTATCTGCTGAAAAAGTTTTTTTAAATAATGAAACTAATGTAATTTCTGCAACTGATAAAGTAAAAATTTTTGATAAAAAAGATGGAACCATTTTAAGAGCAAATAAAATAGTAGCAGATAAAACTTTAGATAATGCAATAATCCACGAAAATTATCTTTATATACCAACCCAGGTTGAGGGAAAAAAGGACAAGCATATTAGAATAGCCGCAAAAAAGGTGGAAAGAAGAGATCAGTATTGGGAAAAACTTGAGAGTGGTGTTTTTACAGCATGTGATATTTGTAAAAATAAAAAAACAAATAAATATGAGCAACCTCTTGTACAGGTCAAGGCTAAAAAGATTATTCATAATAAAAAAGATATGACAGTTAAATTCTATGATTCATATTTAGACTTAAATGGCAGAAGTATATTTTATATACCTTATTTTTCTATACCATCACCATTTGTAAAAAGAAAAGCTGGGTTTCTTGCACCAAGTTATAAACAAAATCATTATTTTGGTTTTTCTACTGACATCCCCTATTACATTCCAATTAACAAATACAATGATCTTACAATACAACCCAAGTTCTCGCAAAAAAGAAATCCAGCATTATTTATGGAACATAGAAAAAATTTTAAAAATGGAGAAATTAGAACAGATTTTAGTGGAACTATAGAAAATCAAAAAGTAAATTCAATAAAGGAAAATAAAAAAAGAGGGCATTTAAGGACAGAATCAAAATTTGATATAAGTGAGAATACATATCTAAATCTAAAATTAGAAAGAGCAACAGATAGAAACTATTTAAATACTTATAGATACGGACATAGAGATATTCTTGAATCTTCAATTAAACTAGCTTCTCACAGAAAACAGAATTTTTACAGTCTTGAGTCTTATTTGATTCAAGATCTTAGAACAAACATAAGTAAAGAGTCAAAACCCAAAATCTTCCCAAGATTCAAATTTGATCTTAATTCTCAAAACTTTTTAAATAGAATAAATCTTAATACTAATGGAGAGTTTGTTAATCTTTATCGAAAGAAAGGAGTTGAAACAAAAAAATTCTTTATCAATCAGAACCTTTTATTTCCAACAATCCTTGCTGATGGGACAGAGTTAGAAATTGGCACCCATCTAAATGCAGGGTTTTATAATATAAGTAAGTATGAAAATCCTGATAATGGCAAATTTGAATACAATAAAAATAGAATAAATGCTTTTCCAATTTTTTCGGCTAAGTTAACAAAACCATATTTTAAAAATAGTAAAGATTATTTAACTATTTTTGAACCAAATGTACTATTTATCAAATCCAACAAAAAAGCGTTTAACAGGTCAATTCCGGATGAAAATAGTATCAGTAATTTTGATCTAGATTATTTCGATATATTTAATGTTAATAGGTTTTCAAGCAATGATAGAATGGATAATCAATCTAGAATAGATTACGGATTTAAATTAAAAAAAAAGTCAAAAGAATCTGAATTTGTTAGTGAAATCGCCATTGGACAAAGTTATCACTTCAAGAATCATAGTTACCTACAGAAAAACACTGGTATTTCAAGAAGGTTTTCAGACTTTGTTGGAAACGTTTTAATAAGACCAGTGGATTCTTTTACTATAAAATCGACATTTTCTCTAGATCAGGAAAAATTATCTCTTAAAAATGCATATACTGACGTGACATTTAATCAAAATAAAAACTTTTTACAGATTAGTAATATTCATTCTCCACCCGTTCTTGATGATAGTGGTAAAACTCAGATTGAAGGTAAGAATCAATATTCATTTTTGTACAATCAATTTATTAGTGATTTTTGGTCCTTTACGACTTCAACAACATTTGATAAAAAAAACGAAATAAAATTTAATAATATCAGTACCAAGCTTAAGTATGAAGATGAATGTCTAGGTATATCTTTTACATGGAACAGAAAATATACGCATAATGCTGAAGATCCAACATCAAATAACTTTATGGTATTATTTAGTTTAAAGGAGATTATGGAAGGTGATATTTAAAATTAAAAATCTATCTTGCGTTATACTATTTATTTTTTTTTATTTATCAAGTTTGTCGTCAGAGGAAAAATTTGAAGGTTTAATTGTTTCTGTGGACTCAGAAGCCATAACAACATACGATTTATCTGAAAGAATAAAATTAGTTCTTAAATCATTAAAGCTAGAAGATAATATTAAAAATAGAGATTATGTGCGCGATAGAGTTCTTGAGCTGTTAATTTTAGAAAAAATAAAAAAAATTGAGGCTGAAAAATCTAATGTTGAAATATCGGATGATGAACTTAAAAACTTCATTTCAAGAATTTATGATTTCCCAGTAATTGATTATGATAAATTTAAAAAATTTCTTATTGAGGAAAACATTGATATAGATGTTGTTAAAGAACAATTAAAATCTGAACTTCTGTGGAAAAAGTTTACTCGTCAAAAATTTTCATCGAAAATTACAATAAATAAAAATGAAGTTGATAGATTAATCGAAAATATGCAAAATAAAGTAGGTAAGATTGAATATAATTTTTCGGAAATATTTTTTAAAAATAACAAACTTGATGACTGGGTTAATACAAAGAATAGAATGAATAGGGTTCTTACGTTATTAGATTCAGAATCATCATTTGATCTAATAGCTTACAAATTTGATGAAAGTATCTCATCATCTAATCTAAAAAAGAATAAATGGGTTCTTGAGAGTAATTTAGAAGCAGAACAAAAAGAACTACTCCATAATATGAATGCTGGTGATATCAAATCTAATATTAAAACAAATAATGGTTATAAAATTTTAAAATTAAATAAGAAAAGAACTTTTGGAATAGATCAATTGTCTTATTCATTTATAAAGTTCTCTTCATTTGATAAGAACTTAGAAGAGGTCAAAAATTCAGATATTCAATGTAATTCAAAATTTTCAGAATTTGATGATATTTCTTCATTAAAATTAAATAATATTAAAGCAAGCGAAATATCAGAAGTTTTTTTAAACCAGCTAAAAGAAAGGAATAAAGGAGAGTTTACAGATATTATTGAAATATCAGGCGAATATAATATACTTTTTATATGCGATAAATCTGGTCAAAATAACGATGAGGCTAATAGAAATAAAATTGAAACAAGAATATTTGCCAATAAATTCAATCAGCTTTCCAATACTTTCCTTACGAATCTCAGAAAGAACGCTAATATAAAGTTTTTTACAAAGTAAATATGAAAAAGCCTTTGGTCATAACAATGGGGGAACCCTCAGGGATTGCTTCAGAGATAGCTATAAAGTCTTGGATAAATAGAAAGAAACTAAAACTCCCATCATTCTTCCTACTTGATGATTTCAATAAAATAGAATTTATCAATAAAAAATTTAATCTTAATGCAAATCTGAAAAAAATTGAATCTCCAGAACAAGTTTCTGAATTATTTGGTAAATATCTTCCAATTTTAGATATGAAAATTAATTTAAATTTTAAATTAGGAGAGCCAGATTCTGCTAATTCAAAGTTTGTATTAAAATCAATAAATGATAGTTATGATTTAATTAAAAAAAAAGAAGTATCTGGAATGGTTACATTGCCAGTTTGTAAAAAATCATTAAAAAAGAATGGGTTTAACTTTTGCGGACAAACCGAATACCTTGCTCATTTAGCATCAAAAGGTAAAAATAAAATTAATAAAGAAATAATGATTCTTTCAACTTCAAAACCAGCGGATAAAGGACCGAATTTGATAGTAGGCTTGGTTACAACACATTTACCATTAAAAGAATGTCTAAACAAAATCACAAAAAAAACCTTAGAGGAAAAAATATCAATTTTTAATGATTCTTTAAAAAAGCTTTGGAAAATTTCAAAACCTAGAATAGCTGTCGCTGCTGTAAATCCCCATGCTGGAGAAGGTGGTCTTATTGGTCACGAGGAAATATCATTAATTAAACCTGTAATTGAACAAATATCTAAAAGAATCAAGGTGAGTGGTCCTTTTAGTGGTGATTCTTGTTTTGCGAAGAATGTAAGAGTTAATTTTGATGGGATAGTATGCTTTTATCATGACCAAGGTCTTATTCCTATAAAGCTGTTAGATTTCTATAATTCAATAAATGTGACTGGTGGTCTCCCATTTATTAGAGTTTCTCCAGATCATGGACCAGCGTTTGATATAGCAAAAAAAAATATAGCCAGTCCAAATAGTCTTTGCTCAGCCATTAACTTTTTAAAAATTAATGTATAAATTTTCGCAGAAAAAAAGTCTAGGACAACATTTTCTAAAAAATAAAGAGGTTCTGGATAAGATTTCTAAATTAGAAAACTTGGCAAATAAACTAATTCTTGAAATTGGCCCAGGAAAAGGAGCATTAACAAAAATTTTACTTAAACAAAATCCAAAAAAAATTATAGCTGTAGAGAAAGACAAAGAATTAGATTTCATTCTAAAAAAAATACAAAATGAATATCCAGAAAAATTAGAAGTGATTTTTCAAGATGCACTTAAATTTGATTTGGATAAAATAAATAGTAATAAGATTAATTTAGTAGCCAACCTACCATATAATATTGCTACAACACTTATTATAAAATGGTTGTCATTTGTAAAGAAATTTGAATCGATCATAGTAATGGTTCAAAGGGAGGTTGCTGATAGATTGGTAGCAGAGGTATCAAATAAACACTACGGCAGAACGTCTATTTTAGTACAGCTTCACTTTACAGTCGAGAAAATCTTTGATGTATCTCCTGAAAACTTTTATCCAAAACCTAGAGTCATGTCATCTATAATAAAGTTAATTCCAAAAAAAAGATTAAATTTTAATTTTAATAATTTAGATGAAATTCTCAAGATTTGTTTCTCACACAGAAGGAAAAAGCTTAAAAATAATATAAAGAAATTTAGTTCAGAAGTTGAGAAAAAGATCCTAGATAGCGATATAAATGTCGAGCTTAGACCACAAGACATCACAGTCGAGGAATACCTTAATTTATCAAACTTATTGATTTAAAAGTTTCTCCACCATACTAAATAAAAATCGCTGTCTATTCCGTTTTTTTCTTTCAGCATTAAGAATTGTAAGCACGCTTTTTGAGCAATCTCTTAAATCTTCATTAATCAAAACATAATCATATTCAATCCAATGACTTATTTCTGATTTTGCTTTACTCATTCTCTTGGATACAATTTCGGAACTATCCTCCGCCCTATTTTTAAGTCTTTTAAGTAAAACTTCGTTGCTAGGGGGGAGTATAAAAATAGAGGTCATATCTGAGCTCGAAAAATTAAATAATTTTTGTGCACCTTGCCAATCTATATCAAACATAACATCAACCCCGCTATTAAGATTATCTCTTACAAATTTTTTTGGAGTTCCATACAAATTATCAAATACATTGGCATACTCAATGAAAAAATCCTTTTTGATTAATTCGTTAAATTTTTTTTTAGAAACAAAAAAATAATCTACCCCCTCCTTCTCACTCTTTCTTTTTTTTCTGGTTGTATAAGAAATTGACATCATGATTTCATTATCTTCTTCTAGGACTTTCTTACATATTGAGGTCTTGCCAGCACCCGATGGCGATGATAAAACTAGCATTAACCCCCTTCTATTTGTTTTATTAATCATCAAAATTTCATCTTTTAGTATTTTTAATTTTTTTAATATTTTTTAGATGTTGATCATAATCTTTTGAAAAAATGTGTCCATTATTTTTAGGATCAGCAACGAAAAAAAATAAATTATTATTTTCAGGGGAAATTACAGCTTTAAGGGAGTTTAAACCTGGATAGCATATTGGTTCAGGCGGCAAACCCTTGTTCACATAAGTATTAAATTTCGATTTATATTTTAAGTCCTTTCTTAGTAACTTCCTTTCAAGTTTTGATTTTCCTTGAGTCAAAGCATATACAACAGTTGGATCTGATTGCAACCTCATTCCCTTATTTATTCTATTATAAAAGACTCCTGCTATTTTATTTCTTTCTTCATTGATTGAAGTTTCTTTCTCAACTATTGAAGATAAAATAAACATTTCACTTATATTGGATAATGGAGAATCTATTAGACGTTTTTTCCATAATTTATCTGCTGTGTCAGCACTTTTTTTTTTGATATTTTCAATAAGTTTTTCAGAGCCCTCCGTGATACTAAAAAAATAAGTGTCTGCAATTATGTAAGTTGGCATTTCGTCTAATTTTAAACTTGATTCTGGAAACAATAGCTTGATCTTTGAATACAAATTAAACTTTGTCCACCCCTCGATAATTGTTAATTTTCTTAGAAAGGTCTCTCCTTTGCTTATTTTTTTAAAGACGTTATTTATTGATAATTTATTTTCAAATCGATACTCACCAAACATAATATTTTTTTCTGAAAAGTTTAATCTTACCCATAATTTAAATAAATTCTTATTATTGATAATTTCATTTTCATATAAAAGAGAAGATATTTGATCTAATCTCATCCCTTTTTCAATTATAATATCTTGAGGAGTATTTATCTTATTTTCCTTAAGAAAAAGCTCAAAAATTGTATTTGCTAGGAGAACTAAAACAAAAAAAAATTTATAAATCACGTTCTCTATATTCTTTTAAATAAAAGAGAAACATTAGTCCCACCAAAACCAAATGAATTAGATAAAGATATATCAACATTTTCTTTTAGACTTTCGTGTGGAACTAGGTTGATACCTTTGCAGCTTTCCGAGATATTATTAAGATTTAATGTGGGTGGTATTTCTCCAAATTTTATCGATAAGATTGAGAAAATCGCTTCAACAGAACCTGAAGCACCCAAAAGATGTCCTGTTGATGATTTTGTAGATGACATACACAACTTATCACTTGCATTTGAAAAAATTCTTTTTACTGCACCAAATTCAATTTCATCTCCTAGTGGCGTAGATGTTCCATGAGCATTAACATAGCCAATTTGTTCAGGGGTTATTTCAGCTCTTTTAATAGCCATCTCCATAGCTCTGTATGCCCCGCTTCCATCTGGAGCAGGAGCGGTCGGATGTGATGCATCCCCTGATAGCCCGTATCCAATAACTTCTGCATAAATATTTGCAGACCTCTTTTTTGCGTGTTCATATTCTTCAAGAACCAGTATTCCAGAGCCTTCTGATAGTACAAAACCGTCCCTATCTTTATCCCACGGCCTAGAAGCTAGGTGAGGGTCATCATTATATTGGGTCGATAGAGCTCTCATTGCGCAAAATCCAGCAATTCCAAATCTAGTGCAAGCTGCCTCGGTACCACCAGCAACCATTACATCAGCAGTCCCCTCGGAAATCAGCCTAAAGGAATCTCCTATAGCATGTGCGCCTGACGAGCATGCAGTTACAACTGAGTGATTAGGTCCCTTAAAATTATATTTAATAGATATGTGTCCACTTGCTAAATTTATCAGACAAGATGGTATAAAAAATGGAGATATTTTTCTTGGACTTCTGTCTAAATTAACTGCACTTTTTCTTATTCCGTCGAGTCCGCCAATTCCTGAACCAATCATAACACCTGTTTTAAATGATTCATCATCATTTTTTGCGCTCCACCCAGAATCCTTTAAAGCTTCATGCGCGGCAATAAGAGCATACTCAATGAAAGGCTCCATTTTCTTTTTATCTTTAAACTGTATTATTTTTTCTGGAAAAAGGCTTTCATCACCCTCCATCGATAGCTGTCCACCTATCTTTGAAGATAAATCATCAATTTCAAAGCCTTCTAACCTTTTAACACCCGACTGACCAGAAATCAATTTTTCCCAGCAATGGTTCCATCCAAAGCCAAGTGGTGTACACATACCAATACCTGTAACAACCACTCTTCTCATAACTAATTTTGGGATTTTTCGATATGTTCTATAGCGTCTTTGATAGTTGTGATCTTTTCTGCGACATCATCTGGAATTTCAATGCTAAATTCTTCTTCAAAAGCCATAACTAACTCGACAGTATCTAAACTGTCAGCACCCAAGTCATCAACAAAACTTGCCGAATCAATTACTTTTTCTGATTCAACACCTAAATGCTCAACTACAATCTTTTTTACTCTTTCTGATATATCGCTCATACTTTTGTCCTTACAATAATTAATTATATATATTAATAAATATTTTTTTTTTTAAATCAATTACAATTATAACATTGCGAGTCCTCCATTAACATGAATAGTTTGACCAGTTATGTATTCAGACATATCAGATGCAAGAAATTTGACACAATTAGCTACATCTTTTGGTTGACCGATTCTATTTAAAGGAATTTTATCCATAATTGATTTTTTTTGTTCCTCTGAGAGTTCTGAAGTCATTTCCGTTTCGATAAAACCAGGTGAGATACAATTAACTGTTATATTTCTTTTGGCTAGTTCAGCAGCAATTGATTTTGACATTCCAATTATTCCTGACTTAGAGGCGGTATAATTACTCTGACCAGCATTACCAGTATGGCAAACAACAGATGTAATATTAATTATTCTTCCCCACTTTTTTTTAATCATTTGCTTTGAAAAAAAATTTGTTAAAAGAAAATTTGAATTAAGATTTGTTTGAATAACCTTACTCCATTTTTCGTAATCCATCCTTATAAAAAGACTATCTTGGGTTATACCAGCATTATTGACGAGAATATCAAATTCAATATTATCTTTATTTATTTTATCTAAAAAGCTTTCTATACTTTTTTTATTATTCAAATCTGCGGTGAAAGTACCTTTGATGGAAGATATTTCCTCTTGTAGTTTACCAAGCTTTTCTTTATTTCTTCCCATTGCGTAAATGTCGTAATCATTTCTTAATAAGAGGCAAATTTCTTTTCCAATTCCACCAGTAGCTCCAGTTATTAAAATTTTTTTCATATGATATCCTTATTATTTTTAAGAAATGAGTCGATATCTTTCATGTTTGAAATATTTTCTGAAAAAATATCCTTGGATATTCTCTTATTCATTCCTGTTAACACTTTTCCACTCCCTATTTCAAGAAAATTTTTGGCACCTTCTTTTTCAGCTTTTATTATACTTTCTCTCCATTTGACTCTTGTAAAAATTTGTTTTACGAGCAATTCTTTTATTTTATCTGGATCATCTTCAAAGTTGGCCGTGACGTTACTTATATATTTTGTCTCTAACTTCTTTAAACTTATCTGAGATAGCACATTTTCCATTTTTTTTGATGCATCATTCATTAAGCTGCAATGAAAAGGAGCACTTACTTTTAGGGGCAATACTGTTCTTGCTCCTTTTTTCTTTAATATTATTGAAAACTTCTCCAAAATTTCCTTTGTTCCTGAAAGAATAACCTGACCAGGACAATTATCATTTGCAATTTCACAAACCTCACCACTAGGGATTTCAATATCTTCAATAGCGCTTTCAACGTCTAAAATGTCTAGACCAATAACGGCAATCATTAATGTATCGAGTCCGGTCACAGATTCCTGCATGGCTTTACCCCTCATTTTTAGAGCTCTAGATGCTTCACTCAAAGTAATTGATTTGACACTACATAGCGCAGAATATTCTCCAAGTGAATGCCCTAGTACAATATCAGTAAATTCACCTAACTTTTTTTTTAACTCAAATTCTATAATTCTTACTATAGCAATACTAGTTGCCATCAGCGCTGGTTGAGTATTTTCTGTTAGTCTTAGTTCATCCTCTGGTCCTTCAAAGATTATTTTTGATAAATTGAAATTCAAGGTATCATTTACTTCCTCAAAAACTAATTTAGCCTCATTATGATTTTCATAAAGATTGAGACCCATTCCAACTGACTGTGAGCCTTGACCAGGGAAAATGATATTTATGCCTTTCATCTTTAAATTAAATTATCTCTTTAATATTCATTTTATAATGTTATAAACATTTATTAATAACCTTGCTATTTAAAAATAGCTAAACTTTTTGAGTTTAACCGTAAGGAGATAAAATGTTATATGAAAACGTATATATAGTAAGCGGACAACTTTCAAAAAAAGCCGCAGATGATTACTACGAAGATTTAATAAAAAAAATAAAGGATAGTGGTGGTAAAGTACTCAAAACAGAATTCTGGGGCCTTAGGGACCTAGCCTATAAAATAAAAAAAAACTCTAAAGGTTACTACTACATGATCAATTGTGAATGCGATGCAAAATTATTCAAAGATTTTGATATAAAAGTAAAACAAGATATTAACTTTTTAAGATTTTTTAATATCAGAATTAAAGAAATAATCAAAGAACAATCACTACTAGTCGAACAAAAAACATAAATAAGGAGAAAATATGAGAAATAAAGTATTTGACAACACATCATCTAGGTCTTTTTTTTCAAAGAATTGTCCTTTATCAGGTAAAGACGCACCTAATGTTGATTATAAAAATATAAATCTTCTACGAAGATACATGACAGAAAAAGGAAAAATTCTTCCAAGCAGAGTTACACAAGTTTCAACAAAAAAACAAAAAGAGTTATCTTTAGCGGTCAAGAGAGCTAGGTTTCTAGCACTTTTACCCTATGTTTCTAGATAATGAACCCACTCGCTGAAAAACCGAATCACATTTTAATAGTTTTTTATTCTTCAATATTTTTTATTTTAATTGAGTTAATTCTTCTTAAAACCTCTTTACAACTTTTCTTTTTTTTATCTTATTTTCCTATCGTTTTACTTTCTTTAATTCTCAAGCCTATCCAACTAATTAGTAGTTTATTTATATCCGTGTCAATTTTATTATCAATCCATAAATTTGATTGGATATTATCTATTCACCCAAAAAATCTATTTTTTCTAATAATAATCTCTCTGATTCCAACTACTTTTTCAGTTTTGAATCAAAGGAAAATAGATAATAATACTTCAAGTGGAGAGGTTTTCTCTATATTTATATCAATTGTAGTTATTGGTTTAATTATGTTCATTTTTTTCTATTATCAAAAATTAGACCAGGTTGAAATTGCTAATTTAGTCTCAAATTTATTATCATCACTTCAACAAAAACCTATTAATGATCAAAATTTAAATTTTAAAGAAGTAACGAATTTTATAGTAATGATATTACCAGCTATGAATATATTTATTATCTTAACCATCTTCATGTTTAATTTTAAACTATCAACTATTTCTTGTAATTTTCTAAAACTAAAACCATTATTTTCTTACCACGTTGAAGACTTCTATACTCCTAAATGGTTTTCAATTATTTTTTTTTCGAATCTTTTTGTTTTTTTTCTAGATATTTCTGCCTTAAATATATATTTACTCAACACACTAATGATACTTTCAATTCCATATTTGATTGAGGGATATAAAATTTTACACTTATATCTTAAAAAACTAAATCTCAATCCTTTTTTAAAATTTATAATATTATTTTTACTTTTTATATTTTTAGGGTATGTTCTTTTACTATTAATATTTATTGCTGGTATGTATACAAACATAAAAAAAAACTTTTTTAAGGAATAACATAATGGAAGTTATCTTATTAGAAACATTCGACAGATTAGGAAAAATTGGTGATGTTGTTAAAGTTAAGGACGGGTTTGCTAGAAATTTTTTAATTCCTCAACAGAAAGCACTAAGAGCTAACAAATCTAATAAAGAATATTTCTCTAAGATCAAAAATGATCTTATGGCGCAAAGTAAAAAAGCTGTTGATGAAGCTGAAATAATGTTAAAAAAGATCGAAAATAAAGATATTATATTCATTCGAAATGCCAGTGATAATGGCCAGCTATATGGTTCGGTCTCACCAAAAGATATTTCTCAATATTTTCTGGAGCAAAAATTAGATATAAAACCATCTAATATCAATCTCCACAGTGCAATAAAGAAAATTGGTATTTATGATATCAATGTTAAATTACATGCCGAAGTCTCTTGTACCCTTAAAATCAACGTAGCCACTTCAGAAGAAAATGCAAAAATCCAAAAAGACGAAATTAATAAACCCAAAAAAAAAGAAATTGAATCCTTAAAAAATGACAGTCATCGTGAAGAAGAAATTACCGATGATATAAAAAATGATGGCGCTAAAAAAAAAAATTTAAAGAATAATGATGAAAATAAAAAAGAATCTCTGAAAGATTATGACAATGAAGATCTTTCAAGTTCTAATTCTGAGCAATGATAAATTGCAATAAATGTCACTTGACTTTATAACATTAATATTTGGTCTTTATCTTGCAATTAAAGGAGCTGATCTTTTAGTAGGTAACTCTACTGCTATTGGAAGAAAGTTTAAAATTTCCGAATTTTTCATTGGTCTTGTAATTATTGGGTTTGGGACATCTATATCTGAATTATTAGTATCAATTGAGGCCGTCTTGAGTGGTTCGCCTGACTTATCAGTTGGAAATATTTTAGGTTCAAATATAGCAAATATACTTCTAGTTTTATCCGCAGTAGGATTCATTAACCTGGTTAAAATACCCAAAGTATTAAAATTTGATATAATTTTTCATTTAATGATTCATTTAGTGTTCTTTTTGATTTTTACGTTTTACAAGTTTAATTTTTTATTTGGCATTATGTTTCTAACATCATTTATTTTTTATATGATCTATAGTTTTAAAAACTCAATAAGAAATAGTGAAGTTGACTCCGAAATTAATTTGGATATTCTATCAAAATTTTCATACGAGAAGCCTGTTGTTTTTGGTTTGCCAATTGTTGTAGTATCAATTATTTTAACATTATTTGGAGTTAATATTTCAGTTGAATCTGCAATTAAACTATCAGATAACTTAAATATACCTGATTCATTTATTGGTTTATCAGTAATTGCAATTGGAACCTCTCTTCCCGAATTAGTAACATCTATTGCCGCAGCAAAAAGAGGAAAAAATGCCATAATTTTTGGTAATATAATTGGTTCTAACATTTACAATTTACTTTTTATTCTTGGAATTTCATCTTTATTTAAATTTTTTGATTACGAAAAGAAAATAATAGAATTAGATGTCATTATTCTTACATTGATTGTAACTTTATTTTCTTTCACTTTGTTAAAAAGGTATGATATCAATCTCAAGTTCTCTCTAATGTGTCTACTTAGTTACCTTTTTTATATTTCAAATCTTTTTATGAGAAACTTTTAAAAAGTTTTACACGTTATCCACTTAATTAACAGTCAGATAAAAGGTGCTTATGAAAAATAATTTGATATAGTATAAAGATGTCTACTCAAGACCAGGGAAATAAAGTAATAACCGTAAACTCAAGCACAAATCTTAATTTGATTAGAGAAGCACCGATGAACCTGGGTGCAGAACAAGCTCTTTTAGGTGCAATCATATCAAATAACCTAGCTTTCGAGAAAGTTGAAAACTTCTTAAAATCTGATTTTTTCTCAACTAAAATTAATAAGGTAATTTTTGAGGCACTAAAAAAGATAATCTCAAGCGATCAAGTGGCTGATATAAATACTCTAAAAATTCTTTTAGAGGGAAACGAAGATTTTAGAAATAATGGTGGTTTAGATTACCTGCTTAAAATATGCGAAAATAGCCTTAGCATTGTAAATGCTAAACAGTATGGAGAATTAATATATGATTTATTCATTCGAAGAAAACTAATAAATGTGGGAACGGAACTTATCAATGATTGTTATACAGTAAAAAAAGAAGATAACGCCTCTAAAATAATTGAACAAACTGAGCAGGAGCTCTTTGAATTATCCAATGATGATGAAATCAATAGTGGACCAAGAGTCTTTGAAGATATTCTTACAAATACTCTGGATTATGCAGAAAAAGCATTTAGGAAAAGTGAAGAAGTTATTGGCCTTAGAACGGGATTAGTTGATTTTGATAAAAAAATAGGCGGTCTTCATAAATCTGATTTGATAATCGTTGCTGGAAGACCCTCGATGGGTAAAACAGCTTTTGCAACTAACATGGCCTACAACATTGCCAGCGAAATAAAAGAGTCCAAGAGGAAAAAGAATGTTTTATTTTTCTCATTAGAAATGTCTTCAGAGCAACTAGCTACAAGAATTATTTCGGAAATTGCTGGACTTTCCTCTGAAAATATAAGAACTGGAAATTTATCTAAAACAGACTTCAATAAATTGATTAAAGGAGGGGAGAATCTTAAAAATTTAGACTTATTCATTGATGATACTCCTGCATTATCCATAGCATCCGTAAGAACTCGAGCTCGAAGACTGAAAAGGAAGTTTGGGTTAGATTTAATCGTTTTAGATTATCTGCAACTTTTGTCTAGCGAAACTAGATATAATGATAGTAGAGTTCAAGAAATCTCAGAAATTACCAGGGGACTTAAAGCTATAGCTAAAGAACTTGATGTTCCGGTGATTGCTTTATCTCAACTATCAAGAAAAGTAGAGGATCGCGAGGAAAAAAGACCTCAACTTGCTGATTTGAGAGAATCAGGTTCTATAGAACAAGATGCAGATTTAGTAGTTTTCTTATATCGTGAAGAATACTACCTAGCACGAACAGAACCACAGGAGGGGACTGATAAACACGAAATATGGACAAGTAAAATGGAAAAGGTTCATAATATTGCAGAAGCAATAATCGCTAAAAATAGACATGGTCCAATTTCTAAAGTTAAACTTCACTTTAATCCAACTATAACTAAATTTTCTGATTTAGCAGAACCCTCTTTTTAAATCTTTCTACATATGAATGAATCTAAATTAATAATCAACGAAAATTGCTTATTAAAAATCAATTTAAATCTAATTGAATTTAATTATAAATTGATGCTTCAAAAAATTTCAAAGACTACAATTTTAAGTGCGGTACTAAAATCTAATTCTTATGGTCTTGGGTTGAAAAAAATTGCAGAAAAATTAATTTCGTCAGGTTGTGATTTTTTTTTTTTAAATTCTTTGAGTGAGGCAATTTATATAAGAAAAATTTCACAAAAATCTGAATTGTTTTTATTAAATGGTGTAATTGATAAAAA
>JBELJQ010000030.1:0-19767 GCA_042090305.1 Candidatus Pelagibacteraceae bacterium | reverse complement strand
AGCATACTTTTTTTTTTTAATATCAATCTTTTTAGGAAAATTTATAATTTTATTAGAATTTTTCATAATTCCAAAACGACAAAAATAGTAAATGTTTAAAATTTTATTTATAAAAATTCTCAATTTGTTATAAAATTTAAAAATATCATGAAAAAGAAACAATCTAACCTTCCAGTTAAAGCTAAAAATAATGAGGTCATTAAAGTTAGCCAAGATAAAATCAGTCCATTTGATATTACGCAAAAACTACATCATCTAAAGAATCGTTCCGAGGTTAGAAAGTTTTTGCCTGATATACTAGGAAGAGTTCTTGCTAGAACTTGGATAGATGCAGAATTTAAAGAGCAATTTCACGAAGATCCACAGAAAACACTTGAATTTAACGGTGTTTATTTACCGGAAGATATGTCAATCGAATTTCAAAAACCGAACTCAGATAGACCCAGAATAGTAGTTTATGAACAAAGGCCTAATTCTAAGTTCAGACTTCGAGTTTTATATTTACAATTAGTTATGATGGCGGGCAGGTGATTCTTTTAATAATTCCATTTTGTTTATTTTTCTATTTTTTTAACTTAGAAGTATCTGCCAATACTGAAGAATTAAATGACAATAAATATTACCAAAAAGGTGTTACTCATTATGATGATGGAGAATTTAAAAAATCATATATAGTTTTTTTTAACCTTTCGCAAAAAGGGCATAAAAGTTCTATTCACAATCTTTCAAATATGTATTTTGAAGGTATCGGAACTACGCAAGACTATCAACTTTCATTGAAATATACATGGTTATGTTCCTTAAATGGAAATAAAAAATGTATAAATAAAATTGATAGAGTACTAAGAAAAGTAAGTGAAGATACAGTAACAAAAATTAAATCTGAAATTGAGGAAATGTTAGAAAAAGAATATATTGATAATCTCGACGAATTTGCAGCTTTCAAGTTGGCATACTGGCATGAAAATTTTTCTCCAGAAATTGATTTAGAAAAATCATATTTATGGTATTCTGTTGCTGTGAGTTCTGGTAATTATAAGGCTATGAAATTCAGAGATAGAGTTGGCGAATCTCTTGAAAATGAAATATTACTGGAACTACAAAAAGAGGCCTTTGATATTTTTACTAAACAAAAATATTTAAAAACAAAAAATACATCTGGAGACTCACTATGAAGTATAAAGTTCATTGGATTATTGATGGGATAATGGAAGTAGAAGCTTCATCAAAAGAAGATGCTGAAAATATTCTTCGGAAAGATTTAGAAGAATACGTAAAGAATTCCGATCAACTTATGAATAAATTTATTGCAAAATCAATCCAAGGTACAGGCTATGGTACTGGTACTGATGAAGTAAAGGATGATCAAAAGTCAGATGATGAAAAAAATACTTAGTCTTTTATTACTTTGTTCATTTTCATACCCATTAGCATTACAAGCCAAGCCCAAAGGTAGAACATATGCACCTGAAGAAGGAACATTTGATAGAAGAAAACGTATAGTTATCGAACGAAAGTGTAGATTGATTAAGGAGCAGAAGGTTCCTGATGATGTTATATGTACATATCAACCACAACCGAAAGAAAAAGGTGAGAAAGATAAACAAATTTACCTAGGATCACCAGGTTTTGCCTGCCAAAAGGAAATTACTTGTCCCAAAAAGTAAAATTTTCTCCTTCTTCATTTAGGAAAAAAATATGGGTTTTATTAGAGCCAGCAAAAGAAAATGATGTTCTTTCTAAGTTTGTTGATATTTTTCTATTAGTTTTAATTTTTTTAAATGTTTTAATGGTTATTCTTGAAACTGTTGATGATCTTTTTTTACACTATTATAAACTATTCAGGATTTTTGAATATTTCTCAGTTTTTATATTCTCTTTAGAATATGTGGGTCGGATATGGTCTTGTGTTGAGGATAAGGATTACACTAATAATTTTAGAGTCAGAATAAAATATTTATTAAGTTTTCCATCTCTAATTGATTTGATAGCAATTGCACCTAGCCTTTTAGCATTTTTTTTCCCATCTGTTGATTTAAGATTTATTAGGGTTCTTAGAATTTTAAGATTTTTAAAATTTTCTAGATATTCAAGCTCCATAAATAATTTATTAACAGTAATTTGGAATCAAAGAAAATCTTTTGGAGCAGCTTTTTTTATATTATTTATAATGTTAATAATAGCTTCAAGCGGGATTTATCTTGTCGAAAAGGATGCTCAGCCAGAAAAATTTGGAAGTATCCCCCAAGCAATGTGGTGGTCTATTGTAACCTTAACTACAGTAGGTTACGGTGATGTTTATCCTATAACTACATTAGGAAAATTTTTTGGCTCAGCTATAATAATCCTCGGAATTGGAACTGTAGCATTGCCTTCAGGTATTTTGGCATCTGCTTTTAGTGAACACACAAGAAGAAGTCAAAATAAATATAAACAAGAACTAGAAAATGCGCTAAGGGACAACAGAATAGATAAATCTGAAAGAAATCAATTAAACAAACTTGCGGAGAATTTGAATCTATCTGATGAAGATATTAATATTATTGAAAGTTTTTATAAATCAGATAAGAATTAACCTACAGATCCTATGAAATTAGCTATTCCTGTACTCACTCTTCTGGCACATTCATAAAGAGATTCAAGTTTTTTAAATATATTTTTTTCTTCATCCGAATAATCTATAAGAGTTTCACTCAAATAATCTGACTTATCTTTAAAACCACTATCAGAGGTTTTTATTTTACCAGTTGGAAAAATTTGTCTGAGTATCTTGACCGCCTCAAAAATATCAAATCTAACTAATCTTGCTACTATCTCATCTTTAGTTGTTCCCATTTGATCACTAAAATTAGGTATTTTTACAGAAAGAAGAAAAATCTCATGGAAAATGGCAACTCTAACCCCGTGCATTAGGAGTAACTCGTCTCTGACTTCTTTTTCAATTACTCTTCCTCTACCAACTGCTATTCTTCCTCTATGCTTTCTACCCAAGAGCCAATTTCTGATCTCCATATATTCTTGATGAATTTTTCTGTAAACTTTATTTAATCTCCAATGAACATCAAACTCTTCCAGTAATTTAGCTACATCCTTCATATTTTCACTTCTCAGAGAGTTTGAGGTTCTTGTAGACCAAGACAGCCACATTCCGGGATCATAACAATCAATATATGCCTTTAAGACTTCAATATCACTAAACGCAAAGGCGTACTGAACCATATCCATTATTCTTCTGAACCTTTCAGAAGATTTAAAATATTCATTAAAAACCTTAGGATCCTTCCTAATAAAAGTTCCAATTCCTCCTAGGGTATTTGCTAACATTCCTAACTGCTGAAGGATGGAGTTTTGAGGGATTGCTCTAGTTTGACTAGGATGATAAACAAGTGTCTTTACAGAACTGTCAAAGTGTCTCTTCACAGACCTAGAACCTGTTGAATGATTTAGGTTTGAGCCAAAAACACTTAATAAAGCAGCATAATTAGGGTCATCCATTATATCTGTGTTAAAATTTTTGATGGTATTTACAAATTCAATTCCAAAATCAGGAGAATTATACAATGAATCATTATCTTTTTTAAAATCTGTATCAAAGCAAAATTCGAAAATTCTAGAAATAGCCGCAAATGATAAGTCATGATTCATGAAATATTGGTATCCATCCCCTCCCTGAAAACTCATCTCTTGTACAAGATCAATATTCCATTCACTAAGTTTTTTTCTAGTATAGTTACAACAAACATATCTTAACCTATCATCAAGTGATACTGGATGCCCCCCTCTTCCAATAGATTCTCCATGAGTGTTAAAAATCAAAAGTTTGACTCCTGAAATATTATTATCCACAAGTGTACTTGCTATTTTTCTTTGAAGGTTTTCAATGGAAAGGACTGCTGCGGTTTGACCTAAATATCTCCCCGCATCTGAATATCCTGTTTGAACCGTAATTTTTTTTCTCTTTAACACATAACTTCTAAAATGTTTATTTTTTAATAATGTAGAAATTATTGAATGACCATTCTCAAGTCCTTTTTCAGTCTCAAATAACGGTGAAATATCTACTTTATCTTCAACACCAAACATTTTTGAAAAATAAAGGGCTGTCATTACAGTTAAAGAATAATCACATTCAGCGATTAAGAATCTTACTGGTTGATCTTCATCGATATATTTTAAAACTTGTTTAATCAACATAAAGTATCTTCTTGCATTCATATTTTCTTCGACAATGCTTCCAAAATTAATCTTTACTGGTTCTACATTATCAATGCGTTTAGATAACTCTCTAAGATATGTTCTTTTATTGGAAGGATCCTCTGGATCACCAGTCAACTGGATCTCCCTTGAAATGGCATTATTAAGTTGATTAGCATTTAATCTAAACTGTGTTCTTCCTAGACCTAAACCGCAATTTATTATTAAAATTTTAAACAAGAGAAGATCATTAATTATTGATTTGAACATCTTCGATTTTTCACTCAAAAATTTATTTATTATTCTGTCTATTTCACTAATGAGTATTTTAGAGCTTGTTAAAAGTTTATTTTTATTGAGATGCATAAAGTTTGAAACAACTTTAATTTTTTCAAGGTCACCTAAAAAATTTTTATCATCAAAATATTTTAGAGCTTTTTCATTGAGATTAATTGATTCATTTAATCTGTTTTTTATTGATTTAAGCTCGGTATTCAACTTTTTTGAATTAGATTTCTTAGTGATCGAATCAATTTTATTTTTATAAATTTTTAACTGATTAATTTTTACCAATAATCTCTTTGCATATGAATTATTCCAAAAAATATCCCCCCTACCATCAACATCATAGCCAACCCATGTATTTAAACGTAAAATCTTTGGTTCAATTTTGTAATATTGCTCAGGATAAAGTTCCTGGCTCACTTTAAGAAAAACGCTATAAAAAGTTTCTAAAGATTCTTGAAGGAACTCAAGTGCTATCATTGATAGCGAGTGTTCATAATCTAATGTAATGTTTTTTTCTGGCCTTTGTTCAGTCTTAAATATCTGCTTTATTATAGATTTTAACTTTTTATGATTTTTATCTTTATTTGAAAATCCATAAATAGCTAAGTTAGCTAACTCTTTCATCATTTCATGGGTAGTGCCAAAAGTTGGGTGTGCCGTGAAAACAATTCCAAAAATTTCCTCTTTAATCTTCATATTAAATTCATTGAAGCTAATTAGAGATTTATCATCAAATGCTAAGGATTTAATAATTTGTGCAATTTTCTTTTTATTTTGCTCTGTATCTAAGCAGCCAACATAAGATTTTAGTCTGTCAGCTCTTAGTCCAAGTGAACCTACAGCAAGTCTTTGAATTAATGCTTCAAGAGCAGAATAATTAAGTTTATTCTTTTCCAACATTCTCGAAATATCTAATGCAAGCATTGTTATTGAATTTGAAAAAGGATCTTTTTCTGCACCTGATCTTATACTATCAAGATCTTTTTGTAAGGCTTTTCTTAATTGTTGAGTATCTATATCCTTGTCAACAGGAAAACAACTCCAAGTCTCAGGTAACAAAGGTTTTCTGTATAGATCCATCTCTGAGTGTGATAATTTTCTTATATTAGTGCTTGTCATTTCAATAAAAATTATTTAATTAAGACTTATATCATAATTACTTATCTAAGGTAGCCTTATAAACTATTAATCATACCATGGCAATATTGAAAGAGAAAGTTATAGACATTCATCACTGGACCGACAAAACCTTCAGTTTTAAAACAACAAGGAACTTGTCGTTTAGGTTTAAAAATGGAGAATTTGCTATGATTGGTTTGGAAATAGATGCCAAACCACTTCTTCGAGCGTATTCAGTAGTAAGCCCTAACCACGAAGATCATCTTGAATTTCTATCAATTAAAGTTCCCAACGGACCACTTACCAGTAAATTACAACATATTGATATCAATGACGAGGTGCTTATTAATTCTAAGTCTACAGGAACTCTTGTTTGTGACTATTTACTTCCTGGAAGAAATTTATATCTTTTTTCTACCGGTACAGGCTTAGCACCCTTTATGAGTATAGTTAGAGACCCAGAAACATATGAAAAATTTGATAATGTTATCCTGACTCACACTGTTAGAACAATAAAGGAACTTGCTTATAAAGATTTATTACAAAACTTAAATAATGATGATATCTACTCTCATGTAACTAAAGGAAAATTTGAATATTTTAATACAGTAACAAGAGAAAAATGGGAAAGAGTTGGAAGAATTACTGAGTGGATTAAAAACAAAACTCTTTGGAAAGCTGTGAAACAGGAAAACTTCAACTCTGAACTTGATAGAGTTATGATTTGTGGCTCTGAGGAAATGACTTATGAACTTAAAGAGATCTTTGAAAGTTTGGGATCAAAAGAGGGTTCAACAAAAGTTCAGGGGGGCTTTGTAATAGAAAAAGCGTTTGCAGAAAAATAGATAGGAATAAATTTGTCAAGGATAAAGCTAGTATATTTTGATTTTAATTTTTGGAGAATTGATATTTTAAGACTCAGTCTTGCATATGCAGGTATAGATTATGAGTTTGAAAGAATCCCAAGAGAGGATTGGACAAAATTCAAAAATAAACACCCTTTTGGTCAACTACCAATCATGTACTACGAAGATAATGTTTTTTGTCACACACATTCTCTTGCAATATTTTGTGCATCCAGGTCAAATCTTTACAGTAGCGACGAAAAAAAACAAATAGTAATTAATCAAGTTATAGATTGGGCAAACGAAATAACATATAGAATAGCTCACTCAATTAGAGAAAAGAATCCAGAAAAATCAAAAAAACTCAGAAAAATATTCATTGAAAAAGATTTTTATACATGGTTTGAATATCTTAATAAGTTCTTTAAAAAAAACTCAAGTAATTCATTCTTCATTGGGAAGCTATCAATTGCGGATATCACTGCATGGAGAGTCATAAGATGGTTTTTATCAGGAAATCTCGAACAAATTGATACAAAATTTATTGAAAGATTTGATGGTTTGAAAGACTTTTACGAAAAATTTTCTTCAAATGAAAAAATTAAAAACCTGCAAGAGTTTAAAGAAATTATGAACTAAATTTGGTTTGCATATTAATTGGAAAATTCGATTTCATCCAAAAAAGAATTAATAAACCCGGAATTCCTAAAAATGTTGAAATAAGAAAAAAATATCCCCATCCTACAAACTCAACTAAATATCCCCCTGGTGAGGATAATATTGTCCTTGCTATACCCATTATTGAAGAAAGTAAAGCGTATTGAGTTCCGGTATATTTTTTATTACACAAGACGGATAAATACGCTACAAAAGCGGCAGAGCCTAGACCACCAGAAAAATTCTCTCCAGCTATTGTTAATAGGAGGTAGTTAAACTCTGGACCAACTTTATATAAAATAATATACAGTAAGTTAGAAATTATCTGTAAAAATCCAGAATAGATAAGTGCGTTTAAAATTCCTCTTGTCTTTACTAAATATCCTCCAAAAAAAACTCCTAACATAGTCATCAGAACCCCAAAGATTTTACTAGCATTTGCTATATCAAGGTTAGAAAATCCAATCTTTACATAAAATGGGTTAGCCATCACACCGGCAACAACATCTCCAAATTTAAAAAAGAAAATGAAACTTAAAATTAATATAATTTTTAAAAAATTATTCCTAAAAATAAATTCCTTAAAAGGTTCCAAAATACTTTTATTATGATTGTAAATTTTACTAGATTTTCTTGTATTAATTAAAAAAAGCACGAAAATGACGATAATTATTATAAATATTGAAAGTGAAAGAAATACCTCAAACCAAGTCATTATTTCTTTTAAATAAAGTGTGCCAGCACCTGAAATTATACCACCAAATCTATAACCTAACTGTGTCATAGCCACACCCGCACCCTGTGATTCTTCATCCAAGATCTCTATTCTAAATGCATCAATTACGATATCCTGACTAGCTGAGAAAAAAGATATTAATAGTGCAATAATTGCTATTGTAAGTAAGTCGTTATTTGGATCTAAATAGCCAAGAAATAATAAACAGGGTACAAGAAAAAATTGAATTAATAGTAACCAGGATTTTCTATGTCCGAGATAATTATTTATGAAAAAGACGTTATATTTGTCTAAAAATGGTGACCAGAGAAATTTTATACTCCAAGGAATTGATGTTAACGCAAATAATCCAATAGTTGAGATATCAATGTTTTCTCTTGTTAACCATATAAATAATGTCGAAAGAATTAGATATAAAGGTATTCCACTAAGAATCCCCATTAAAAAGATTGAAATGAGTTTTTTGGATAAATAAAATTTTAGTATATTAATCTTCATTAAACATTGTATTTTTGTATTTTTTAACAATAATATATAATATGTTTTTTAACTCTATAAAATTTTTAATAGTCTTTACATTTATATTTGTTACTAATACTTCAAAATCTGAAGAAATCCCTAATTTAAAAGGTACCTGGATCGGAAAAAATAATACTCTTTCGAATCAAAGAGGTTTCAGAACCTGGGAAAAGAAAGTTGAAATTTTAGAACAGAAGGATCGTCGATTCAAAGGCACATTTTCCTATACCGATGGTACTAAAGATTTCTTTGGGATAATACACCCTGATAATGTAACTTTCACGTGGGTAGCAGCTAACAGTAGAGGCTATAATATAGGAAAAATATTAGAAAAAAATAGGATAAGCGCGTGTTATGTTGAATCAGGTATTGACGCAACTGCAGGTTGTGCTGATCTAACAAGAAAATAAACTTACACTTTACAAAATAATTCCTCCATCAGTTTTGTAGGTTTTTTCTTGGCCAAAGCAGAACTACCTTTCCAGTGGACTCTTTTGTTATCTAAAATAACAACTCTTTTGAAATACTTTAAGGCTCCTTTCATGTCCGATGTAACAGCTAAAATAGTAACTTGACTAAGAGTGCTCAAATCATTGATAATTTTAAAAATTAAGTTTGATTTTATGGGATCCAACCCAGCAGTTGGTTCATCTAAAATCAAAAACTTAGGGTTGTGTGAAATTGCCCTAGCAATAGCAACTCGTTTTCGCATGCCTCCAGATAGTTCATTAGGAAATAAAAAAGCATCATTAGTTGAAAGTCCTACACTTTTGAGTATTTTTTTTGATCTAAGTATTAAATTTTTATTTTCCTCATTCCCTAAGCTTTGAAACATTATATTTTGCCATACACTCAAACTATCGAAAAGTGCGTCTTTTTGGAAAACTACACCAAACAGATTATTAGTCATTGACTCATCAGTTTTATTAACCGAACTCTGATTTATCAAAACCTTGCCTCTATTGACATGAGTTATGCCTAATATAGATTTTAGCAATGTAGTCTTGCCCGACGCGCCTCTCCCAATAATACATGTAGGTAACCCTTGTTTTACTTCAAATGAAACATTAGATAGAACGTTGGTATCTTCAAAAGACACAGAAATATTTTTTAAAACAATTTCATTTTTCATACAAAAAAATGTAATTTAAACATTAAATGAAATTCAATTATAGCGATAACATCATAAATTTTAAAGAAGGAACTGTAATTATTTCAGGGGGTGGTCCTGGAAACATAAAATTAGTAACTATCAAAACTATTCTTGCTCTAAAATCTGCCGATGTAATAATTTATGATTCTTTAATTAATAAGTCATTATTAAAATATTGTAAAAAAAAAGTAAAATTGATTTTCGCAGGTAAAACCTCAACTAACCGAGCATGTTCTCAAGAGGATATTAATGAGTGGTTAGTAAAATATGCTAAAATGAATAAAAAAGTACTACGACTTAAAGGTGGAGATGTTAGTTTTTTTAGTAGAGGTAGTCAGGAGATAAATTTTTTAAAAAAAAATAAGATTAAGTTTAAAGTATTTACCGGAATAACCTCAGCACAAGCAGCTTTAAAAGAAAACAATAAAAAAGAGGTGGATACTAAACTTTGTTTAAACCTTATTACAGGTCATAAGCAAATAAAGAATTTTAGTAGAAAAATTGATTATAATTACTTGGTTAATACAGGTGGTAAGATTTTAGTGTATATGGGTATAAGTCAGATTGAAAACATAAAAAACAATCTAATCAAAAATGGGATGAAAAAAAATACCAAAATTTCAATAATAACAAACGCAACTTTAGAAAACCAGGTAATTTATAATACAAAGTTAAAGGATGTTACAGATTTTGTAAATGATAATGAAGTCAAACCACCTTCAATAATAATCATTAATTAATAACTATGAAATCGCTAAAACATTTTATTGAATATATCTTTGTAATAATATTTTATAATACTTTTAGAATCTTAGGATTTAAAATTTCTTCGTTCATTACCGGAAAAATATTTACAATATACGGTTATTTTTCTGAAAGAACACCAGTAGCAATTTATAATATTGGAGAGGTAATTAAGGGATTAAATTATAAAGAGAGAAGGAAAATTATTTTTAAAATGTGGGAGAATTTTGGAAGAGTCGTTGGTGAATATCCAAATCTAGATAGAATTCGCGTAATTAACAATGATAGAATTAAAATAATAAATATCAGAAATTTATTAAATCCCTTAAAAAATAATAAAAATTGTTTATTTTTCTCTGCCCATCTTGGAAATTGGGAATTAACATCACATGCTCTTACAGAAAATGGATTTAATATAAATTTTATTTATAGAGCTCCTAACAATAAATACGTAGACGATTTACTAAGAAAAATAAGGTTTCGCTATGGCGTTGGATTAATTAAAAAAGGACCTGAAGGCGCAAGAGAATGTATAAAAGTTTTATCAAATAGTGGAGGGAATATTGGGATGCTAATTGATCAAAAAATGAATGACGGAATATCAACCAAGTTCTTTAACAAAAATGTTATGACGCCCTCAGCCATTGCAAAATTTGCATTGAAATTTAAATGCCCAATAATACCGGCATTTTGCATTAGAGAATACGGTACAAATTTTAGAATTGAATATTTAGAACCAATTAGCTATGAGAAAATTAAAAGTCTATCTTCAGAAGAAAAAATCATGAATCATTTAAATAAAATAGTTGAAATATGGATTAGAAAGTATCCAGATCAGTGGATTTGGATCCATAATCGTTGGTAAAGTTTCTCATAATGAGGTTAGCTACTCGATTTACTTCATTCAAAGATTTGTAGGAGGGTTTTTCAAATTCACCTTGAAAAATTCTTACGTATTTCTCTTTTATTAAAAATTCACTAAATTCTTTAAGTTTACTTTTTATATTTTTTAGCTCAATTATATAGATAGATTTGCCCGTATTTAAAACATCTGAAATCATACCAACAGAATCTTGTGTAACAATAAAGAAGTTAGATAATTCTAATAACTCTGAATAGGGATTTACATTGCCTTGAGGATAGCAAATATGAGAGCTATATTTATTCTTAATTATATATTTTTTTATTTTTTCAGGTGTCCTTCTTGAAAAACAATAATTAATTATATATTTATTTTTTAGATCATTCAGAATCCTCAAGCACCCCTCTATATCCTGAATAGAAAGATGAGAACTTTTACCAGAACCTCCTATTAAAAACGAAATAATATTTTTTCTTTTTTGATATTTTACCTTGTTTAAAAGATTTGTTTTCTTAGATAATGCTCCGACTGTAAAAATTGTATTTTCATAGATTCTCATTTTTTTATGATCATGGTAGGGAATAATTATTTTTGTAAACCCACCTCTTCTAAAATATGGATCTAAAATATGATAGTTTTTTGTATAGTTTTTTTTTGAAAAAAATAAATTATATGGAGCTGCTGTTCTCCCGCATGAAAGTATCAGGTTATAATCCTTATATTTAGTGCTCCTGAAAAGACTAATAAAATTTAAAACAAGAAAAATTAGTGCATTTGGAAGATAGTGAAAAAAATTTTTTTTAATAATTAAATAATCACACTTTATTTTTTTCTTTTTCCTAAGCTCGCTTAACAAGGTTTCACATTGATTTTTACTGCTGATTTTCTCATCATATATAATGAATGCATCTATCATTTTTTTCTTTTTCTATTTTTAAGAATAATATAAATGAAGTACTTGTATAAGTAGGCCAGATAGATCATAAAGAAATAAGCATATATATTATCACTAAAAAAATGTCCTCCCATTGAAAGTCTACAAAAAAAAACAAGTAATCCTAAAATATAGTTGCACAGTATGAACATATGATTTCTTAAAATTAATGAACCAAACATCAAAGAAAAAGCACCGGAAGTTTCTCCACTAATCCAGGAGCAATTTTTATAACATTGATCAGATTTAATAAAAGGTTGAGAGTAATTTTTCTCCCCCCCAAATTCAATTATATAAGCTGGTCTAGCTCTACCCCATGTATCTTTAAAGTAAAGATTAGCAATCAATCCGCACCCAATTATTGGACCAATAACAAATCCCAGCAATGCCATTCTAAACCTTAAATTATATTTTATTTTAGATTTTTTAGACTTTTCTAAAGAAATTAAAATTAAAAAGAATAGACAAAATACTGGAATTAAAATCATTAAAATTTTAAGAATACTTCTCAGGTCTTTAATAAAGGTGTATTTCTCTGAAATAAATGATCCATCAACAAAAAAAAAATTTGAGATATTTATATCTAAATATGGATATAAAATAAAAAGCACTGTGCAGAAGATAAACGAAATATTTACAATTTTTAACTGTAGAAGTAAGTTAATTTTTTTCATTTTTTTTGTCTTCTTTGAAGAAATTTATATATCTCATCTTCAAGACAATTATTGCAAATGCAAGAATTAATATTGCAACAGATTCGTAAATTAAAATAGCTGGATCCAAGTCTTTTTTTTGTAGAATTATAAGACGTGAAATAGCAGTGATAGCAATTATTAGAGGATAGGTTATTCTAATTTCCTCTTGAAGTAAATATACCCTTATCATTCCCATAACTTCAACATAAATAAAAAGTAAAAGAAGATCTGCCAGTTGAATTTTTTTTATTTCCAACATATGAAGAATTTCATAAACAAAACCTATAACTGATCCAATAAAAATCACAAGAACAGCAAATACTTGGATAAATCTTATTATTTTATTAAGGTCCATTTTTATTTTATATCCTTGAAATACATTTTATCAAATAATCAATTTGTTTGTATGTATTATAATAATGGAATGATACGCGCAAAGCATTAGATATTTTATTTTTTCTTGAGTAATAGTCCTTTTTTTCAACTATTGAAGTAAGTACTTTTTTTTTTAATAAGAAATTATATATGTTTTTTGTAGGAATATTTTTAATAGTGAGAGTGTTGATTCCGCTAACTTTGTTTTCACTTTCATATAAGTTGATATTTGACATTTTCTTAAGTTTATTTCTAAAGTATTTGCTCTTTGATTTGATATCATTTTGAATTTTTGGAATCCCTAAATTATTTATCCTTCTGATTGACTCGGACAGGCCAACTTTAAGTGCTGGTGAATACTCAAAATTTTCAAATACATGATCTTTCTTTAAACCTGTTTTTGACTTATTATCAATATTATGACTATCAATTATACATGGTTTAATTAAGCTCTCATTTATTTTCTTTAAATAAATAAATCCAGTTCCGCGTGGTCCCCTTAAAAATTTTCTACCTGATCCAATAAGTACATCACATTTGAATTGTTTTACATCTATATTAATGTGACCAATCGACTGACATGCATCAATTGAATAAATAATATTCGGGTTTATTTTCTTTATAATTTTTCCGATCTTTTCTGCTGGATTTTCATTTCCTATGTAAGAAGTAATATGACATAAATTAACAATCAACGTATTACTATCTATCTTAGACCTAAGTTCATTAAAGTCGAAATCACCGTTATCGTCTAACCTAACTACTTTAAAATTTATTCTATTATGTCTTAAACATATAAGATTACTATCATATTCATTACTAAATATTATGATATTACCATTCTTAAGTCCCTGGAATGAATTAATTAATAAATTAAATCCTAAAGTTGTATTTGATATGAAAGAGATTTCTGAGGGATTACAATTTATAAGTGTTGATAAATTCAGATAAAATTTATTTATCTTGGTTGAAAATAAATCAGCTGAATAATATCCACCATATTTCTTTTCTTCTTCTAAGTATCTTATTATTGCGTTGTTACAACTTTGAAATGTTTTACTGGATCCAGCATTATTGAAATTTGAATAATCCATTCACTTTTTTACTTTTAATATAAAAATACCAAAAAATGATTTTTCATCTGAAAAAAAACTTTGTATTTTATAACCAGCACTCTCACTAAGTCTTTCGAAGCTTTTATAGGTATATTTATAAGAGTTTTCCGTATGTATTGTTTCACCAACTTTAAAATCTATTTTTTTATCAAATATTCTTACACTATGCTTAACTCTATTAACCAAATGCATTTCAATTCTACTTTTTTCTGAATTGAAAAAAGCATTATGTTCAAAATTATTTTCATTAAAGTTCGAACCAAATTTACTGTTTAAGCTACTAAAAATATTTTTATTAAATTTTGCTGTTATTCCTTCAGAATCATTATACGCTTTTTCCAAAATTGATTTATCTTTTTTAAGGTCAACACCAATTACCAGATAATTTTCTGATTTTAAATTTTTTTTAAACTTAACTAACATTTGTTTTGCTTCTTTTTTTGAAAAATTCCCAATAGTTGAGCCGGGGAAAAAACCAATTTTAGGCTTAGTAATATTTTGTATTTTTTGAAATTCAAATTTATGATTAAAGTCAGCAGAAATTGCAGTGACTTTTAAGTTCGGAAACTCATTAGCTAATTTTTTAGAATTTTCTAACAAAAAGGTCCTGCTTATATCTATTGAAATACATTCGCTTGGTGAGTCAAGTATTTCAAGAAGTTTCTTTATTTTTTTATTTGAGCCAGCACCAAATTCAATTATAGACGACCCCGCTGGTAATTCTTTTTTTATTTTTTTATTCTTTTTATCTAATATTTCCATTTCTTTTGTTGTAGGATAATAATCTTTTGATTTAGTAATTTTTTCAAAAAGAATCGAACCTCTTTCATCATAAAAATATTTTGGATTAATTTTTTTTTGATTTGAATTTTTTAAACCGTTAATTAACTGTTTTTTTTCTTCAGAAATTAAATCCTTACCTTCAGTATTTAAATAGTCTATGAAATCTAGATTCTGCATTGATTACATTTAAAAAATTAGTTTTTCTTTAGTCTTAATCCGGCAAATTGCCATCTATCATGAGGATAATAAAAATTTCTGTATGTTGCTCTAATATGAGTTGTTGGTGTCGCAAATGATCCACCTTTTAAAACAAATTGATTACACATAAATTTACCGTTGTACTCTGATAGTGATTCTTTATAAGAGCTATAATTCTTATATGGCAAATAAGGACTAGCTGACCATACCCAAAGATTACCATAAAAATTATCAAAAAATCTTTCAGAAGTATATGAATGTTCTTTAAACACTTTATTTTCTAAAAAATTTCCAGATTTTTTTGACATTTTTAGAACATATTCAAGTTCAAATTCTGTGGGCAAAGTAGTATTTTTATACCTTGCAAAAGCCATTGCTTCATAAAAACTTACATGTGAGACTGGTGAATGCATATTTATTTTTTCAACCCCATTCAGACTAAATAAAAAATTATTGTCGATCCAATACATTGGCTTATTAATATTATTTTTATTAATAAATTCCCAACCATCTGAAAGCCATAGCTCTGGACGACTATAACCTTTATCTTCTATAAAATTTTTCCAATCTTTGTTAGTAATGAATTCTGTTAAAATAAATGGAGTTAACCTTATGTTTGAAGTTGGTCTTTCATTATCAAAAGAGAACTCACTACCATCATAACCATATTTTGTTTCAATAGAGCTATCCAGTATAAATTCATTCCTTTTTTTATATTTTAAATTGTAGTCAATATTCATTTTTTTTTTTATAAACTCAGGTTTATTAATATTCGAATATAAAATATGTTTTATATCCATTAGAATAAGTTCTTGATGCTGTTGCTCGTGATGAAGAGCTATATTAAGTAAGTTTTCTAAATTAACGTCATGTGTGTCAAAAAGTTGATCTAAATTTTTGTTAACATAAGACCTATAACTATTTACTTCTGAAAGGCTGGGTCTACTCAAATTACCCCTGTTTTCTCTCATATTAAAATGACTTATAGTTTCATAATACGAATTGAATATAAAATCGTAATTTTTACTAAATAATTTATAATTTTTACAATATTTAGCTAAAACAAACTTTTCAAAAAACCAGCTGGTGTGACCAAGATGCCATTTAATCGGGCTAACATAATTGGCTGTTTGAACTACTTGATCATCAATTTCTAATTTCTCAACTAGCTTGCTAGTTTGATTACGTAATACTTTAATATTAAGTAATAGCTCGTTAATTTTGTCTTTTTTTGAAAAATCTTCCATATTATAAAATTAAAAGTATAAATAAATTTTAATTAATTAATAATAATTTATTAAAAATATTATAATTTTTATAATTATTGTTCGTAATTATTACCAAATTTTACAATTTTTTTACAAGAAATGTTACTACAGATATAACAAAACCTCCATCATTGCTTATAGATATACTTGAAGACTCAACATTTTCTAATTTTTTCTTAGCTATGCCGTGCAAATTGATAATTGGTTTTCCATTTTCAATATTAAGTATTTCTATATCTTTTATTTTAATTCCTTCAGAAAAACCAGTTCCTATTGCCTTAACCACAGCTTCTTTAGCAGAAAACTTTCCTGCAATCTTATTATATATTTTCTGATTTTTCTTTATTTGTTTAATTTCTAAATCTGTTAGTATTTTTTTTAAAAATTTATCCTTATAATTTAAATAAATTTTTTTAATTCTCTCTACTTTCAATAAATCAATACCTTGTAATATTTCCATCCTTGTATCCCCTCTTATTTTCTTAACTTAATAATAATATTATTCACACTCGTAAATTTATAGTTTTTTATTTATAAATTCTTACATTATTATCATCTATTTACTTTCTTTATTGTAAAAATAATATATAAAATTTACTGTTGACATAATAATGAGTGGATATACTACCATTAAATATCTTGGAGTTGATACATTTGTTAGACCTGTGATAGTTAGATAGGACTGAATTAAAAATATCATTGAAAAATTTATGAATAAAGTTCTATTGGTAATCAATTTAGAAAAACAAAAAAGTAAATAAAATGTATGAAGAGTAAGAATTAAAAGCATAGATATAAAAATAATTTGCGCAAATTGTAACAAGATTTGGTTAGGTAAATTTATTGGTGCAGAGGACTTTACTAATTCTTTAAATAAAGGGATATTATCCTCATTGTTATTTAAAAATCTTACCTTAGAACCGATAGACCAATTTCCTAAATAATGAAACAAGGAAAGTTTTAAATAATCATAAGAGTTATTTATTAAAATCTCAAAAAAAATCTTGTTTATATTTTCATATATAATATTCTCATCAAATTCAATCTCTTTAATAGAGTCAAAATTAAAAATTTGATATTGAGCAATCACTTCATAATCTGACAATAGTTCTGCTTTCAAAAGTATACTATCTAGGTTATTTAAAAATTTATGAACTATTTTATATTCTGCCTTTGTTTTTTCTAAAAATGGGTGTAGCTCATCCGAATAATCATTAATAACAAAACTATCTTTACCAGACAAAACAACCAATTTACCAATTACTGATTGTTTAAAGACTGTAGCTCTTTCTTTATACTGACTATAAAAGAATGAATTCTCAATAATGTTTGGAAGTGTAAAAAAGATTAAAAAGATAAATAATACATTTTTTTTTTTATTTTTAATAATGAAAATTATAAATAATATCAAAGACAATAGGAGTCCTATAGGCTTTAGAGATGCCATTATCCCACAAATTAGAGCGAAAATAATTAGACTATTTTTTCTCTCTTCAAATAAATAAACTATAGCTAGATTTAATAAACTGAAAAGAATGGACTCAGGAAGAATTGTTTTAGAATATGATGTATAATATGTATTTAATATAATTAAGGAATAGCTCAATAATCCAAGTAATACCGATGTTTTTTTTCCTATAAAAATAACAATCATAGTAATACTAAAACTTAATAGTATTTTTTGAAACAGAATTACATTAATCCCAATTTTATTAAGTAAAGTTATTAAAAGATAATATAAAGATTGCCTATTTTGACTAGGATACATGTAGCCCGAACTATCAGGTTGGATCTCATTTAATAATGGTGGAGAAAATTGAATGACACTTAAAGTTAGGAAAAATAAAAAAACATTAATAATTCCTGATCTATTTAAATTTAAAATTTTTATTTTAGTTTCCTTCAGTAATTAAACATGCGAAATGTATGATTTTTATATGCAAAATTGGGTAGATATTAGCAGAAAAAAAATAAATATGAAATTTAATTAAATCATCAATATTCAAACTACTAGATTATTTAGCTTCTATTGAAATAGTTAAATGATATGAATGTAAAAGTTTTTATTTAATGAATCCATTTGTTTTTAATTATATTTTGAGCTTTAAAGCTTTCAATCTTATAAGTATTCTTCAGCCCAAGAGTGAAGCATTAGAACATTCCAAATAGGGTATTGCCAATTTTTCTCATTACTTTGATGTTGTCTCCACATTAATTGAATATCATTTTTTTTTAGTAGTTCATATTTTTTAAAAACTTCATCAGATAGAAGATGAGATCCCCAATTTTTTAAATCTTTTCTTAACCAAGAATCAATTGGAACCCCAAAACCCATTTTAGGTCTTTTGAAAAATTTTTCAGGAATATACTTTTTCAAAACCTGTCGTAAAATCCATTTACTTTGATTTTTTTTTATTTGTATTTTTTTAGGAAGCATCCACGAAAATTCAACTACTCTATGATCTAGAATAGGAACTCTTACCTCTAAAGAAACCGCCATACTAGACCTATCTACCTTAGTTAAAATATCATCCGGTAGGTAGGTCAACGTATCTAAAAGTTTTAATCTTTCAACATATTCTGTTATGTAAGATTCAAAGTTGTTCTCCCATATCATTCCTTTTTCTTCTGTGCCACTTATTATGTGGGAGTCGGGATAGTCAAAAGAGCTTATAAGAATTCTATAAAAATCTGGTTCTTCATCTTTAAGTATCTTTACAAGCTTATAAAGTTTATCTCCTAATTGAGATGGTATTATTTTTTTTGGGAAAACTCTACTTAACATATTCCAGTGATTTGAAGATCCTAAGTTTATAATACCAATAATTATTCTTTTAAAAAAATTAGGAAGTCTAAAAACCCAGTCCATATTCTCGGCAATCATATATCTATTATATCCCATAAACATTTCATCTCCACCATCCCCAGATAATGCGACCTTTACTTCTTTAACTGCCATTTTACTGATTAAATAAGTTGGAATTTGTGAAGAATCTGCAAAAGGTTCATCAAAATATTTAGGAATCAAGGGAATAAATTCCTGAGCTTCTTGAGATGTCAAATACAATTCGTTATGTTCAGTTCCTAGATAATTTGCTATTTCTTTGGCATATTCCGCTTCGTTATAATCAGATTCCTTAAAACCAATTGAGAACGTTTTAATTTTTTTTAAAGAGTTTTTTTGCATAATCGCAGAAATAGTTGTTGAATCTATTCCACCAGACAGAAATGAACCTACAGGCACATCAGCTATCATTCTTTTTGAGACAGAATCATTGAGTA
>JBELJQ010000029.1:0-19960 GCA_042090305.1 Candidatus Pelagibacteraceae bacterium | reverse complement strand
GGTATCCCAATATTAGGTATATGTTATGGTCTTCAATTAATTGTCCAAAAATTTGGAGGAACTATAAGGTTTTCAGAAGAGAGAGAATTTGGAAAAAGAGAAATATTAGTTTCAAGAAACTCACTACTGCTAGAAAATGTATATTTGAAAAAGAAAAAATATCCCGTTTGGATGAGTCATAGCGACCATGTTGATAATCTTCCTAAAACTTTTGAAAATATAGCATCTACAAAAACCTGTAATTCTGTTATTGTTCAAAATACTAAAGAGAAAATTTATGGGGTTCAATTTCATCCCGAGGTTGTCCATACCTTTAAAGGAAAAGAAATAATTGAGAATTTTATTAAAAAAATTTGCTTATGTAAAAAATCCTGGAGTATGAAATCTTTTAAAAGCCAAATAATAAATAATATTATAAAGCAGGTAGGAAACCAAAGAGTAATTTGCGGGTTATCAGGAGGTGTTGACTCTACAGTTACTGCTGTCTTAATCAATAAAGCAATCGGAAGAAAATTAAAATGTATTCTTGTTGATACAGGTTTAATGAGAGAAAATGAAGTAGATGAAATAAAAAATTTATTTTCTAAAGTATTTGATATGAGTCTCAAAATTATTAATGCAGAAAAAATCTTTTTCAAGAAACTTAAAGGTGTTCATGATCCAGAAAAAAAGAGAAAGATTATTGGTAAATTATTCATAAAACTTTTTGAAGAATATTCTAAAAAAGAAAAAAAAATTCAATTTTTAGCACAGGGTACACTTTATCCAGATGTGATTGAGTCTATTTCCCATTTAGGAAAAAGTTCAGTAACTATAAAGTCACATCATAATGTTGGTGGTTTACCCAAAAGAATGAAATTAAAACTTGTTGAACCGTTACGCGAACTTTTTAAAGATGAGGTTCGCAAATTAGGGAAAGAGTTAAAAATACCCCAAGACTTTTTGGGTAGACACCCTTTTCCTGGTCCAGGGTTAGCTATAAGGGTGATTGGCGAAGTTACTCCTATTGATGTGAAAATGTTAAGAAAGGCAGATCATATTTTTATTAACCTTTTAAGAAAAGAAGGATTATACAATAAGATTTGGCAAGCTTTTTGTGTTTTATTACCTATTAAAAGTGTCGGAGTAATGGGTGACGACAGAACTTATGAAAAAATCTGTGTCTTAAGAGCTGTTACATCAGTAGACGGCATGACTGCAGAACCCTTTAAATTTTCAAATAAATTTTTACAGCTTTGTTCCAATGAGATTATTAATAATGTGAGAGGAATTAATAGAGTTACATATGATTATACCTCTAAACCACCAGGCACAATTGAATTTGAATGATTAAAATTTTAAGAAAAAAAATTAAATCATCTTTTTACTATGAACTAGTAACAAATTTTTTTTCAAATTTTAAAAAATCATATGCAGAAAGTTTTGGTGAAGACCTTTTTGTTAACTATTTTTTTCAAGAAAAGAAAAAAGGTTTATATGTTGATGTCGGTTGTAATTTACCTAAGTCACGATCACTTACATACCAACTATATCGTAAAAGTTGGAATGGTATAAAAATCGATATTTCGCCTAGATCAATAAAATTAAATAATTTTATTAGACCAAAAGATAAGAATTTGAACTTATCGATTGGTGATAAAGAAAAAGAAGTTGAATCTTTCATTTTCTACCATAACTGCTCAATGAATACAGTTGATAAACATTTTAAAAAGTTTACAGAAAAAAGTGTTAACAAAAAACCATCAGTTTTTAAAATTAAACAGTTAAAACTTGATACTGTATTAAAAAAAAATAATGTTAACAAAATTGATTATCTAAATATCGATGTTGAAGGTAATGAGGAACAAGTACTTTCTGGTTTCTCTATTAAAAATTATAAGCCTGATTTAGTTTCAATCGAAATACATGATAAAGATTGTCCTCCATTAAAAAATAAGCTCTACAAATACTTTGTTAAAAATAATTACTATTTAGTTTCGATTTATGGATGGACTTATTTCTTTTCTCGTAAAAAATCTCTACTTATTCACTTTAATACTTAAATATATTTAAATTTAATTATTCGAAAAAAAATAATATTTATTGGTTTAGTTTATAAAACTAATATGATCTTTTAATGTTTCTTGATCACCTACAAGTCCACATACTGATGGGTCTAGAGATTTTACATTTATTAAAGTTCTAGATTTATTTTTAAGATTACACTCGAGTATATATGAACCAAACCCTCCATCCTCTAAATGGTCTTCTAATGTTATAATTTCATCCCATTTATTTATTTCATTGGAATGACTGGTTTTAAACTTCATTCCCCAAATTGGAACGCTTAAAATATGATATTCATTATATTTTTTCAAGTCTTTCATTTTTAAAGCATCATTCAAAACATTGCCTGTAATTAAAATACATTTTTTAGAATTAACTATTGTACTTCTTTGAATTAAACAAAACTTATTTGGATCTATTTTTTTTAAATTATTATCGCTGTGGCTAAGATTTCCCTTACCTAATCTTAAATATGAAGGAGATTTAGTTGCAAGTATTTCATTTAGGCATAATTTAACTTCATTTGAACAGCAAGGTGAATATATTGTCATATTTGGTAAAGATCTCATAAGTGCATAATCTTGAATTAAATGATGAGAATAACCCAATGAACCATACGAAAGTCCTCCTCCAACCGATACAATAGTAACGTTAAATTTGTGGTAGTCTATATCATTTCTAATTTGTTCAGCACATCTAAACGTGTTAAAGTTTCCTATTGAATAAGTAAAAACTTTATAACCCTCTGATGCAAGACCCGCAGCTAATCCCGTCATATTTTGTTCGGCAACTCCTGCATTAAGAAACTGTTTAGGGTTTTTTAATTGATAATCTTCAATGACACTGTAACCTAAATCACCAACAATTAGCATTATATCATCATCTACATGAGCTTCTTTAGTTAGATGTTTAATAAATAAATCTCTCATAATTCGTTTCCAACTTGATTCAATGCTTCTGTTAGTTGATTCTGATTAGGACTTTTGTAGTGCCACTCAACTTTATTTTCCATAAAGTCAATCCCTTTACCTTTGGTTGTGTGTGCAATTATAATCCTAGGTTGATTATTTTTTTTCACTTTTTTTGCTAAACAATTTTTAAGACTCAAATGACAATGCCCATCTGTCTCTGTTACAAAAAAACCAAATGATTCAAATTTATCTTTTAGAGGCTCAAGATTCAGAGTTTTTTTTGTTGTTGTCAAACTTTGTAATTTATTATAATCAATAATTACATTTAGATTGTCTAGTTTATGATGAGATGCAAACATAAATGATTCCCAATTACTTCCTTCATTTAATTCTCCATCACTAAGTAATACAAAAACATTCCACTTTTTATTATTCATCTTTGCAAAAAGGGCTTTACCTACACCAAATGGAAGTCCATGTCCTAATGATCCAGTTGAAAACTCGACACCTGGAACTTTATGAGAGGCATGTGACATTAATGTTGAATTAAAAGAGGCAAAGGTTGAAAGTTTATTAACATTAAAAAATTTCTTTAAGGCTAGTGTTGCATAAAGAGCAGCACACGCATGACCTTTGCTTAGAATGAATCTATCTCTTTCTGGCATATTTGGATTATCTGATTTAATATTTAGAATATCATTATATAAAACAGCTAATATGTCAGTTATTGACAAACAACTTCCAATATGTGAGGAACCAGACTCATGAACCATCTTTAAAGCATGTTCTTTTATTTCTTTTGCTAAATATTTAGATTGGTAAGTTTTCATACTTCTTTTTATTAATTAGTTCTTTTATTCCCTCATTAAAGGAAATTACTGGTTTCCAATTTAGATCACTAGTAATCTTTGAAATATCTGGGTAAAGATATTCAACTTGATCAGGACGGTATGGTTTAATTCCAAATTTAGGTTTAATATTTTTTTCAAAATTTTCACGAATTATTGATATATATTTTTTTAATGGCCTTGGCTTATTTGAACCAAGATTATAGACACCAGTCCTATCAGATTTATGAAGTAATATAATGGCTTTTACTGCATCATAAATATGAAGGAAGTCCCAAATCTGTTCACATGATGTTAAATGTGGAGTTTTTTCATTTAAGAAGCATTTTATTAAGTAAGGAATAAGCCATGATTCATTATCATTTGGTCCATAAGTATCAAAGATTCTAACCCACTTTCCATTAATAGAAAGGTTCTTACATAGACTTAAACATTCATTTCCAGTTTTAAGTTTAGTTTTTCCATATAATGTAGTGGGAGTACATTTAGATCTTTCATTTATTTTTTTATTAATCATTCCATACTCAGCATGTGAGCCAAGACCTGTCCAATCTTTACAATTGAGTCTTGAGGCTAATCTAACGGTATTCATTGAAAATTTAAAGTTGTTTAATTGAATTATTTTATTTCTATCCCTAGAAAGAACCCCATCCCATGCGCAGTGAATTAGGGAGGTAGGTTTTAAATTTTCTAATTTAGCAATAGTTTTGTTATCTAAAATATTATTTGTTCTTACTACCTTAGACTTATTAAGATAGGAAATCCTTGAAAGATTAGAACTCTTTCTGACCAATAATATTGGGTTCATTCCAACTTTTGATAGATATGAAACTATATGACTTCCAATAAAACCATTTGCGCCAGTAACTATTATATTCTTAGACATATCTTCCTTTCATAACGTCAACAAAAGAAGTTATTTGATTTGATTTATATCCAAATTGTTTTAAGTCCTTTTTTATTTCTTTTATATAACCAAAGCTAAAAACTAAAATTTTATCAACTTTATTATCTTTGAGATAATTGATCCCGTGAATCGGAATATTAGAACGTGGTGTATAAATATTTTTAGATTTTGGCTTTTTTTCTAGTAAAAATTCTAATTTATTACTATTTTTCATATTTGCTAAGGTCATAATTCCTCGTCCTCCGGCTCCATATCCTGCGACTTTTTCGCCATTTATTTTTGCTTTTTCAATAAAACTATTAAGGTTTGAAATACCACTCTTTATGTTTTTTTTGAATTCAACAAAATTTAAAGAATTTGTTTGGGCTATTTTTGTTTCATTTTCCATTCTATTATTAGATAGCTTTGCTACAAATAGTAGAGAATTTGCCCTTCTATCTCTTTGACTTACAATATTAAAATTGATAATTTCAAAACCTAGGAATGCTAATAGTTTTTTTGCAGTTTTTCTATTCAGGTAAATTGAATGTTCATGCTCAAAGAGGCAAAATTCAATATTTCTGAATATTTTATCTAGATCATGAACTTCAATAACTAAAATTCCATCCTTATTTAGTATTTTTTTTATATTTTTGAGAAAATCTTTAGGATTTTGTAAATGGTCGAAAGTATAAGATAGCAATATAACATCAAACTTTTTTTTCTTTAGTTTTTTGATTGTATCAGAAGTAAACATAGAGTTGATTGTTTTGATTTTTTTTTTAACTGCTACTTCTGATAGTGATTTTGATGGTTCGCATCCAGTAACATTAAATTTTAGTTTTTTAAATTCATTAAGTTGACATCCATCGCTTGAACCAATTTCTAAAATATTTTTTTTTTTCTTATTATCAAAATAATTTTTATTGATATTCTGTGCTAATTTTTTCATAAAATTACTTGCTGTTGCTGACTGCCCAACTGAATACTGATAATCCAAGTAGTATTTACCAACATTGATATTTTTTAATGTCTGAACTAATGAACACTTACTACATGTATATATCTCAATATCATCTAAAAATTCCTTTCCTAGATCTTTTAAATGTAAAAATTCATCCGTAAAAGGCATATTTTTTAATACAAGACTTTTCTTAAGAAGATGAGAATTACAAATCCTACATTTTTTCAATCTATTTATTTTACTCATAATAATTATCTATTACTTTCTTCTCGTAATCGTAAATTTGTTCAATTGAAATTTTATCTTGAGTATGACCATCAAACTTTTTTATATACCAATCACTTGTTAAATCTACAGCATCATTAATTGACAGAATAGGTTCCCAATTTAACTTATTTTTAGATTTTGATGTATCAAGTTTAAGTACACATGACTCATGGATTTTATTTTTTCTTTCAACTGAAAAGTCAAAATTAAATTTCTTTTTGAACTTACCTATTATCCATTCAACTTTTTTACAATCTCTTTTTTTGGGTCCGAAATTCCATGGCTCTGATAAAGTTTTATCAAAATATAAAGATTGTGCTAAAACGATATACCCTCTCAATGCTTCTAATACATGTTGCCAGGGTCTTATATTATTCTTATCTCGTATCTTTAATTTAGTATTAAACTCGACAGATTTAAAAATATCGGGAACAAGTCTGTTTGATGAACAATCTCCTCCACCAATTACATTACCTGCTCGTGCGGTTGCTACTCCTATATTTTTCTTTTCAAAAAAAGATGAACGGTATGCATCTGTAATTAATTCACTACATGCTTTACTACTGCTATAGGGATCAAAGCCTCCAAGTTCATTTGTTTCTTTAAAACCAATAGAATTTTCATTATTTTTGTAAACTTTATCTGTTGTTACAACAAGAATTGTCTTAATACTTTTAGATTCTCTTAGCGCATCTAAAAAGTTAACAGTTCCTTGTATATTTGTATTAAATGTTGTTCTTGGGTCGTCAAATCCTTTTGGGACTAGTGGTTGGGCTGCTAAATGAAAAGCGATTTCAGGTTTAAATATCTTGATTACTTCTGATATCCTCTTAAAATTAATGATATTTCCGTAAATATTTTTTAATCCTTTTTCTACATTTGCTTTGTGAAAAAAATAATTCTGACTATTTGGTTTTAAAGCATAACCACAAACATTCGCTCCCATCTCTTTGAGCCAAATTGCAAGCCAACTTCCTTTGAATCCTGTATGACCTGTTATAAAAACTCTTTTATTTTCCCAAAAGTGTTTCTTTATTCCCATGTTTTCCAAGGTGCCTCTCCATTTTCCCATAAATCTTGAAGTAAGTTTTTATCTCTTAAGGTATCCATTGGTTGCCAAAAACCATTGTGAAAGTATACTGAGAATTGATTCTTTTTTGCTAATTTTTCCATTGGTTTTTCTTCCCAAGCACAATTATCACCATCTATATGTTTGATTGCGTCGGTTGATAAGACAAAAAAACCTGCATTTATCCACTGCTCAGACGGTTTTTCCTTAAAACTATTTATATTTCCATTTTTTAATGAAAGTGCACCAAAGCGACCGGGTGGTTTGGTTGCTGTAACAGTAGCTAATCTTTTACTCTTTTTATGTTCTTTTATAGATTCTGTAATATTAACATCACTCACACCATCTCCATATGTAAAGCAAAAGTCTTCATTACTATCCAAATATCTTTCGACTCTTTTAAGCCTACCACCAGTAAGTGTTTTTTCACCAGTATCTACCATTGTAATATTCCAATCCTCTGCATAATTATTATGGAATCTTTTTTGATTACTTCTGGTATTTATAGTTATATCTGTAAGATGAAGAGAGTAGTTATAAAAGTATTCTTTAATTAAATACCCCTTATATCCGCAACAAATAATGAAATCATTAATTCCGTGATAAGAATAATGTTTCATAATGTGCCAAATAATTGGTTTACCTCCAATTTCAATCATTGGCTTAGGCTTCAAATGAGTTTCCTCAGAGATTCTCGTACCTAAACCTCCTGCTAATATTACTGCTTTCATTATTTTATCCTCGTACTATTCATTTACTATCGTTTTCTTATAGTTTGTAATACAAAGAATTTGTCTAAATTTAAGCAAAAAGTCATTAATAACCTCCTCTGATAGGGAATTAAAATAAAGGTTAGTGTAGTTAAGACCAGACTGAAAAGTGAACCCAAGAAGTTTTTGAGTTTCTAAATCATTTAAAAGTTCAGCAATCTTTACAATTTTCATCCACCTATTATTTATCAACTCGTATTCATGTTCATTAACTAACCTTTGTTCATCAATACATTTACGACCAATAATAATTGCTTTTCTTATCAAATACTCTCCAAGATGATCCCATATGTGGTAACCCTGATATCGAAAGAATGATTTTTGGAATGTTTTAATTTTGACAACATCTCTTATTTCAAAAAAGTCATCAATTATTTTAAAATATCTATTAGCAACGTTATCATTTTCCCATCTTTTTTTTGTATCATCAGTTTGTTTTTCATCTTGGTTACAAACTAAACCTAAATCTAAAAATAGACCTTTTTTATTATGAAAATTTTTTAGAATACTTGCGGAATGTGCAAAACATGATGCAACTTCTTTATTATTACTATCTAGATAATTCATATTATTAGTTGATTCATTAAGTACTTTTATCATGGCATCCTTTTTTAAAATAATAGATGACATCCAACCCAACATTTCGTGATATCCAAATTTTTCACAAAGGTTAATAATAGTATCGGTAACACATAGACCTTTAGATGATGCTCGATCTGGATGACAAGCATGAATAAATAATGGAATATTTTTATTGTTAGTATTTTCATTAATTTTTTCAGTAACAATCTGTATTGATTCTTTTTTATACAGGTAATCGTCATCACCTAACCACCATACCCAATCTGTATCTGCTGGAATTATTTTTGCTAAATTTCTAAAGTTAATGAATTGTGACAATATATTTTTGTCTTCTTTTTTTTTTTCGTTATGAATAATAAATTCCTTTTTCTTTTTTAATTCATTTAAGTAATCATAAGTACTATCGTTTGAATATGTATTTGAAATAGCAATATTGAATTCAAATTCGTCGCTAATTTTTTGTGAAAGAATAGAGTCTACAGCTTTCTTTAGTCTTGAAAGTCTATTGAATGTCGGTATTGCTATGGTAAAATTAATCTTTTTCATATCTAATCAACTGACTATAAAATCAGCAATTTCTATGCCATAAAGATAAATTTTTATATGTAATTCTTAATATATATTTATTTTAAAATTGCGAGAACTTTCTCTATTGGATATGACCAGTCGTTTAATTTTTTTTGAGAAATGAACTCAACACTTTTATACCAGAACTTTCCCTCTTCTATTTTCCACCTAGGATCAGGAACATATGGCAAGAGTGCAATGGTTTTCTTTCCTAGGGTTCCAGATAGATGTAAAACCGAAGTATCCACAGTAACAACCAGATCCATTAATGATAGTATACATGATGAATCATAAAAATCATTTATGACTTCGCTTAAACAAACTATATTAGAGAATTTCTTTATAGCTAATGTATCTGAATCATTCATTTCTTTTTGAAATACAAAAAAATTACAGTTTTTATTTTCAAAAATATTATAAAATAAATGAGGATCGATAGATCTATCTGTATCTCTCTTATTCTTTGGATTTCCTCTCCAGCATATACCAACTTTTTTTTTATTATTATCTGTTATTTTGTCAATATTATTAAATTCAGTGTTTTTTAAATTTGGTAGGTTCAGTAGCTCCAGACTTTTACTATTTTTTTTATAAAACAAGTATGGTAGGGACATAGACCACAAAATGTGATCGTTTTCTAATAAGTCATTTTTATGAACTTGTTCCTTAATGATAACATTGCTTAATTGTGAAAAACATTTGAAGAGTTTGATTAAGGCTTTATTGACTATGAAAGTGATTTTAAAACCCATTTCATCTAAACTCTTTAAATATCTTAATATCATGATTTGGTCACCATATCCTTGTTCGCTTAAAATAAGAATTTTTTGATTTTTCGGTTTTGATAGATGCTCGCAACTTAGTTCACTAATTTTTTGTAATAAATTAATATTCTTATGATCAATAAAGTTATCTTGAAGGATTTTATTTCTATATTCGTAATTTTTAAATGCAGATAAATAATTTCCAAGAAAGAATTCAGTTTCTGATAAATTAAATTTATTCATCCTGTAAAAAGCAATTAATTGTTTAAAATTTAAGTTATTTATTCCTTCTTGTGTCTTTATTTTCTCTAATTGATCATAGAAATGAATATCTAGTAATTGGTATATTTGATGTGCTTCATAATATTGACCAATCTTTAAGTGATAAAATGCTTTGATTTTTAGAACAGCAAGATTATCAGGATCTATTTCAAATGACTTGAAAACAGCTAATTTTGCCATCTTGAAGTTTCTTATTTTTATATATATTTGAGCGAGTTTTACCCATGGCATTGGGTCTTCTGGTGTCTCTTTAATTAAATCGAGACAGATTTTTATTTGCCCTTCATTAATTACAGAAAAATCTATAACATCATCCATCGTATTACTCTCTTGTAACATAATAAGTAGCAATTAATATGCCATTAAATTTTATAAAGTATTTAGCAATATCCTTAGCTAAGGAATCACGTGGTCTTTTGTATAATTTTTATTGATATTATACTTAATAATAAATAATAGCTTGCCTGCCACCATCCTAACCAAAATGAAAAATTAACTAACGATGTACCCCAAAAATATACGTTAAGTAAAATTAAAGCATATTGATATTTATGATTTATATTTTTAAAAATATTGTAATTAATAAATAACAAAAATAGGAGAAATATACTTGTACCTATCAAACCAGTTTCAAGTAAAAGCTCTATTAAAAAATTATGAGGGTGACTTGGTATATAATTCATTGTACCTGTATATATTGAGCCAACCATTTCTTGACTTCCATCAATGAAGTTTGATGTATCTGGCCCAAAGCCAAGTAAAGGTTTCTCTTTAAACTTTTCAATTGAAAACCCCCAAATAAACTGTCGATGAGCATCTATTAAATTCAATGGAATTACAAAATTAAAAGAGGACACATATTTTAAGTCAGTATTTTTAGGAAGATTGTTATATAGAATCCCGCTTAATAATGGAATAAGAAATAAAATAACGTAATTAAAGTTTTTAAACTTTGGTTGAGTATGTAGTAATTTTAAGTAAAGAACAGCTATAGAAACTAATATTAGACCCATAAAAGAGGAGTTCGAATTACTCATATAGATATTTGGTATCAGAGTAATTAAAGAAAAATAATTTATTTTTGACTTATAAAAAAAGGGAATAATTAACACAAGAAGAGTATGTATATTTAAGAACCCTTTGAACCGTCTTACTTCTGTAAGCATTTCAAAATCAAATTGTAGTAAATTATAACCAAATATTACAACAGAATTTATAAAAATACTTAAAGATAGAAAGTAACTAATTTTATCTAATTTTTTATTATTCAGACTGCGATAGAAAAGAAAAGAAAATATAAATATTAGTATTAAGTATGTTAGTACTTCAAATGACCTCCAGGGGATGATTGAATTAAAAGTAAATAGAACTAAAATAAAAAAACATGGTGTAGTTATAAACATTATTTTTTTAAGACTTATTTTAGAAAGTTCTTTTAATTTTCTAAAGTTTTGACTTAAAAAGATTAAAATACCTAAGCTCAACACTATTCCAAAATAAATTTTATTTATTATTAAAAAGGAATAACTCGTCCCAATTAAAAAAGTAGATATGTTAGTTAAGTTGAACATTAAATGATTAAACTTACAACAAGCCAGCCAATAAACGTTGACATAATGATGAATATAATAAATTTTATTACAAATTTAACGTTTTCTTTTAGCTTTTGTAAGCTAAATTTTGAGAAAAAAAAAACAAAAATTTGTCTTATTTTATTTAAAAAGAATAATATTATTGTACCAAGAGTGAAATAAAATAAGAATTTTAAAACTGAGTAATAAAAACCAATTTCGTTTTTTATAGATAACAGAGTTTCATACATTGAATATTATTTTGAAGAACGTTCACAAGAAGTGCAGATCTGATAGTTCAACGTGCTTTTAGGGTATACATTCTTTACCTCATCAGCAAATATCCAGAAGACTGAGCCACATTTTTGGCACTCAATCCAAAGTTTTTTCATAAGACTAGTTAGACTTAAGTTTGTCTAAGACTTTTGAGAAGACATTTTTCAAATCTTCCTTTTTGACCTTACTCGGATCAATTTTTGTTTTTTCTTTTGCCATAATTTCCTCTATTTTTATTATAGTATGAGTTAATATAGTGTCAATAAGTGAATAAAATGCCACAAGTAATAGAAAAATTAAGTTTAGAGACAACCGGTAAACAAATAATCAATATCACTCAAAAGATTAGAAGCAAATTGGATAGTTTAGATTTAAAAAATGGTTTACTAAATTTAACTGTCCTTCATACAAGCAGTTCATTAATGATACAGGAGAATGCTGATCCATTGGTACTGAAAGATATAAGTAATTATCTTGAAAAGATTGTTCCTGAAACAGCTAACTATTTGCATGATTCAGAGGGTTCAGATGACATGCCCGCACACATTAAGTCGCTTTTAACCAATACACAGTTAACATTAAGTGTGATTGATGGTACGATAAAATTAGGAACATGGCAGGGAATATTTTTTTTAGAGCACAGAACTGTTGGAAGAAAAAGAGAAATTCTATTTCATTTCATAGGAGATTAAAATGGTTTTAATGAACACGCCTTTATGTAATTTTGGAGAAAAAATGCATAGTTTTAAGCTTCTGAATATAGATAAATCATTTATTAATTCAGCAAATATAGCTGGTGAGAAGGGGACACTCATAATGTTTATTTGCAACCATTGTCCTTACGTAAGGGCTGTTATAGATTTAATTGTTGAAACATCTGATGAATTAAAAAAAATTGGGATAAATTCTGTTGCAATCATGCCAAACGATATTATTAAATATCCTGAGGATAATTTTGAAAGAATGGTAGAATTTGCGGACAAAAATAAGATATCATTTCCTTATCTACTTGATGAAGATCAAACTGTAGCAAAAAATTTTGGTGCTATATGTACTCCAGATTTTTTTGGATTCAACTCTAATAAAGAATTAAATTACAGAGGTCGACTAATTGAAATGAATAATTTAAAAGTTATTTCTAAAAAAAATGAATTACTTGAAGCAATGACAATTATAGCTTCAAGTGGTAATGGACCAAAAAAACAGTTTCCAAGTGCAGGGTGTAGTATTAAGTGGAAATGAATCTATATGATTTTTTTTATTAGGTTAAAACAATTTTCAGAAAAAAAATCAGGCTCTGAATAAAAATCTGATAATTTAGATTCATAATTTTGGACGTAACCTGTTTTCAACCCTGCTGTGGCTGCCCCACCAATATCCCAGCCATGACAAGCAATCATTATAGATTTTGATGGCATGCAATTCATTTCACTACATACAAATTTATAAATTTTTTTGTTTGGTTTCCAGACTTGCAATTCGTCAATTGAAAAACATCTATCAATATATTTTTCACAGTTATTATATTTAAGCATACTTTCAGTGATTTTTTTTGAACCATTCGTTAGTGTAACAATCTTATAATTTTTTTCATAAATTAATTTCAAGCTTTTTTTTACATTATTGTGAATCGTTAATTTTTTGAAACCATTGAGGATGAAGTCTATATCTTTTTTATATTCATTTTTTTTAAAAGTTAAAAATATTTTTTCTAATTCATATTTTGCTATAGTAAAAAAATCTATAAATCTTCCATCTTGAGAATTAGCAAAGCCCTCTTTTAATATGGAGATAAACCATTTATCAACTAAATTAGCATTGAGGTTACTTTCAATGAACCTACTTTCAATCTCAGATAGACTAAACATAGTTTGATTTACATCAAAAATAAATAAATCAATCACTCTATTTCTTGGCATAAGATTTGCTCATTCTCATATATGCAACTTGATTCTGAAATTAAGGCTCATAAGCAATATAGTCAATTAATTGGAAAAAATATACAAGAAACAATTGACATTTGTTCAGAGCGTTTAAATAAAAATCCTAATGATTTACTATCTCTTTTACACTTAGGTAGATTTGCAACTAAAACGCATCAATATGATTTAGCTTATGAATTTTATAAAAAAGCTACGGATATATATCCTTTAGATATTTTAGTAAAAAGAGAATTTATTTACACTTTACTTAAACTGGAGAATTATGTTCAAGCAAAAAAAGAAATATTAAATATACTAGATAATTATAAGTCATTTACAAATATTGATAAAGTTAATGATATATTTGATAATCTTGCCACATTTCTGAATAATGTTTTTGATGATTCAATAAATTGTGTAAGAGCTTTTGAGTTGTCAATGAAAGTTTTTCCTGAATATCTTCAAGGATACACTTCTTACTGTAGCTTTATGTTAGGTAAGCTTTTAGAATTAAAGTACACTAAAGAAGTTTTGAATAAAGCTATAAAACGTTTTGGCAAAAATAATAGTGAAATCTTAAGGACTTTAATAAAAATTAAATTAAAAAGCAGAGAATTTTCTGAGGCGGACAGATTAAATAATACTTTTAGAAAAAAATATCCAGAATGTAAAGCTATATTAACATATGAGCAATACGATATTGATTCTGCTCTTGGAAAAGTAAAAAATCAAATAAAATTTCTAGAAAATGGACTTAAGAATAGTGAAGACTTTCCAATGGCTTTAAATTTTTATTCAATTATGGATAAAAATATTCTTAAGAGATATGAACTTGACTACCTTATAAAGAAATATGTAGCTCTGAATGAAAATAAAACTGATGATCTTCTTCAAAGACCTAACCTTTTATTAAAGATGAATCAAATATGTGAAGTTATTGCAAGGAAATATTCAACTTTAAAAGATTATAAAAATGAAATTGTATATTTAAGAAAATCACTAGAATATATGTTTGAAAGAAAATGGGTTACAAGAATAGAAAACTCTCCAGCAATTGAAACAGCTCTTCCATTTACAATTAAAAATTCTCTACAGGATAAAATGACTAAGATAGATTCATTAAATATTAAATCTAAAGATGATATGAAACCAATATTTATTATTGGAATGCCAAGATCAGGCACAACTCTAGTTGAAAAGATAATCACTTATAATTCTCAAATTATTGCTTTAGAGGAAACTGGCTTAGTTCCAGCATATCTCAAAAGGCTTGAAGCATTTAGAAATCCAGGAAGTTTATATGAGAGATATGAAGAGCTTTATAAACTTGATGGCAAGAATTTTACTGACAAAGATTTATTTAATTTTAACTATGTAGAAGTTATTATTAAAGAGTTTCCTAATGCAAAATTCGTTCATTGTGTTAGAGATTCAAAAGAAACTATATGCTCGATATATAGAAATCGTTTAGACGGTATTCCATGGTCACATTCATTTGATACTATAGTGAAATATTACGATCAATATTTAAATATTATAACTGAACAAAAGAAAAAGTTTGGTAAATATATAATGGATATTGAGCACATGGAGTTGGTTTCAGAACCTGAAAAAGCAACTAAAAGGCTTTTTAGGTTTCTTGATTTAGATTGGTCTAAAGACTGTCTGAAGTATTATGAAAATAAAGATCTTTTCTCTGAAACTGTAAGTCAAAGACAAATGAGAAGTGGAATTGACAAAAAATATCTTGGAAAATATAAAGAATTAGATTTCCTTTTCGAAAATTATCTTGAAAATTATAGCTGGCTTAAATAAGATTTAGTTTAATCACATTAACTTTTTTTTAAAATAAAAAATTATGCTTAATCTCTATTTCATGAGGCATGCCCAAACTGATTGTAATAATTATGATGGTGATGACTTTAATAGAAGTCTTTCAAGAAAGGGGATTAGTGAAACCAAAAAATTATTGAACTTCTTGGTAATTAAACATATTTCTTTTGATAAAATATTCTACTCTCCTGCTGTTAGAACAAAAGAAACCTCTGATATTGTTTATAAAGTAATGAGATTAAATATATCCATAGGTGAACCTGATATAACTCTTTACGATATTGATTTTAAAAAATTTTTATATAAGTTAACAAAACTAGAAAATTATAAAAATATATTACTGATTACACATGAACCAAATATTTATTCAACAATAGAATTTTTTTTCCCAGGCTCTCATGAAGATAACAATAAAACTTCTATACTTAAATTTCCAACATCATCATTAACTAAAATAACTTTTGACACAACTTACTTGGCTGACATTTTAAATTGTAAGGTTTCTTATAATTTTAGTATTAATCCTGATGATATTAAAGAAACTTAATGTAGGACTTTATACTATCAGATTGCTTTTTCATTTTTTCTAATTTAGCTTTTTTTTGTTCATTGAGCCTTTTTACTACATAATCATTCAATGATATGATTTTATTTATTCTTTCTTGATTAATTGATGTTTTTTTAATTTGCTTTTTATTTAAATCAAGTAAAATCTTTTTTCTTAGTTTATCTAGATGAATTATTCTTTCAACATTGCCATCGTCTACTAACTTTGACATATGGCTGCTTATTATTTCAAGTTTTTTAAGCTGTGAAGCAAAGCGACTTTTAAATTCACTATCATCTAAAATTTGATCTGATAACATTTAGGCCTCCAAACTTTTAAAAAAATTAAAATTAAATAACTTATCTATATTAACGGCAATTTTCTCTAAATCTTTATAGTTTCTGTATGTAACACCAGAAATAATTTTCTTTCTACAAAACTCATAAAACCTAAAAAAATCAACCGAAGAAATCTGTTCTTTCTCAAAATCTAAACTCGTTTGAATTGTATATATAATTACTAAGGATTTTGTAAAATTTCTTTGTCTTACAGAATCCGTCTCATCGCCTTTTACTTTCTGTGCAATTAAATTAACAGCTTTAAGTAGCTCGTAATTTACTTTCCTGAAAATTTCTAAATTATTAGATGAGGATAATCCTTCATTTTCTATTTTTTTATAAAATTGTTTTGCTTTTGATAATTTCATATTTTATATTTTTACTATGTTGAATCCAAATTATAACTATATCAACCCAATTGCTTCAAATCTTACAAGTAATATAGCAAAAGGTGTGCCATTTCCATCACAAGATAGAAACCCAATCAGGCAAACAGATGAAAATTATAATAATAATAGATTCAACCAAGAACAGAGCCCTCACTATCAAAAAGTGATGTATAGCCCGAAACTTTCGCCTAGCACAGCATCTAGCACAGTTTCTTTCCTTAAAGCAAGGAATCTCAATAGTGTTGTTTATAAGCATAATGAGGCAGTTACGAGATTCTACAATATTTCAGTAATGAATATTTCCTCATCTCAGCAAAAAAATAGAGTTAATCTTCTTCTTTAGTTTCAATTCGTTTTCTGAGAGCTTGAGCGTCAGAATAACACTTAAATAGATCATTTTCACTAAAAATACCCATAAGCTCGCCATTTGCATTAACCACCGGAATTGATTCACCAACGAACTCTTTGCAATCCTCTATAGTTTCTAGAACATTTCTCTCATCTTCAATTTTTAAAAACGATTTTGTTTCTAAATCTTTCAATAAATTACCTTTATTAATTTTTATTAAATCAACAAGATTTACTTTCGCCTTAAGATAATTTTTATCATCAACCAAATAACCCTCACTACATTTTAATTCGACAAACTTATCTATAGATTCTTCGATTGTTTCTCTGCCAGAGAAAGATAAATAATTTTTACTTATCAATTCTTTGATTTTTATACTTTTTAAGAAAATAAAATCTCTACCTGATGAAATATCAATTTTTTTATTTTTTAAAATTTGATCAAATGTTGATTGACCAACATATTTTGAAGATATAATAGTTGCAATAACTATACAAATTCCAGCAGATAAAGCCGCTTCATAATTAGAGGTCAATTCAAAGATAATTAAGACATTTGCAATTGGTCCACCAATTATACAACTCCCAATCGCCGCCATTGAAGAAATAGTAATTAGTGTAGGATCAATTTGATCTGTGATTAAACTCCCAAGTTTTGAAACAACTACACCAAGACTAGCACCTAAGAAAAGGGCTGGGGCAAATATTCCACCGACTAAACCCATCCTAATACATACTGTTGTCAAAACTAATTTAAGAGCCAGAAAAATTAATGCATTTTGTAAAGTTACATAATTATTAATAAGTTGATTTATTGTTTCCGTTCCAATTCCAGTTACTTCTGGGAAATACATTGCAACTAAGCCACAAATAAGACCAGCAAATGCAGGGTTCAAATAAGTTTTAGGAAACAATGTTTCCAATGGTTTTAGTTTTGGACTTGAAAGAAAATTTGAATAGATTGTAGCTAGAATTCCACATAAAATACCTGCAAGAATTAGAAAAAAGATATTGTATAAGTTCTGGATACTGATATCAGGAATTGTAAAGTTAGGTTCATAATCATAAAATTTTATGGTAATTACATATGAAATTATCGATGATAATAATATGGGGGAAAAGCTTAATAATGATTGATGTCTTAATACCACCTCCCTAGCAAAGATCAAACCAGCCAAGGGCGCACCAAAACCTGCAGATATTGCAGAGGCAACACCACAACCGATTAAAATTTTGTAGTCTGGCAAATTTGAGAATAACTTTTTTAGTTCAGCACCAATAGTCGCACCAAAATGAACTAAAGGTCCATATTGTCCAACTGAACTTCCACAAGATATTGAAAGTATTGAGGCAATTGAAGTAAGAAATCCAGATTTAATATTAAGTTCACTTTTTTCTTCATGAACTGATAATATTACATCCGGAGGTCCGTGCCACCTTTTATCTTTATTTAAAAGTCTTATAAAACCAACTAATAGACCTATAATTGAGGGAATAATAATGGAATATAGTACTACGTTTGAAATTACTATTTCATCATTTAATAAATTACCTTTTGTGATGTATGAATTAGTTCTAAATAAATTCGACAGAACATCTACAAGGTACAAAAAAATTTGTACTAAACCTGAAACGACTGTTCCTACAGTCAATCCAGTTAAGACAACCGCAGCTAATTTTTTGAACATTACAATTTTATTCTAAGGAATAAATTTATAATGTAAAATTTTAATTAATGTTTCATTTTTGACCAAGAATCTAATAGTGTCTTTGACACTTCTTTTGATGATTCAACATATGCAAAATTTTGCTCTTCATAAACGCATTTCATTGAGAATCTTATATGACGATAAATGTCTCTAAGATTTTCGCTAAGTTTTTCAGCATCTTTATTTTCAAAGTCTAGGCAATACTGAAGTCCACTAGCTATTCTGTCAATCTTATATGCTAACTGAGATAAATCACTAGAAGACTTTTTCTTCTTAATATTGTTGTCTAATAGCGATATATTTTCGTTAAGACCTTTAAATAGCTTATAAATAATATCGTATTTACTAACAGTTGAATTTTTATCTTTTATATTTGTTTTTTCCATTATATCTCCTTTAATTGCTTAAAATTTAAACGACATTTATTGAATATTGTTAAGCTATTACGATTAATTTATCTTTTTCTATATTAATGGCTGTTCCAACAATATTTTTTGCGTAAGAGCTGATGAGTTTATTTTTAAATAATTTTGCTGTTTCTAACGCAAAGTTTGTATCCATAAGTTTTGAAGCAGCTTGAAGTTGGATCGCGTTCATTGAACTGGAAGCATTTCTGTAAGCTCCAAGTGAAGTTAGATGCCCAGAAATATCACCTAAGGATTCTGTAATTTCACCTAAAAGAGTATTTGCTGTATTTTGTGCTCCCGTGGCGTCACTTACATTTGTTGCTGTTATACCATCAGTTGTTTTAATAGCTGTGGTATTTCCATCTTGATCCTTTACAACATTAAAGGTTTTGGCTGAAGTCCCTAATATTGCTACACCATTGAATTTTAGTGTAGAAACAATGTCGTCAATCGTGTCACTAACTGAAGTGGCCTCTGCATTTAAAGCTGCGGTATCATTAGAATCGTTGGTAGAGTCCGTATCAGCAATTCCTATTTCTCTTAACCTCTCTGCCAAAGATGCAAGTTCAAACATGGCAGCTTCTGCGGCGTTTAATAAGTCAATACCAACTTGTGTGGCTGATACAGCTGCTTGATTACTCTTTGCTTCAGCATTCAAAGTAAT
>JBELJQ010000028.1:0-21012 GCA_042090305.1 Candidatus Pelagibacteraceae bacterium | reverse complement strand
GGGGTTACTGGGAAGGTCGTATGGCTGTTGGAATCATGGGTATTGGTTTCGGTGGTACACCTTCTGGTATGAGAATTGATGTTGTTGACATTGCAAAAGACGGTAAGTCAATTAAAAGTGTAATTCACATGCCTACTGGTCTTACTAAAAGATTCAGAGGTCTAAGATTAGGACCTGATGGAGCTCTTTATGCTGCAGTAGATGAAGGTGAAATTTACAAGATTACTGCTGCAAAGTAATCTTAAATACACTTTAGTAAATTTAAAAACTCGCGTCACAGCTGGCGCGAGTTTTTTTTTGGGATTAGTTTAAAACATCTAGCTACCATTTCTTTACTTTCACTTTAGAACAAAACTCGTTATAATCCTTAAATGTTGAGAACTTTTAATAGGGTTATTGATAATCTGCTAATAAACTTTAGTTCCATTTCGATCTTTTTTTTAAGATTGGCACTAGGAATAGCTTTTATTTTTCACGGTTGGAGTAAATTTCCATTGCCAGCTCAGAAGTTAATAGATTATTTCAATTTTAGTCCATTTCTAGCCAATTTTGTAGCTATCTCAGAAGTTTCTGCAGGTTTTTTTCTAATTATAGCTGGCTTATCAAAGTCATACCTAGCCAATATTATCACAAGAGTTTGCTCTTTAACCATAATAATCATAATGATATTTGCATTTTATTTTGCACACATGGATTGGTTTTTTAATGAGAAGCTTTTTACTAGTGAGCAAATATTCTTATTTTTTATAGGTCTTTTCTTCTTTATAAATGGAAACAAGAACTTTAAACGTTAATAATTTGGAAACAAAAAAAGATTTATTTATGATTTTATTCTATACCCTGTTTTAAAAATAAAGTGAATTGTGAAAAGGCATGCGAATAAAAATATAAAGATGGTAGTTATAGATATATATATATCTATTTCTACGTTACCGTAAAAACTCCATCTAAAAGCACTTATCAAATAAACAATTGGATTAAAATAAGAAACTTTTTGCCAGATTTCTGGAAGCATACTTATAGAATAAAAACTTCCACCCAAGAATGTTAATGGAGTAATAATGAATGATGGAATTAGCTGAATCCTTTGAAAGTCATTTGCCCAAATACCAATTATAAAACCAAATAAACTAAAGGTTAGACTAATTAGAATTAATAAACAAAACATTTGAAACGGATGTTTAATATTTAACTCTACAAAAAATGTAGAGGTAATTAAAATTATAGTTCCAACAATTACTGATTTTGTAGTTGCTGCAGTTACATATCCAGTGGTTATTTCAAATGGTGAAATAGGGGCTGATAGAACCTCATAAATAGTACCACTAAATTTTGGGAAGAATATTCCAAAGGAGGCATTTGAAAGACTTTGTGTTAAGACAGTTAACATAATTAAACCTGGAACTATAAATGAGGAGTAGCTCACTCCATCAATATCCTCGATTCTAGAACCTATCGCTGAGCCAAACACAATAAAATATAAGGCGGTAGATAGAACAGGTGAGGCAATGCTTTGACCAAATGTTCTAAATGTTCGAGACATCTCAAATTTATAAATTGCAGAAATACCTTTTATATTCATTGCTCAATCAACTTAAGAAATATTTCTTCTAAATTATTCTTTTTAATCTCTATATCATAAAACGATATTGAATTTTTCATTAAATCTTTTAATAAATCAGACACACAGTTTTTATTATTTTTTAAGTCTAATGAAAAAATTAGTTTATTCTTTTTCTTTTCAACATTATATTTTGTCATAATTTTTTTTAAATCTTTTGGAGTATTATTGATTGTTATAATCACTCTTTTATCGCCTAATTTCTCTAATAGTTTATCTTTTTTTTCAACCATAAGAATTTTGCCCTCATGAATTATACCAACTCTGTCAGCAAGTCTTTCTGCTTCTTCAATATAATGAGTTGTAAGAAAGATTGTTACTCCGTTTTTCTTTAAATCATAAAGATTTTTCCACAATGATTGTCTTAACTCTACGTCTACTCCTGCAGTTGGTTCATCAAGAAAAAGAATGTTAGGCTCGTGAGACATGGCTTTGGCAATCATTACTCTTCTTTTCATTCCCCCTGATAATGTTCTAATCTGTTGATTTCTTTTTTCAAATAGCTCAAGTGACTTCAAAACTTTTTCCAAGTACTGAATTGAATTTCTTTTATTAAAGAGTCCTCTGCTAAATATAAGAGTATCTATGACTTTTTCAAATGAGTCTGTAGCAATTTCCTGAGGTACAAGTCCAATCTTTGATCTTGCCATTTTATAATTTTTCTCAATGTCATGCCCGAAAACAGATATTTCACCATCTTTTTTTTTATTTATTCCACAAATAATATTTATTAAAGTAGACTTACCAGCACCATTAGGACCGAGTAGAGCGAAAATTTCACCTTTTTTAATTTCTAAATTAATATTTGATAGAGCTTTAAAACCATTATCATAATATTTATTCAAGTTTTTAACTAATATTGCATTCATCTGTGTATTAATAACATAGTCTCGATTAGACTAAATTTCTTTTGAAATATTTAAATAGATTATAAATTATAAAAAATTTTGGACTTATTTATTTCAATAGCATCACTGTTAGACATTATTGAATCCCTTCTTTGAATAATAAGATTTCTATTTTTTAATATTGAATTTGAGTTTTCGGTGGTTTGTTTGCTTAAATCTCTGATAGAATTTTGATTAGATTTACTCTTTTTTTCTAAATCTTGTGCTGTTTTAATATTTTCTTCCTCATTTTTTTTAATATCATTTTCTGTAAAACTAGGACAAGAAAAGTCACCTTTCATCATTTCTTTATTAGACTCAATATTCCCTTTATTAAATTCAACTATATATTGATTAATCTTCATAATATCTTCATTTATTTTAATCAGCTGAGTATTTATGTCGGCAATGAGTTTAAGAATTTTTAATGTTTTTTCATTTATTGTTATTAAGTGACTAAAGTATTCAAGTTTTACTTTATCTTTCTTTAATGAAACATAGAGCTCTTCATTTTCATCACTTACTAGGATTCTAGATATTAAGGATATTTTATTTTTAAATATGTTTTCTGTATTATTTTTTGCTAAATCTGTATTAATATTCAATGCTGATGAATAATTACTTATAATCATATTTCGGTTTTCTTCAATATTAGATTTTATTTGGGAAAGGGACCTTATGTTTGCATCAGTATTTGTTTCAATATTGAATAATTTTTTTTCACTATCCTTTATTACTCTTTTTTCTCTGTCAGGTTTATTTAAGTCTGTGAGAATTTCATTGACAATTGAATCATTCATTTTTTTTCCTAATTAGTTTTACATTTACAATGTTAGAGATTTTCGATTAAAAATGATAGGTAATTCAAAAAAAAATTAACTCACCAATAGTTGTGATATGCAATGTGTTAGTGTAAGTCTATAAATCTAGTCTTAATAACAAACAATTTAAAATATTGAACACCTATTAAACGAGCTTTATGGCCAATACAGTTGTAACTAAAGTATATATCAATAAACTAATAATAATTAAAACAACTTGGTTTGCTTTAAAATAGTTTTCTTTTGCCATCTCTTTAACTTGGTAAACTAAATTTGGCCAAGTATAAGACACAAAATCTCCTTGAGACATAACATTTATTAGCTTTCCTGATTTATCGACTACTGGGACATGCCTAAACCTCTCATTTGACATTTGTCTTAACCAGGATGAGAGTGTGTCATCTTTATCAGCAACTTTAACTGGAGAGGTCATTATTTCTTTCAGTTTTGTTGTTTTTGGACTCAATGAATTATTGAGCAACTTTCTCATTAGATCTCTCTCAGTCACAATTCCCTTAACTTTTTTTTGATTATCTACGATAATAACTGAACCATAATTATCCTTACTCATCGATTTAACGGCGTCTATCACTTTTTGATTTTCTGTAAATGTTAAAGGGGGTTTTTTGTTTTTAAATTCAGGTCTTTCACAAATCTTCATAATATTCCTCCATTCATACTATATTGTCATTATTTTTTTCAAAAAAAGATTAATAATTTATTTAATTTTTTCTTGTATCAATATTATATTTATTGAACTATAAGTCGTTAATAACTTAAAAACAATAAATTTATGCCTAAAAAGATTAAATTAGATGCTATTTTAACGGTTGATAATGAAATAATTATTGACGATGCTATGTTAAAGAGAAGCCTGGGGCTTCTTGGAGTGATTGAATCATATAGTCTAGACGAAAATCTGAGTAAAAACAATCCCTCTGGAAATGATAATGCAGCAGGGACAGGAGATTCCATTACTGAGATCTCAGAATTAGTAAATAACGCTAATAAAATTTATTACGGAAATTTAACAATTATTCAAAGAAGTGTAGTAGCTTTATCTATTTTTAAAATTTCTAATTCAGAACAGGTTAGCTCAGATCCCAGTTACAAAGAAAAAATTTCTTCAATCTTTACTCAAAAATTTAGTGTGGAGCCACAAATATTAGATAAGGTACTTAATGATCCTAATTCCGGTGATTTTGAAAGTCTTAAAAATAAGTTTTTAGAGGGTGATATTACACAGCTCTTTATCTTCATATGGGAGAAAATTTTAACTTCAGATGAAGAGGATCCATTTGAAACAGAACTGGTTGAGACAATACAACTTAAATTTGGTTTTGAGTCGGCGGCTATAAATGAAATTAAGAAGCAGGGTAATGATAGGGCTAAAATAGCAAAATCTATAAAAATAATTGAATCTGGAACTACAGCATATAATAAACTTAAAGCTTTTGAGAAAACTGTATTAATAGGATTAATGTTAGGAGAATGCTCAAGAGTTGACGGTAATATATCAAATGAAAATCAAAGTAGACTAAGAAGTATATTAAGTAACCAGTTTGGTATTACAGCAAATGCAGCAAGTGTTATTCTTGAGAAAAAAATGACAGAGTCAATTACAAAAAAAGTTGAACAAGTTGAAGTTTACAGAGAAAAATATGATTTAGTTGAATTCGTTTGGGAAAAAGTTCTTTCAACAGAGGATAGTTTAAATGATGATGAAATGGAACTTATTAGAAAATGGTTGAGAAGAATCGATATTTCTGATGTGGAGTCCCAAGGAGCACGAAGAGATGCTCTTGAAGCCATTAACCCTCAATAGTAAATATATTACGCTGTCACTTAATCCTGGTGATTTCTAAATTTTATGTGGTTAATTTAAGTATAAGTTACATATTAATATCATGCTATAATATACAACTAATTATCAAATAAGTAATGAAGTCCCACAGTAAATTAATACCAACCCATTTAGTTCCACATTTTAGGTCTAATCACGCTGGAGAAACAGGTGCAGTTTTTATTTATAAAGCTATTCTAAAATTTTCAAACGATAGAGATGTTTTAAATTTTGCAAAAAAACATTTAAAAACGGAACAAAATCACTTGAAAGAAATTTGTAAAGTACTCGATGAAAATGATAATAGTAAACTATTAATGCTATGGAAAATTTTTGGTTATATGACAGGACTAGTTCCAAGTTTGATTGGAAAAAAATTTATTTTTACTACTATTTACTACGTAGAAAAATTTGTTGAAAAACATTATTTAGAGCAAATTAACATTTTAGAGAATGATAAAGAACATTTGCACTTACATAAATTAATAAAGAATTTAATGAATGATGAAGTGGAGCATAAAAATGAAGCATATGACAAATTTAATGATTTTGGTGTCTTAACTAAAATTTGGGGAATCATTATTATGCAAGGTTCTTCACTAGCGGTAAAGATATCTAAAAGGTTTTAATTTTTCTTTGATAACTTATCTAAAAAGTCATTGATCTTTGGTACAAAAAATAGAATGCACAAAAATACTACCGGCCATGCTATTATAAAACGTTCGAACCATGATACTAAAAAATTACTATTTAATCCCACTTTAAGTAAAATAATAAATAAAGACACAAATGTACTTGTACAAAAGGACATTAAAAAAGCGAATATATAAAGTCTATATCTTTTCATCTTTGATATTTTTCAATTTAAGTCTATATGAATAAACTAAAAGATCGTATTATTTTAACAATTAATCAATGAACGATTCAATGAATTCTGGAATTTTTAATTTAAACCTGAAAAACCCTGCCTTTGCGTGCGGCCAACACATCATGTCAAAATCATCAAATATATAATTAATATCGATACCGTCTTTTCTATAACTTTCAAAGTTATCATGTTCATAACCAATCCCAGGATAATTTGAGAAAATACTATGTGTGGGTGTTTCTTTTAACGCATTTTTAATGGTAGATAGATTAGTTAATATTTTAAATGTAATTTTATTATCATTAAGATAATTTAAATATTCTGAAATTGCGATTTGATTAAATTTTTTCTTATTTGGTGAACCGCTTACTTGAACTTCATTTCTTATTAGAATCACCTGTAATCTTTTGAGCAACTCAATTTGTTCTTCGGAGTATATTAAGTTATTTTTACTAATTATGAAGAAATCATTATCTTTTATTCTTTTCTCCGGAAAAGTAGAATTTTTAAACTCATATGATTTAAAATCAATATTTATAGGAAGATTGGCTAACGGTATATTACTATAGAATTTGAAATGAGAAAATTTTTCAATATTATCCTTTTTAGCTAGGTATGCTTTACCCTGTGTTTGTAAACCAGCAACCCATCGCCATGATAAAGTATTTGATGCTGGGTCTGCATCAAAAAGATTTTCGAAAAAAAAATTAGCCCCAAGCTCCCATGGAATACGAAGAGTGTGGATCCAGATACTTGCAAACCACATTCTAGTATGATTATGAAGATATCCATATTTTAGTAAATCATTCACCCAACTATCAAAACAATTAATACCTGTTTTACCTGAAAGTGCTTTTTCATAATTTTTCATCAAATAAGAGTTAAATTTTTTTTTTTTTAGTATTTTAAGATTTGCTAGATAATCTTTCCATACTTGACGTCTTCCTTCCAGCCAACCTTTCCAATAAACTCTCCAAAACACTTCTTGGATAAATTTTTCAATGTTTTGATACCTAAAGTATCTTAAACTGAATTTTATTATATCCTTTTCATGAAGAATCCTCTTTCTTATAAAAGGTGATAGTTTTGATACATTAAAATTTTCATCACGCCCATAATCATAGTTCCGTTTATAAGCGTAGGAACTTAATCCGTTCTTAATAAAGTTATTAAGGACTGCTTCTGCGTTTTTTTTATTTGGTATTTTGAACATTGAATAAAGGCAGACTAGCTGCCTTTAACTAATTAGACTTTGTTTCTTTTGTGTCTTCTGTAGAAGAATCTTTAGTATCTTTAATTTCTTCATGGCCACCGCTACAATGATTTGCGAAAGAGCTTCCAGCGAAAGAAATCATTGAAAACAAGACTACTAACATAACTAATAAATTTTTCATATTTTATCTCCAGTTACAGGTAAAATAATCAATATTAATTATTATTCAAGTCATTTAGTTGATGCGGATTTATTTTTCTTTATTTGCATTTTTTTGAACTTGTTTAGAGCTTTATCTTTATTTATTAAAACTCCAATTGCAGCCCCTGTAAAAAAAGCACCTGTTGCAATCACACCCGTTATGAATGCACCTTTAATAGCTAAGTTGATAATCTTCATATTTATAATTTAATTGCGTTTACACTAATATAATAAAGTTTTAAGATATTTCATAGTGAAAAAATGTTAAATGATATCGATTTAAATAATCTTAAATCTTCCTTTGAAGTAAAAAAATTCAAGAAGGGTGAAGTAATTTTCCCTCAAGGCCAAATTGCTGATGGAGCTTATGTGGTTGTGTCAGGTTCAATTGAGTTGAAGAAAAAACATTATTCACAGAATATCATTGAACATATTGGTGAAATTTCTAAAGGTGATACTTTTGGTGCATGGTATATACTTTTCGAATCTAATTTAAGACAAATTTCAGCTGAGGCAATTGAAAATTCTGAAGTTGTTTTTATCCCTAATGATTTACTTAAACAAAAATTAAAGAAATGTGACCCATTTATTATATACTGTTTCAGAAAATGGATTGATTTAATATCTTATAGAAAGGTTCCAAAAAAAAACACACCTATTAAAAATGACCCAAAATTTTAAAATACGATGAGTATGATAAAATTCAAAAATATTTATTTTAATTCTTTATTGAACCAAACTTATAACCAAAATCTTAAAAAGTATGGTTTTACTCCGTATGGATTGTTTTGGGTTTCAAAAAAATCTCAATATAGTAGGTTTGATATTATTTATAAATTACTAAAAGAAAGAATTAAAAATAATATTAAAATTGAAATAGCTGATATTGGTTGTGGATACGCATCTTTTCTTAATTTCCTAAATCATAAAAAAGACAAATTCACTTATTCAGGATATGACATAAACGCAAAGCTCATTGATTATTGTAAAAAAAAATATCCATCAAATTATTTTGATTGTTCTTATTTTCCAAAAAGGAAGTCTGATGTAACCATAATATCTGGCACGTATAATTATGCGGTAACAGATAATCTTGAGAATTGGGAAAATTATATTTTTTTTAACTTAAAAAAATGTTTTTCTCAATCAAGAAAAGCTTTAATTTTTAATCTCCAATATACAAAAAAAAATAGTTATATAAAAAATAACATATACTATGCTAATTTTGGATTAACTCTCTGCAAGCTTAGAGAGGAATTTAAAAAAGTATCCTTTTTTCATTCCAGTAAAAGTATAAAAGATGTTTATTTTACTATCTTAAGGTAGTTAAAATTATTTTGTTTCCATGCTTCGTATATACAAATCGAAACGCAGTTAGAAAGGTTCAAACTTCTACTATTAGGAAGCATTGGAATTAGAATTTTTTTTTGATTTTTGAATTTTTTGAATACTTCATCAGTAAATCCAGATGATTCAGAACCAAACATAAAATAATCACCAATTTTATATAAGTATTCATTATATAGTTTTTCTGCAAACTTTGTTACTAGGAAAAGTCTCTTAAATTTATTATTTTCAATAAAATCATCTAAATCATGATAAACATGTATATCTACTTTTTTTAGATAATCCATTCCTGCTCTTCTCATTGCTTTTTCTCCAATATCAAAGCCTATAGGTTTAATTATATGTAATCTGGAACCTGTGTTGGCACAAAGTCTTATAATATTACCAGTATTTGGAGGTATTTCGGGTTGAAACAAAACAATTTCAAATGTTTTTTTATATTTCATACTAGAAATATACAAGATAAATTGATTAATTTAAAAATTTTTTAATGAAGGTGTTATAGCTGTTCTGAGTGGTAAATAATTGCTTAATGTTACCGCCAGTAAAACCAGACATTTTAATGTCTATAAACCACTTTTTAAGTTTTACATCCCATCCATGAAATACATCAATTTGAACACTTTTTTTATTTATTGATTTAAAATATCTGGCCATATAAATTACATATAATAAACATTAACTGTTTATTAAAGTTGCAACTTTCAAGCCATGAAACAAAAAAAAAAATATTTAGTATAAAATGAAGTTTAGAAGAAATTTTTTTAAATTTATATTCAGTATTATAATTCCGACTCTATGCTTTAAAAAAGTAAAATCTGATATTGTTGTATCTGATTTTGAAAAAAAGGCAGGGTTTAGAAGTTATGGACAACCAAGTAAATTTGAAAGAATCTTTAGGTGGATTATATCAAACCCAAACTACTCTGGAAATGGAGTGAGCTATTCCCCTTTAAGTAAATTAGCAGGGAGTATAACGCCTAATGGACTCCATTTTGAACGGCACCATTATGGAGTTCCTTTAAAAAATCCAAATGAATATTACCTTCAAATTGAAAGTTTAAATGGAGATAAAATTGAATATTCGATCGACCTACTTAGAGAATATAATTTAAAAACAATTAAAACATTCATTGAATGTGGAGGCAATTCAAATGTTCTTTATAATAAAGATCCAGTAAAAACCTCTGTTGACTATATACACGGTTTATTTTCAATTTCTGAGTGGACTGGAATACCTTTGGAAAGTTTTGTGTCAAAGCTAATAAAAGACTACAAAAAAAAGAAAAACATTTGGATTGAATTTTCAAGTTTTGATAAAGGAACTTATAATATAAGCCTGCCGATAAAGGTATTAAAAAAAAATAGTTTGCTAGCTTTATATCAAAATGGAGAACCAATTAGACCAGAACAAGGTTATCCTTTAAGACTTATAATACCTGGTTGGGAAGGATCAACCCATGTAAAATGGTTAAATAAAATTAAGTTTAGATATGGTCCTGCTTATACAAGAAACGAGACATCAAGATATACCGATTTACTGACCTCTGGAAAATCAAGACAATATAGTTTTTTAATGGGTTTAAAATCAATCATTACATCCCCTACGTTTGGAAGTACTATTCAGCAAGGTCAAATTGTAATATCAGGTTTGGCTTGGTCTGGTTCTTCATTAATAAAAAAAGTTGAAGTATCTACTGATGGTGGAATTTCTTGGCAGAATGCCCAATTAAGTTCTAAAAATCAAACTTTTGTTAGGTTCAATTATAATTTTAAATGGAATGGAGATACTGTGATTATCCAATCAAGATGCATTGACATTAAAAATCAAGTTCAACCATCAAGAAAAGATATAATAAAAAAATTAGGAAAAAATGCGTATTATCATTTTAATGGTATTACTTCTTGGAAGATAAAAAAAGATGGTCAGGTCGTGCATGTTTATAATTAATTTAATTGCCATTTTTTTTTTTTATTCAAATTTACAATGTAAAGATATAATTACAATTGAAATAGATGGCTCAAATCTTCCAAATGCTAATGGTTCTATCGAAGTGGGAGAGAAAATATATAAAAAAAATTGTAGCGAGTGTCATGGATACTCTGGAGAAGGGTTAACTGCACCAGAGCTTGTAGGAAAATCAGATCTTACAGGTGATAGAATATCTAAATCTATTGGAAATTTCTGGCCTTATGCGCCAAAAATTTTTGATTATATTAATAGGGCTAAAAGAAATTCAAATAATGATTACTTTTCAGACAGCGAAGTCTATTCACTAACAGCATACTTGTTAAATATAAATGATCTTTATGATAGAAAAATAATAAATAAAGAATATTTATCTGGTGTTCAAATGCCAAATAGGAATGGTTTTATAAATCTATCGAATTGATGATATTCTCTTCAGGATTATTGTATTGAGAAATTAGTTCTTTATCACTTTTCATATCATTATTATCGGTTGTTAAAAGGGTATCGCCATAAAATATAGAGTTTGCTCCGACAATAAAACACAGTAACTGTGCCTCATTAGACAGTTCTTTTCTACCTGCGGATAATCTAATCCTAGATTTCGGCAAAATTATTCTCGTTGAGGCTATTATTCTAACCATTTCTAGCGAGTTAACTTTCTTCCTATTTTCTAGGGGTGTTCCTTCTACTGGGACAAGTGAATTGATCGGTATACTTTCGGGTTGTGGTTGAAGGTTTGCTAAAACCTCAATCATTCTTGCCCTATCGTGCCATGATTCTCCCATACCTATTATTCCACCAGAACATACACTGATACCTGCTTTTTGTACGTTGTTTATTGTTTCCAACCTCTCTTCAAACGTTCTAGTTGTGATTATTTCTTTATAAAACTCTGGGGATGTATCGATATTATGATTGTAAGCATCTAATCCAGCTTCTTTTAAAAGATTAGCCTGTTTTTTTGTAATTGTTCCGAGTGTAACACATGCTTCTAGATTAAGAGATTTAACCTCTTTAATCATTTTAATAACTGTATCTAGGTCTTCTCCGTCTCTCAATTTTTTCCAAGCTGCTCCCATACAGAATCTCTCGGCTCCATTCTCTTTAGCTTTTTTAGCTGCTTTTTTAACTAAATCGATATTTATTAACTTCTCCTTTTTCAGGTTCACATTATAATGAGCTGATTGTGGACAATATTTACAATCCTCTGGACACGAACCAGTTTTTATTGAGAGAAGAGACGCTAACTGAATATCAAGTTTTGGGAAAGATTTCTTGTGAATAGTCTGAGCCTTATAAATTAGGTCATTGAGGGGTAAGGAAAGAATTTTTTTAATTTTTTTGAGTGTAATTTTGTTCATTTCTTCTCATAGTTGGGTAAAAACATTTCACCTGTACAGAAAAGATACTCTAACCTGACTTTTGAATCAATAGGCCCGATTATTTCATAAGTATCATTGTTTATAAAAAACCTACCACCATTAATTAAAATTTCTTGAAAAAATTTTGTCATATCATTGTTTTGTGTTACATTTTCTATTTTAAATAAATCTTTTTCTAAGTTTTCTTTTTTTAAAATCTTTAAAATATCTTTTGAAAAAGTTTTAACATTAGCTGATTTAACTTGCGAATCTTTATGAATAACTGAAAATACTGTTAAAGTGTTCTGTGAATCATGTTTTTTTATAACTAATTCTCCATTAAATTTTCCATCTTTGTCTATAAATGCTAATCCACATTCTTCAGGAACGTTATCCTTTAGTTTTATAACAGAATTTACTATCACAGTAGCTTGTAAATTTGTAAAAAAAAGAATTAATATAAGAATATAAAAAAAGTTCATTATGTATAAATACAAAATTCTAACAATTTCTCAAGTAATCGATTCAGAAAAAGAGTTTATTATTAAAAATTCTAGAAAAAAAATCTTTAATATTGCATCAAATCAAATACTGAATTTTATAAACAAAAAATTTAAAAACCAAAAAATACTTTTTATTTGTGGAAATGGTAATAATGGAAAAGATGGAACTGAAACATCAAAACTTATAAAAAAACAGCAAGTATTATATTATAAAGTAAACTTTACTAATGACAGTCATTTCGAAAAACTAAAGAAATTAATTGTGAAATGTGATATAATTTTTGATTGTATTTTTGGAGTAGGTCTAAATAGGAAATTAGACCTCAAATTCAAGAATCTTATTTCGTTAATAAATAGTTCAAAAAAAAGAGTAATTTCAATTGATTTGCCAAGTGGATTTGATGGCGATTCTGGAAACTCTCGTGGGGGATTTATTAATGCTGATGAAACATTAGTGATGGGCTTTTATAAACCAGCTCATTTTTTATTACCAGCTAAACAGTATATGGGGGATATTCACTTATTAAGTTTGGGACTTAAGCCTCCTAAAATGCTTATCCCAAATATTGAACTTATTAATAAAGAAATGATTAATATCCAATCAAAATTTTTTAAAATTGATATCAATAAATATCACAAAGGTCACGTTCTTGTGGTTGGAGGTAAAATGCCTGGTGCATCATATATAGTTTCAAAATCTGCACGAAAAATTGGTGCAGGATTGTCAACAATTGTAACTGATGAAGTAAATTTGAAATTTTATAATATCAAAGATTATGGCACTATTTTAGATACTTACAAAAAAAAGTCCTTGGATGATAAAAATGTATTAGTAATTGGTCCTGGATTAGGCAAGAAATACAGTGCTAATAAAATAGAATATATTCTTAAGAATTTTAAAAAACCCATAATAATAGATGCAGATGCTATCAGTATTTTCAAAGATAATAAAAAAAAACTTCATACTTTACTTAGTAAAAAGGATAACGTCATTCTTACTCCTCATCTCGGTGAATTCAAAAGAATATTCGAATATAAACTCAACAAATCAAAAATTTTCAACTGTCTGGTCGCTTCAAAATTAATCAATAATCCAGTTGTTTTAAAAGGTAATGATACTGTAGTAGCTTTTCCTGATGAAAGGGTTTATGTTGATTATGGTGCATCAAACTCACTTGCGACAGCGGGAACTGGGGATATGTTATGTGGATTAATTTCCGGACTGATAGCTCAAGGTTATAAAATAAAGGAATCAATTTTAAGTGCAATACTTATTCAAAGAATTATTTCTCAGAGTAAAAATAAAACTATCGTTGAAGATTTTATTGATTTAATTCCTCAAACATTAAATTTATTAAAAAAAAATAATTGATTTAAAAGTAATAATGGTGTTTTTTATAGACTGATTTATGCGGGCGTGGCGGAATTGGTAGACGCGCTAGATTTAGGTTCTAGTGACTTTTGTCGTGTGGGTTCAAGTCCCTCCGCCCGTACCAAGTAGGTGTATATGAAAATAGAAGAATTAAAAAAAACAAAAGACCTTGATGTTGAATGGAAAATCATAATTCCTGCCTCTGAAATAAATTCAGAGCTGGATATAAAATACATTGAGTTACAAAAGGAAGTAAAGATTCCAGGTTTTAGACAAGGTAAAGTTCCCTTATCTGAAATAAAAAAAAGATATTCTAAAAACATTTTACCTGAAATAACTGATAAAATTATTAATAAAAATCTTACAAAGGCAGTTATAGATAAAAAACTTAAACCTGCAATTCAACCTCAAGTAAATATTGAAAAATTTGAAGAAGGAGATGATATGGTTTTGAACGTAAGTTTTCAGCTTATGCCAGAGATACCCATATTTGACTTAAAAAAAATTACACTAGAAAAATCAAATTTACAAATATCCGATAATGATATCAATAATTCTCTATCAGATATAGCAAAGAAACATGAAAGATTTATTCCTCTTAAATCAAAAAGAAAATGTAAAAATGGAGATCTTGTTCTGTTTGATTACATCGGAAAAATTAATAAAAAGGAATTTGAAAGAGGTTCCGGTAAAGATGAAACCGTTGTTCTGGGATCAAATAAATACATTCCAGGATATGAGGAGCAAATGGTTGGACTAGGTATAGGTGAAACCAAAATTCTAAATGTTAAGTTTCCTGATGATTACGGAACAAAAAATCTCGCGGGAAAAAATGCTGAGTTTGAAGTCAATATTAAAGACATACAAGAAAGAGTCAAAAAAGTCGATATTGATGATAAACTTGCTACGGAGGTGGGTGAAAAAAATCTTGATGAATTAAAAAAAAAAATACAGGAAAAAATGCAAACAGATTTTTCAACACTTTCAAATCTTAAAATGAGAAGAGAGGCAAGTGAAAATCTCCTTAAATCATTTAAATTTGACATTCCATCCAAGATGATAGAGCAAGAGTTAAATTATTTAAAATCTCAATCTAGTGATAAAAAACCTGATGATAAAGAAGTAAGGAAACTAGCTGAAAAAAGAGTGAAATTAGGTTTAATTATTAATTCAATAGCAGAGAAAAACAATATATCTGTCGATGATTCTGATTTAACAAAAGCAGTGGTAAATGAAGCAAGTAAATATCCTGGTCAGGAAAAGCAAGTTGTTGAGTTTTATAAAAATAACCCTAATTTAATGCAAAATTTAAGAGGAGTAGCTCTCGAGGAAAAAGTAATGTTATACACAGTTAACAGTTGTAACAAAAAAGAAAAAAAATGTTCTATTGAAGAATTATTTAAATCTGATTTTCTTAAAGATGAAAAACAATTAATTGAACAACAGAGAAAAGGAGCAAAATAGATATGAGTTCATTAATACCAATGGTGGTAGAGCAAACTAACCGTGGAGAAAGATCGTATGATATTTTTTCAAGATTATTAAAAGAAAGAATAATATTTCTTACTGGCGAAGTAAATGATGCAGTGTCGAGTGTAATATGTGCACAATTTTTGTTTTTAGAATCTGAGGATCCTAAAAAGGATATATTTTTATATGTAAACTCGCCTGGGGGTGTTGTTTCATCTGGGCTAGCAATTTATGATACTATGCAGTACATAAAACCTGATGTATCAACCGTATGTATTGGACAGGCAGCAAGTATGGGTTCACTTTTACTTGCAGCAGGAAAAAAGGGTAAAAGATATTGTTTACCTCACTCGAGAGTAATGACTCATCAGCCATCAGGTGGAGTTCAAGGTCAAGCTTCAGACATTGAAATTCATGCTAAAGAAATTCTTAATTTGAAAAAGAGTCTTAATAAAATTTATGAAAGACACACTAATCAATCTTTAGATACAATTGAAAAAATGATGGATAGAGATTATTTTATGAATGCAGATGAAGCAAAAAAATTTGGTATCGTTGACAAAGTTGTTTCAGAAAGGCCTAATGTAAAAGGTTAAAATATTTTTTATTTTGGAATAAAGGTTGCAGAGATTTAAATATTCTGAAATTATAAGGTAGTCTAATGGTTGAATCAAAAAATAATAAAAACACTCTTTTTTGTAGTTTCTGCGGGAAAAGTCAACATGAAGTAAGAAAACTCATTGCAGGTCCAACTGTTTTCATTTGTGATGAATGCGTTGAATTGTGTATGGATATCATAAAAGAAGAAAATAAAGTCGTTTCTTCGCCAAAATCAGAAAGTGTTGAAACTCCCAAAGAGCTCTACAACTTGTTAAATGATTATGTGGTCGGACAAGAGGATGCAAAAAGAATTTTATCCGTAGCGGTTCACAATCATTATAAAAGAATAAATAATTCTTCTGCTAATTTGGAAGTTGAGTTATCAAAATCAAATATTCTTTTAGTGGGTCCAACTGGATCAGGAAAAACATTGATTGCAGAAACTCTAGCTAAAATAATTGATGTGCCATTTACAATGGCAGATGCAACGACTCTTACAGAAGCTGGTTATGTTGGTGAAGATGTAGAAAACATTATCTTAAAGTTATTACAAGCTGCTGACTACAATGTTGAAAGAGCTGAAAGAGGTATAGTCTATATTGATGAAGTTGATAAAATAAGTAGGAAATCAGACAACCCTTCAATTACTAGAGATGTATCTGGTGAAGGTGTTCAGCAAGCATTGCTTAAAATCATGGAAGGAACTGTTGCATCTGTTCCACCTCAGGGTGGAAGAAAACATCCACAACAAGATTTTCTCCAAGTTGATACAACAAATATATTGTTTATTTGTGGAGGTGCATTTGCAGGTATTGATAAAATTATTTCAAGAAGAGGTGACAAGTCAAGCATAGGATTTGAAGCCGAGGTAAAAGATAAAAATGAGAAGAACATTGGTTCAATTTTGAAAAAACTTGAAACTGAGGATTTATTGAGGTTTGGTTTGATACCCGAATTTGTTGGTAGATTACCTGTGATTGCCACATTAGACGACTTAGATGAACCAAGTCTTATTGAAATACTCACAAAACCTAAGAACGCTTTGATTAAACAATATAAAAAGCTATTTGATTTTGATAGGGTCAAATTAAACTTTACTGATGATGCACTATCACTTATTGCTAAAAAAGCTATCGAAAGAGATACTGGTGCCAGAGGTTTAAGATCAATACTTGAAAATATACTGTTAGATACCATGTTTAATTTACCAGGTATGGAAGGAGTAAATGAAGTTGTAGTTAACGCCGAAGCTGTCGAAAAAGCCTCGAAACCACTCTTTATTTACGATAAACCTAGTAAAATTATTAATAAAAAGGCCTAATGGTAAGTTATAAAGATTCATTTTGTGTTCTTCCACTGAGAGATATAGTTGTATTTCCAAATATGATTGTTCCATTATTTGTTGGTCGTTCTAAATCAATAAAAGCTCTTGACTTTGCTGAAAAAAATGAAAAAGAAATATTTTTAGTTGCTCAAAAAGATGCAAATGTCGATGATCCTCAGACCTCGGATATATACAATTTCGGTACTGTTGCTTCGATACTTCAACTTTTGAGGTTGCCAGACGGCACTGTTAAGGTTCTAGTAGAAGGCCTGGATAGAGCTAAAATTTCACATTTTGTCGATAATAATGATTTCTTCGAGTCATATATTGATTTAGTTCCCAGTAAATCAAATGCAGATAAGGAAGTGGATGCATTGTCCAGAACTGCAATGAGTCAATTTGAAAGTTATGTTAAATTAAACAGGAAAGTACCACCCGAATTGCTAGTAAGTTTAAATCAAATTAATGACCATAATAAGCTCGCTGATACGATGGCGGCACATTTAAATATAAGACTTTCAGATAAGCAATCTTTACTTGAAACCTCATCTGTGAAGGAAAGACTTAACAAAATAATTGAATTCATTGACCAAGAAATTGGTGTTCTCCAAGTCGAAAAGAAAATAAGAGGGAGAGTTAAAAAACAAATGGATAAAACACAAAAAGAGTATTATTTGAACGAGCAAATTAAAGCAATACAGAAAGAGCTCGGTGACACAAACGATGTTAAAGACGAGATTAACGAAATTGAAGAAAAAATTAAGAAAATCAAGTTTAGTGATGAAGCAAAGAATAAAGTTAAGGCCGAATTAAAAAAACTTAAGAATATGGGTCCAATGTCTGCGGAGGCAACTGTTGTAAGAAATTATTTGGATTGGCTCACATCTATTCCTTGGAATAAAAACCTTGAAGTTAACATCGACTTGAATAAAGCACAAAAAGTTTTAGATAAGGATCACCATGGTTTAGAAAAGGTGAAAGAAAGAATAATAGAATATTTAGCAGTTCAGTCTAGAGTAAATAAACCGAAAGGACCAATCCTATGTCTTGTAGGCCCCCCAGGTGTTGGTAAAACCTCTTTGGGCAAATCTATAGCTAAATCATTGGGGCGCACTTTTTTAAAATTTTCTTTAGGCGGAATCCGTGATGAGTCTGAAATACGAGGACACAGAAGAACCTATATTGGTTCCATGCCAGGTAAAATAATCCAAAACCTGAAAAAGTCTAAATATTCAAACCCTCTATTTCTTTTAGATGAAGTTGACAAAGTCGGCGCTGACTGGCGTGGAGATCCAGCATCTGCATTACTCGAAGTACTTGACCCAGAACAAAATACTAATTTTAATGATCATTATTTAGAAGTTGATTACGATCTTTCAAATGTAATGTTTATAACTACCGCTAACACGCTTAATATTCCTCAACCGCTTCTTGACCGAATGGAAGTTATAAGAATTTCTGGTTATACAGAAAATGAAAAAATGAAAATTGCCAGTAAGTACATTCTTCCAAAGCAAGTAAAGGAAACCGGATTGAAACCCAGCGAAGTCAAGGTTGCAGAGTCTGCTATCGAGAGTATTGTGAAGTTCTACACTAGAGAGTCTGGAGTTAGGAGTCTTGAAAGAGAAATCTCAAAGTTATTAAGAAAGGCATTAAAAAATATAATTGTAAAAAAAAAGAGAACAGTTTCAATTTCAAAAAGAAATATAGACGCTTATTTGGGTGTTAAGAAATTTAAATTTGGTGAAATTGAGAATAAATCATTGATTGGAGTTTGCACTGGCCTTGCATGGACAGAAGTTGGCGGTGAGTTATTACAAATAGAGTCCGTAATTATGCCTGGTAAGGGTAAAGCAATTTATACTGGTAAACTTGGTGATGTAATGAAAGAGTCTGTTCAAGCTGCTCAAAGTTTTGTTCATTCCAATTCAGAAAAGTTTGGAATACCGTCTTCAATTTTTGAAAAACATGATATCCATGTACATGTTCCAGAGGGAGCAACTCCAAAAGATGGTCCATCAGCAGGGATAGCAATGTTTACATCTATAGTTTCTGCATTGTCAGGTGTGTCAATTAAAAATGATATCGCCATGACAGGTGAAATAACTCTTAGGGGAAGAGTTCTTCCAATAGGTGGTCTAAAGGAAAAGCTCTTAGCTGCAGTGCGCGGTGGTATAAAAGAGGTAATAATTCCAAAAGAGAATAAGAAGGATCTAGCTGACATAAACGAAAAAGAAATACTTGATAAGATAGAGATTCATTTTATTGATAATGCTACGGAAATTCTAAAAAAAGCCTTCACTTCAAAAATCTTACCATATAAGGTGAAGAAAAAAGATGAAGTTAATATTACAAAAAAACCTATAAACCCTAAGGAAAACTCATTAAGACATTAATAAAAATGTGTTTGACTACTCGTTATGTTAATATAGTATTGTAAATTATCATGATTTAATCTTAAATAAGGGGGCAACATGAATAAGAATGAGTTAGTTAACAAAGTTTCTGATGACACTGGCATGAGCAAATCGGACAGCGCCAAAGCTGTAGAATCAGTTATTGATACAATTACTTCTGAATTAAAGGGTGGTGGAGATGTAAGACTAGTAGGATTTGGCACTTTTTTAGTAACCAAAAGAAAAGCAACAACTGGAAGAAATCCACAAACAGGTGCTGAAATACAAATTCCAGCCGCTAATGTGCCCAAATTCAGGGCTGGCAAAAGTTTAAAAGAATCATTAAATTAAACCGATAAGAACTAATAGGTCACATCTTTAATTAGATGTGATCTCCAACATTTTTAAATCTCTCAAAAATTTCAACATCTTTTCCTCATTTAAGCGACCTGTATTCACATTTCTAGGACTCGGATGATAACTCGATGCTAGATAAAAATTATTATCTATAGATTGTATTTTACCGTGACTAAATTGGTAATCTCTCTTGTTTAGTTCAAATGCTTTTACGCAAGTGTCAAATGCAATTCTTCCAAGACAAACCACCACCTTTATCTTACTTAAAATTTCAATTTCTTTATGAAAAAACTTAAAACAAGTTCTTAACTCCTCAGATGTGGGTTTATCTTGTGGAGGGACACATTTGAGAGCTGTAGTCAAATAAGCATTATTTAATTTTAATCCATCTTTGACATTATTTGAATATGGTTGATTACTGTAACCAATTTTAAATAAACATTTAAATAAAAATTCTGCAGATTTATCACCGGTAAAGACTCTCCCGGTTCTATTACCACCATGGGCAGCTGGAGCCAGACCCACAAAAACTATCTTGGCATTGGGATCTCCAAACCCGGTAATTGGTTTACCCCAATAATTTTCATGAGCAAATCTTCTTGTTTTTTCTTGAGCTATTTTATTTCTGAAACTCACAAGCCTTGAACATTTTTTACATTTCACAATCTTTGATTGTAATTCATTTAATTTATTTTTCATAATAGCTGATAGAATATCTCATAAGAATAAAAATAAATCTTTAAAAAAAAACTAAAATATTTTATAACACAAATTACAACTTATTTGGGGCGGTTAGCTCAGCTGGGAGAGCGCCACGTTTAAACCGTGGATGTCGGGAGTTCGATCCTCTCACCGC
>JBELJQ010000027.1:0-21991 GCA_042090305.1 Candidatus Pelagibacteraceae bacterium | reverse complement strand
TATATAAAATTTTAATTTTTCACCCTCAAGATGAGTGTCTTTTGTTAAGATTTTGCTTAAATCAATAAGCAAATTTTCGGTTTCTGCGTCTCTTATGATTTTTAGCCTTTGAGAATAAGTATCTTTAAAAAAAAATGTGACTATTATCAAAGTAATTAGTAATCTCATAATTATATTAAATATACTTAAACCAAATATGACAAATAAATTTTACAAACCATCAGCTAGGTCAAATATTTCTCCATTTCATGTGATGAATTTACTACAAAAAGCCAAAAAAATGGAATCCAATAAAAAAAAAATTTTCCACCTTGAATTAGGTGAGCCCCAAATGTTAACCCCAAAATTAGTTTTAAAAGAAGTATCTAAGTTATCTAAGCTTAAAATTCCTGGTTATACTCCATCAAATGGTATCTTAGAATTAAGAGAGCGAATTGCTGAATATTATATAGACAACTATAGTGTAAGAATTCCTGCAGATAGAATATTTATAACCACTGGTTCCTCTGGAGCATTTTTACTTTCTTTTTTAGTAAATTTTGATCCAGGTTCAAAGGTTGTAGTTTTTAACCCTGTATATCCAGCTTATAGAAATATTCTTAAATGCCTAAATATAGATGTAGTGGAAATTTACTCAAATAATATTAACGAAGTTAATTTAAATAAAATTGAACAGTTTCAAAATGTTGATGGTGTAATTATATCTAACCCCAATAATCCAAACGGACAGGTTTTCTCAAGTAGTGAACTTGAATATATTTACAATTATTGTAAAAAAAAAAAAATAAAACTTATTTTAGATGAGATTTATCATGGAATTATATTTGAAAAAAAGGTTCCTTCCATATTAAACTTTGGTGATAATGCAATTGTAATAAATAGTTTCTCTAAATATTTCTGTATGCCTGGGTGGAGATTGGGTTGGGTTATTGTGCCAGAAATTTTAAAGGATAACCTTTTAAAACTCTCTCAAAATTTATTTATTTCGTCAGGAAACATTGCCCAGTATGCAGCATTAAAAGTTTTTGATTGTATTGACGAATTAAATAAAATTGTTGTTAAATATAAAAAAAATAGGGAGTCCTGTAATAAAATTTTAAATGATATGCCTCTATTACAATTTACTATTCCTGCTGGCTCTTTTTATTATTATATCGATATAAGTAAGTTGAAAATAGATTCAACAGAACTTTGTGATATTCTTTTAAAAAAGTATGGGTTGGCAATTACTCCTGGTATTGATTTTGATAAAAAAAATGGACATAAAACTATAAGAGTATCGTTTTCTTCAAATCATAATATTGTAGTTGATGGTCTGGGTGAATTTAAGAAATGGTATAAAAAAAATTATTGAGTCCACCAACCTTGTCTCTTTTCCTCATCAGTTTTCTTGGAAATAATACCAAGATTTTTATTTATATTTCTAGATTTATTTTTCTTCATTGGCTTGTCAGTAGAATTGAATTTTTGAGCTTTCTCTCTAAAACTTTTTCTTTTTGTTGATTCTTTTTCAATAACTTTTTTTTCATCTTCTACATTTTTTAGATCAGTTTTGTTGTTTTTAATATCAACGTTTTTTCCAACATCTTTTTTTATATCACGATTATTATGAGAATTATTAATTACAGGTTTATTTTTGATGAGTTGCTTGAGAGTATCCTTAAAATTTTCTAATTCCAAATGATCTCGACAATTTTTATGATAAATCTCATCATTATTACAAATAATATATTCATGATCACTAAGTTTGTTATAATCGATTATTTTTAATTTAGATAAATTTTGTGCCTTAATTTTAATACTTTCTAGCATTGTTTGGCTCATTTTTTGATTTAACAATAGATATAAATTTTTGATTCTTCTATTACTTAAATATTCATTACATACTTTGAAAAGTTGTTGAATTAAAAAGTCATGAGAAATAATACTTCCATAACCATTGCAATAGCTACAAGTACTTGACATCATAGTATCAGTTGTAACTTTGAGTCTTTGTCTGGAAAGTTCCATGAGACCAAAGTTACTTATTCTTCCAACTTGAACTCTTGCTCTATCATTTTTTATATGTTCTCTAATTCTTCTCTCAACTTTGATATTATGGTTTCTCTCTAACATATCTATAAAATCAATTACAATTAGTCCCGCTAAATCTCTTATTTTTAGTTGTTTACTAATTTCTTCGGCAGCTTCAAGGTTAGTTTTGAATGCAGTATCTTCTATATTCCTTTGTTTTGTATACCTACCAGAATTTATATCTATAGCTACCAATGCTTCGGTTTGGTTGATAACAAGGTAACCGCCTGATTTCAAATGAACAACTGGATTGTTTATATCCATTATTTTACTTTCAATTTGATGTAAACTAAAAAGAGATTTTTTTTCTTTATATAACTTCAGTGCTTTGATTGAATTGGGCATAAATTGTTTAACAAATTCTTTTGATTTCTTTAATGCTTCTTTATCATTAATAACTATTTCATCAAATGAGGCATCGAAGTAATCTCTCAAAGACCTTTTAATAATATTATCCTCCTCATGAATTAAACAGGGAGCATTTGATTTAATTGTTTTTGAGGTTATTTCAGTCCAAAGCTTAATTAAAGAATTATAATCTCTTTTTATTTCCTTTAGACCCATCACTTGACCTGCTGTTCTTATTATAACTCCCATACCATTTTTTATATTTAATTTACTGACTATATCCTTGAGTTTCTTTCTTAATTTTATTTCGATTATTTTTCTAGAAATGCCACCACCTTTATTTGTGTTAGGCATTAATACACAATATTTCCCAGCGAGCGAAAGTCGGGTTGTAACTGCCGCGCCTTTATTGCCTCTTTCTTCTTTTACAACTTGAATTAGAATAACTTGATTACTTTTAATTACTTCTTGAATACTGTATTTCCTGTGAAAGATTACATGTTTAGGCTTCTCTCTTGTTTTAAATCTTCTTTTTTTTCTAACCTTGGGTGCATTAAAATCATCAATTGGTTTGTAATTAAAAAAGTCAAAAACCTTATTAAGAAAACCCTTGTTAGTTATATTATGGTTTATGTTTGTTTCTGATTGATGGTCTTCTTGAACTGTTTCATCTAAAAACTCTTCATTTTCTTCTTCCTCCTCTTCTTCATCGTCGAGGGTGATATTTCTTGAGCTTTCAAGTTCTTGTTCAAGTAATTTTTTTTTATCTGCTGTAGGAATTTTGAAATAATCTGGATGAATTTCGTTGTAAGCTAAAAATCCATGTTTATTTCCTCCATAATCAACAAAAGCAGCTTGCAACGAAGGTTCAACCCTAATTATTTTAGCTAAATAAATATTTCCTTTAATTCTTTCATTTTTAATTTTTTCAGATTCATAATCAATAAGACTGTTATCTTTGATAATTGCAACCCTTACTGATTCTTTCTCTGCAGCATCGATTAACATTTTTTTCATAAACTTTGGTTTCCTTTAAAATTCTTTATTAAATAATTATACACAAAAAAATATTTGGAATATATTGATTTTTTTTAAAAAAAAACACTATATATAGTATAACTTTTATTTTTTTTCACAATTGATTAATTTTATAAAATTCATATTACTTTTTTTAATCTATTTCAATCAATCATTTTCTAATGAACTTGTAAATTTAAGGTATGGTTCTAATGAGGAAAAAAAAAGGATTGTATTGGATTTAAGAAATGATGTTATATTTGATACTAGAACATTTCCCAATAAAATTGAAATTACTTTTAAAACAAAGATAAAATTTAAGGATAACTTTAAAAAAAATAACAATTTAAAAGAACTTTTATTCAACCAATCAAATATTACATTAACATTAATTTTTGATAGACCAATCTTCAAACCAAATATTTACCTTTTACAAAAAAAAAAAAATAAGTATGCCAGAATAGTTATTGACTATTCTTTACAGAAAATAAAAAAAAAAACAATAGTTATTGATCCTGGTCATGGAGGTAAAGATTCAGGCGCAATTGGAATAAATAAGAATTTTGAAAAACATATCACTTTAAAAGTAGCAAAAATATTGAAAAAGAAGTTCAAAAAAAAATCGAATTATGAAGTAATATTAACCCGCTCAAGTGACAATTATTTAAAACTAAAAACAAGGACAAAAATAGCTAAAAAAAATAATGCCGATATTTTTATTTCTCTTCATGCAGATTATCATAAAAATCCGAGAACTCGTGGTATATCATTTTACACACTTTCTGAAAGAGCATCAGATAAGGAAGCCGCTGCTTTGGCAAGGAGAGAAAATAAATCTGACTTAATTGACGGTGTTGATTTATCAAACGAAACTTCTGAAGTAACAAATATTCTTCTAGATTTAACAAAAAGAGAAACGCTTAATCAATCAAGCTCATTAGTTAATTACTTAATAAATTCATTTGAAGGTGAAATAAATTTATTAAATAGAACTCACAGGTATGCCGGTTTTGCTGTGTTGAAATCATTGGATATTCCGTCAGTTTTAGTTGAAATGGGTTATCTTTCAAATAAAACTGATTCAAAATTACTATTGACAAAAAATTATCAGAATAAAATTGCTGAGAAAATTTCTGATGCTGTCATTAATTATTTTGTTTGGAAAGATAAGAATTTAAATTAAAATTATAAAATGATTAAATTTTTTAAAAGAATACTGATGCTTTTTTTACTTGGCATTCTATCAAGTGTTTTTCTTATAATTCTTGTTTTTTTTATTTACGGAAAAAATTTACCAAATTTTGATAAACTATCATATTATCAACCGAGATTAGTATCAAAAATATTTACCACTAATGGCAACTTCCTTGAGGACTATTCCAATGAAAATAGAATTTTTATTAATTACAATCAAATACCATTAAAGCTCATTAATTGCTTTTTAGTATCTGAAGATATTAACTTTTATAATCATATTGGTGTAGATTTTAAAGGAATTTTAAGAGCATTTGGAAAGAATTTACTAAAAATATTTAGTGATAAGAGACCAGAGGGAGCATCTACAATTACTCAGCAGGTCGCAAAAAATTTACTTCTTACAAATGAACTTTCTTATTCGAGAAAAATAAAGGAAATAATTCTATCATTAAGAATGGAGAAAATACTTACCAAAGAAAGAATAATGGAACTATATTTAAATGAAATTTACTTAGGAAATGGTTCCTACGGAATAGCCTCTGCATCACTCAATTACTTTAATAAATCTTTAAGTGACCTAAATATAGATGAAATGGCTTTACTAGCAGCACTTCCAAAAGCTCCTTCAAATTATAACCCTTACAAAAATCCAATCAGAGCACTTAAAAGAAGAAATTGGGTTCTTAAAAGATTGCTTGATCAGAGGTTTATAGACATTGATACTTATTCTGAGATGCTCAATAAGCCAATTAGTTTGAATAGAAATAAAAAAATCTTAAACGATAAAGCTTCATTCTTTAAGGAAGAAGTAAGAAGAAAAATGATTTCAATGTATGGAGAAAAAAAACTTTATGAGGGTGGCATGACAATAATGACAACTTTAGATGAAGAAATTCAATTACAAGCAGAAGAATCATTTAAGAAAGGATTAAAACAATTCTCAAAAAGAAAAAAATGGCAAGGTCCAATTGATAATTTGAGTGATGAAAAGAAAATGTATGAAAAGTTTTTAGAATACAAGAAGCCGAATGGTTTATATAATGATCTTTTGGGTTTAGTACAGAAAGTAAATAAACAAAATATTGAGGTTTTACTTAAGAGCAAACAAAAAATCTTGCTCAAAGAAGAAAACTTAAATTTACTGAAAGATGATCAAATAAAATTTAAAGATAAAATTAAAGTTGGGGATGTATTAGTTCTGGAGAAAGATAAAAAAGAAGGAATATATAATTTATCACAAATCCCTAAAGTTAATGGTGGCATGATTGTTATGGACAACTCGACTGGACGGATACTAGCAATGGTTGGAGGTTACGATTCAGGATCATCATTTAATAGGTCTACTCAAGCAAAAAGACAGCTTGGTTCATCTTTTAAACCTATTGTTTATCTTACTGCCCTTGAAAATGGTTATACACCAATTAGTAAAGTCCTAGATGCACCTTTTGTTGTTGATGATTATTCTAATAAAGGAGTATGGAGGCCTACAAATTATGGTAATAAGTTTTATGGTTTAAGTACACTAAGGCTGGGAATTGAAAAGTCCAGAAATTTAATGACAGTTAGATTATCAGATCAAATTGGATTAAAAAAAATTGCTGACATTTCAAAAAAACTTGGAATTTATGAAGATTTCCCAAGTTTAATTTCGAGTTCTTTAGGTTCATTAGAAAGTACTTTGCAAAAAATAACTGCTGCCTATGCTTCAATAGCTAATGGCGGTTACAAAATCGAGTCCAATATTATTGATGTAATATACGATAATACAGGAAAGGTTTTATTCAAGGGAGATAACAGGGAATGTAAAGATTGCATTGTAGATAAAATAATAAAAAATAATTTTTCAGACATAAAAAATATTGAAATACCAAGTATAAAAAATAATTCTCAAAGAGTTTTTTCTGAAGAATCATCATATCAAATGACATCATTTTTAATGGGAGTAATAAAAAGAGGAACAGCTAAAAACATCAATAATTTCAAATTTCAGGTGGCTGGAAAAACCGGAACTACAAATGATAATCAAGATGCATGGTTTATAGGATTTAATTCTGAAGTTACTGTGGGAGTTTTTGTAGGTTATGATGTTCCTAAATCTCTTGGTAGGTTTGAAACAGGTTCAAAAGTTGCAGCTCCTATATTTAATGATTTTATGAATAGTATATACAAAAATAAAACACCTAAACCATTTGCAATTCCTCAAGCCATAAAGTTTATGAATATAGATCTTTACACTGGACAACCAACTAATGAAAACTATATAACAGAATCTTTTAAGTCTACTTTTAATACTGACGATGTAGAAAAAAATAATAGTCAAAAGAAAGATTTTGACTTAAGAGGATTTTATTAAATGAATTTTGATATTGAAGAACAAGTAACTAAAATTGAGGTTTTGATTAAGAACCTGAGGGGGTTTGTTTGAAAAAAAAAAAATCAGAGATGAATTAAAAACTATTGATAAAAGTTTACAGAATCAGACAAATTGGACAGACCATAACAAAACTGGAAAATACTTAAAAAAAAGAAACTATATTCAAGGTTTTCTCAATTCATTTGATGATAATTGTTCTAGCTTTTCTGATATAAAAGAATTAGTTAAACTCTCTCAGAATGAGAAAAATGAAGAACTCCTAAAGGAATTACAAAAAGAATTGGAGTCTCTTACATCATCTCTAAATTCTCAATACATACAAACCTTAATGGTAGGTAAGGCTGACTCTAAAAATGTAATTTTAGAAATTAATTCGGGTGCGGGTGGAGTCGAATCCCAAGATTGGGTTGCGATGCTTTACAGGATGTATTCTCGATGGGCAGAACATTCCGGACATAAAGTTACTATAATTGACCAACATATAGGTGAGGAAGCAGGATTTAAATCTATCGCAATTAGAATTGAAGGAGAAAATTGTTACGGTTGGTTAAAATTAGAAAATGGTGTTCATCGGCTTGTTAGAATATCACCATTTGACTCTCAATCAAGACGGCATACAAGCTTTGCATCTGTTTATTGTTATCCTGAGATTGATAGTACAATTGAAATTGACGTTAATGAAAAAGAACTAAAGATAGATACTTTTAGAGCATCGGGTGCAGGTGGTCAACATGTTAATAAAACTGATAGTGCTGTTAGAATTACACATATTCCGACAAAAATTGTGGTTCAGTGTCAAAGCAGCAGGTCTCAACATAGAAACAAAACAATTGCACTTGATCTCTTAAAGTCTAAACTATTTGAACTTCAAATTACTAAAGAGGAAGAAGAAAATAAAAAAAATAGAACTGAAAAGGGAGATATTGGTTGGGGGAATCAAATAAGATCCTACATAATGCAACCTTACACTATGGTCAAAGACCATAGAACAAAATTCGAGATTTCGGATGTGAATAATGTACTTGATGGAAAGATTGATAATATTCTGGAAAACCAATTAATTAAATTAATTTAAATCTAATATAAAATTTAATACTTCATCTGCATGGTTTTTAACTTTCACATTCCTCCAAACATTAATTATTGTTTGATTACTATCTATTAAGAATGTAGCTCTCTGTATTCCCATATATTTTTTTCCGTACATAGATTTTTCAACCCACACATTAAACTTTTCACAAAGACGCCCACTTTCATCTGTTATTAAGTCAAATTTTAAACCGTGCTTGTTTATAAATTTCATATGTTTTTCTGAAGAGTCTTTTGAAATACCGTAAATTGATATATCATTTTTTTTTAATACTTCTATTTTACTACTGAAATCAATAGCCTCTTTTGTACAGCCAGGTGTATCATCTTTTGGATAAAAATAAATTATAGTGTATTTACTAGTTAACTCTGAATTTTTAATAATATTAGAATCATCAATTTTGAACTCTAAATCTTTTAGTTTATCTCCAATTTCCATTTTTATACCTTTTTTGATTTGTAATTAAATTAGTAATCTTTAATGTAATTATATTAATATGAAAAATAAATATTTAATCAAGCTATCATTAATTTTTTCATTGCTTTTTCTATTTATTTTGACCTCATTGTTTTCATTGCTTTTTTTGATCTCATTGAAGCCAGTCAAAATTAATTTACTTGATTATTTTGACAGGAAAAGTGCTATCTATGAAAAACTAAATGTCAGAGAAATTGGAAGCGTATATTTAAGTTTTAATAAAATTTCAAAAAATTTTGAGATTTTAGCCGAGGATATTCTAGTTGGTGAAACGTATTTGAAAAATGTACTAGTAGGTGTGAATATAACGCTTACGGAAAGTCTTTTTGACACCACATTAAAAATATTCGATGGAAAATTTCAGTATAATCTTTCAGAACATGATTTTGAATCGAGAAATAGAATTAATGAATTTGAATATTTAAATTATTTTAAAAATATTGAAATAGTTGATAGCTCTTTAGAGTTAAATATTTCGGAAAATAACAAAAGTCGATATATTTTTGACTTATTAGTAAAAGATAATACTTTTAATTTTTTAGCAAATGAAACCAGTGCATCATCCGATAACTATGTACTTATAAAAAAAGAAAAGGTTGATGAACTTTATAATTTTAAGGTGAATAACTTTAACTTAAATTTTTTGAGTATTTTTTTAAGTACAAATAATTTCTTTGTAGATCATTTGAATGTTTCGGGCGATGGGATGTTTAATATTGTAAATAAAAATATTTTAAGCAATATTGAAAGTTTTAATATCAAAATAAACACAGAACTTAATTATTTAAGTAATAAAGGTAAGAATTATGTTAAGCTGAACGGTGCGGATCTTATCGGAAAAAAAGGAAATAGGATATTACAAACTAATTTAAATTTTCTTGATGATGGAATATATTATAACTTATCAGTTGGATTGGATTTATCTAATAACAAATCAAAAATGAAGATCGAAACCGATAAGTTGGATATTTCTTATTTATTAAAATCATGGCCGAAGGATTTTAAGATGTCGGTATATGATTGGATGAATGCAAATTCCTCTGGGAATATTTCTAATTTAAAATTAGATATATTCTTTTTGATTCATAAAGGTTTAACTCTTGAGTCTTTAGATGGTGAGTTTGATTTTTTTAATACTGAAATAAGGTATATGGAAGAAATGCCAATTGTTAAAAATCTTAACGGTAAGGCAAAAATTAATTCTAATAGTATTTCTTTTAATATCGAAGGCGGATATTCACAAAACTTAGAAATTTTAAACGGAAAAGTAGTTCTATTTGATTTGGACAGTGATGTTGAAAAAAGTGATGTTTCTCTTCAAATTATTGGCTCTAACGAGAATGTAATTCAATACCTTGATTCATCAATTATTGATAAACAAACTTATTCCAACCTCAGAACTGTTATTGGAAATAATAGTATTATTCTAACATTATCTTTTCCCTTATTAGTTAATTTAAAAACTGAGCAAATAAAGTACAAAGCCGATGTTGAAATAAGTGAATCAATATTCAGTAAATTTTATAATAATTATGATCTTGAACATTTTAATCTCAATATAAAAATTAAAAATGATGATATTAATTTTAGCGGTAATGGTGAGTTATTAGGATCTAGTTTTAAGTTTGAAGGCAACCAATTTCAGGAGAATAATAATTTAAAAAATGTGATAAGTGGTTCTTACATTCTCGATGCAGATTCAATACCCTCGGTTATATTTGATCAAAAAATTATTGATAATGGAAAAATACCATTTGATTTTAAAATCGAACTTTTAGATGATGATACCTTTAAAGTTGAAGGTATTGGAAATCTTGATGAATATGAAATAATATCTAAATTTTTAGGTGATGATTTAATTACAAGAGGTGGGAGGGTTAGGTTTTTAGTTAGTCCTTTTGGAGACCTTAACTCTATATTCTTTGATCTTAACTGTAAAAACTTTGCAGCTGAAATAAATGCTATTTTTGATAAAGACTCATTTACGAATATAGAAATTTCTAAATTAGAGAGTCCAATTCAAAACTTTAAGCTAACGTTTAATAATAAAAATAATGAAGTTTTATTGTCTGGGGATAAGTTCACTTTTTCAGACTTTAATTTGTTTGACAATAAAGGTTCGGATTTAAATGATATAATTTTTCGTACTAAAATCAAAGAGGTTGTGATAAGTGACGTTAAATTTGAAAATCCCATATTAGATATATCAATTAAAAACGGATTGATTCAAAATCTAAATATGCTTTTTGCTTCCGAGAAAAAAAAACATAAAGTTTTAATTGTAGATGAAAAGAATAAAAAAAAATTCATTTTAGAATCAAATTATTTACCTGATTTAGTTAAGCTATTAGGAGAAGATATTGGTGTGAATAGAGGAAGTATTAAAATTGAGGGTGCAAGTTCGTATGGCTCTAATTTGTATGAAGGCTTAATTGCAGGTAATGATATTGTATTTACTGATGCACCATTCTTTGCTAATTTTTTCAGTTTGTTTTCTCTTCAGGGATTAGCTCAAAAAATAAAAGATGGTGGAATAATATTTGACAAATACAAAGCTAGGTACGAACTTTCAAAAAATAAACTTAGAATAGTTGATAGTCTTTTGACTGGAAGCGAGTTGGGCATTCAATTTGATTCGGTAATTGGTTTGGATAATGATTATTTACTGGTAAATGGGTCAATGATACCAGCATATACCCTTAACACCCTATTGACAAAATTTCCTATTGTAGGTGATATTATTACTGCTGGTTCACCTGAAGATGGTTTAATTGGTGCCAACTTCAAAATTGAGAAAGATGATAAAGGAGAAATTGATATTTCCTATAATCCAATATCTGTTTTTGTTCCGAATATTTTAAAAAATTTTTTAACTGATTAATTCAACTATTCCGTATTTTTTTTTCCCTAAATAGATTATTACATAAAGGGAACTATTAAGATCAGGAATTTCTTTAAACATTTCAATATCTAGTTTTTGATCTTTATTGTTTATAATATTATCATTGATTTTAACTCCACCCTGAGTTATTAATCTTTTTGACTCTCCATTAGAAGAGGTTAATTTCAAGTCAATCAGGGTTTGTTTAATTGTTAGACCTTCATTTAATTTTTCTTTTTTAATAGTAATTTTCTGTTGACAATTATCAATAACTGAAGAGTCTATAAAACCTCTTGATAAAATGATTTTAGCTTCATTTTCTGCTCTTTTTGATTCAGCCTCACCATGACAAAGTTTAGTTACTTCATTAGCGAGCAAAATCTTTAACTTATTAATATCATTTTCTGAATTTTGGTATTCTAATATCTCTTCTTTTTTAATATCTGTAAAATAAAGAAGAAATTTGATTGTGTCTTCATCGGAAGTATTTCTCCAATATTGCCAAAAGTCTTTTACATTTAACTTATCTTTAGATAGCCAAATTGCTCCATCAGCTGTTTTACCCATTTTATTACCTGTGGACGTAGTTATTAATGGTGTAGTTAATCCATAAGATTGGTTATCTTTTACTTTTTTTATTAGTTCTATTCCTGAAATAATATTTCCCCATTGATCAGACCCTCCAAATTGTATTGAACAATTATATTTATTATGAAGTTCAAGAAAATCATATGCTTGTAAAATGGAATAATTAAATTCTAAAAAACTTAAGTTTTGTTCTCTTTGAAGTCTTAATTTTGACGATTCAAGACTAATCATCTTATTAACCGAAAATTTACTCCCAATTTCCCTTAGAAAGTCAATCAAATTTAGATTGGATAACCAATTAAAATTATCAACTAATAATGCTGAGTTTTTTAGATTTGGATCGAATGATACAAATCTTTCAAAAATTAGTTTTAGTTTTTTTTTATTTTGACTAATCTCATCAATACTTAAAATTTTTCTTGTGGAATCTTTACCGGATGGATCGCCTATTAGTGTTGTACCGCCTCCTAGAAGTATCAGAGGTTTATGACCAAAATTTTGGAAGTGTCTAAGTATCATTAGCGGAAGTAATGAGCCAACATGCAAACTATCCGAGGTACAATCAAAGCCTATATAACCAATACAACTTTCATTCTTAAATAATTTTTTTATTTGTTTTTCATCAGTTGATTGATGTATAAAGTTTCTTGAATCTAAAAAATCATAAAAATTATTTTTCATAATATTCCAGAGGTTATACTATAACTTATGAAAAAAAAAGAATATTATTCAATCGGAATTATGAGTGGAACTTCACTCGATGGTATAGATATATCTTTAATAAAAACGGATGGCAAAAAAGATATTAATGTAATCAAAAATGAGTATTTCGAATTTAAGATAGAATTTATAAATAAAATTAAATCGGTAATAACTAATTTTAATGTAAAAGGTTTGGATAAAACCATTACATCAAATATTTTTAAAAATATAAATGAGGAATTCTCTAGAAATATTATTAAAAAAATAAATTTATTTATAGATAGTTCAAATTTAAAAAAAGATAAAATTAATATAATTGGACTGCATGGTATTACTTTATTTCATGCTCCAGAAAAAAAGATTTCGATTCAATTAGGAAACTCAAAGTTAATCTCAGAAAATGTTGGTATCGGAGTTGTAAGTGATTTTAGAATTAACGATATTAATAAAGGAGGGCAGGGTGCTCCATTAGTTCCAATTTATCATCATGCAATATTTTCAAAAGAAAACAAAAATATTGTCGTTGTTAACATTGGGGGAATATCTAATTATACAATGCTAATTGGTAAAGAACTTATCTATGCCTCAGATATTGGCCCAGGAAATGTTCTATTGGATAAGTTTTGTTTTAAATATTTTAATGAAAATTTTGATATAAATGGGAAATATTCTGAAAAAGGTAGAGTCATTGGCGCTTTAATTGATGATTGGAAAAATAAAGATTTCATGAGAACTAAACATCCAGTTTCTTTTGATAATTATTATTTTAAATTGGAGAATTATATTCCCACTAATTTTGATAAGTATGATCTATTAAGAACACTAACTTTTTTTACAGCCCTAACTATCTCTAACTTACAAAGGAAATATAGTTATCACATAGATGAGTGGATTTTTTCTGGAGGAGGCATAAAAAACAAAACTCTTATGATGCATTTAAAGGAGCTTTTACCAATTAATGAAGTGAAACTCTCTGATGAAAAAGGCTTTGAAAGCGAATTTATTGAGTCTCAGGCATTTGCTTATATTTCAGTAAGAACACTAATGGGCCTTCCTTCATCCTTTCCTGAAACAACTGGATGTGAAGTAAAGAATGTTTGTGGAAAAATATTTAATCCGTAGGAATTTATTTTAAGTTTAAGTATTTTTTAATTTTTTCAATTACCTTTGTTTGACTATTAGTGAAAAAATGGTCAGCCCCCTTTACAAGTTCGTGTTTGACAGAAATTGATTTCTGTTTATTGAGCTTTGTTGCTACTTCTTTTACTTGTTCTCTGTCGATAAGATTATCCTTTTCTCCTGATATAATTACTCCAGATGCTGGACATGGTGCTAGAAAGTTGAAATCATATTTTCCTACTGGTGGACTTATAAGAATAAATTTTGGGATTTCAGGCCTTCTCATTAGAAGCTGCATTCCAACCCAAGCTCCAAAAGAAATTCCACAAACCCAGTATTCTTTAGATTCAGGATTCTGATTTTGTAGCCAGTCTAATGCAATGGCAGAATCTGCTAACTCTCCCTCACTTCCATCATGTTCGCCATCAGACTTTCCAACTCCACGAAAATTGAACCTTAAACTTGAAAAACCACTATCTGAGAAGAATTTATGAAGCATCAGTGACAAGTCATTATTCATGTTTCCTCCATGACCAGGATGGGCATGAAGAATTAATATAGACGGACTTGTTGAGCTGTTGTGATGAGTATATCTGGCTTCTAACCTTCCAACTGGTCCACTGAGCAAAATTTCGGGCATAATAAACTTGACTAAATTAGTAAGATATAATATTAATATTGATATATATTATAATTAGAAGGTTATGTCAAAAAATTTGTTCACACTGATTTATTCAGATCTGATCGCAGCTAAGAAAAGAGATCCAGCAGCTCGAAATCATTTTGAAATATTTTTTACATATTCTGGATTTCATGCAATATTTTTTCATAGATTTTCTAATTTGCTTTGGAAAATCAAACTTAAATTTGTTGCCAGATTTTTAAGTAGTATCACAAGAATTTTAACCTCAATTGAAATTCACCCATCAGCCCAGATCGGCCATAGTTTTTTTATTGATCATGGAGCAGGATTAGTTATCGGTGAAACTTCAATAATCGGCAATAATGTTACAATGTATCAACAGACAACTCTTGGAGGTTTATCACCTTCCATAGACTCAATATCTCAACGTAATGTTAAAAGACACCCTACACTTGAGGATAATGTTATTATCGGATCTGGAGCTCAAGTCTTAGGCCCAGTGGTAATCGGTTCAAACTCAAGGATAGGTGCAAATGCAGTTGTACTTAATGATGTTCCACCTAACATGACATTTGTAGGAATTCCAGCTAGAAAAATACAATCTGAAATAAAGAAAAACTCAGAAAGCTTTGATGCCTACGGAATATGTGAGGGAAAAATCGACGACCCAAATAAAAAAAGCATCAACGCATTATTTAAAGAGATTCATATTCTAAATGAAAAAATATTAGAACTTCAAAATAAACTATCACAGCAGCAAAAGGTAGGTGATAATTTTAGAATTAAACAAAGAGATAAGAAAAAAATTAAAGATAAGCAGGATATTTTATGAAACTTACATCAAAAGGAAAAGCAGCAGTGACTTCATTGGTCGATATGTCTATAAATAATACTGATGGAAGGCCGATAAAGCTATCCGAGATATCGAATAGACAAAACATTTCTTTAAGTTTTCTTGAGCAAATATTCTCTTCTCTAAGGAAAAAGAGAATTGTAAAAAGTATCAGAGGTCCCTTAGGTGGATACATCTTTGATAAAAACCCAGATTCAATTTCTATTTATGAAGTGATCAAGGCTATTGACGAGGACTTAAAAATCAACAGATGTAATGGAAGTGATTTTGGTTGTAACTCAAAAGGTCACAACTCAAAATGCTTAACCCATAACCTTTGGTTTGAACTCACAAACCATATATCATTTTTCTTACATTCTATATCAATTGAAGATGTAAAATCTAACAATATTTCATTTAAAAATAAATATTTAATGGATAATTTAATCTGAGTAACTAAATATCTAACATGAAAAAAATTAATAATATATATCTCGATTATCAGGCTACTACACCAGCAGATCCGAGAGTAATAGAAAAAATGTTACCCTATTTCGGAGAGATCTATGGTAACCCGCACTCTCGTAACCATTCATATGGATGGGAAGCTGAGGAAGCTGTTGAATTTGCAAGAGAAAATGTTGCAAAAACTATTTCAGCTAACCCAAAAGAAATAATATTCACTTCAGGAGCTACTGAATCAAATAACCTTGCTATTAAAGGGGTTGCAGAGTTCTACGGCGATAAAAAAAATCATATAATAACTTGTGTTACTGAACATAAATGCGTTTTAGAATCTTGTAGGCTTTTATCAGAGAAGGGTTTTAAAGTTACTTATTTACCCGTCAATAAGGATGGTTTAATCAACATTAATGAGCTTGAGTCAGCTATTACTGATAAAACGCTTATTGTATCAATTATGGGCGTTCATAATGAAATTGGTGTAATTCAGCCTTTGAAGAAAATCGGTGAAATTTGTAAAAAACACGACGTTTTTTTTCATACAGACTGCGCTCAAGCCGTTGGAAAAATTCCAATAGATGTAAATGATATGAATATAGATTTACTAAGTATATCTGGTCATAAGATCTATGCTCCCAAGGGAATAGGAGCTCTTTATGTAAGAAGAAAACCAAGGGTAAGAATTTCAGCAATGATGAGTGGCGGTGGACAAGAACGGGGAATGAGGTCTGGAACACTATCACCAGCTCTATGCGTTGGATTAGGTGAAGCATGTAGAATTTGTAATTTAGAAATGCAAGAAGAATCAAATAGAATTAATGACTTAAAAAACTTACTTGTTGACGGTATTAAAAACGAATGTTCTGATATCTTCATTAATGGATCAGAAAAACATAGAGTACCTGGTAACGTTAACTTAAGCTTTGCTTATGTTGAAGGTGAATCGTTAATGATGGGAATTAAAAATCTTGCTGTTTCCTCAGGTTCAGCCTGTACATCTGCTTCATTAGAGCCTTCATACGTTCTAAAGGCTTTGGGCGTTTCTGAGGAGCTCGCTCATACAAGTTTAAGAATTGGTATCGGCAGATTTACTACAGAACACGATGTTAAACAGGCGGTTGATGTAATAGTGGATGAAGTGAAAAGGCTGCGAACGCTTAGTCCATTGTGGGAAATGGCACAGGAAGGTGTTGACATAAGTAAAATTAAATGGGCAGCTCATTAATAATAACTTTGTAAAGGAGAAATAAATGGCATATAGCAAAGAACTTTTAGATCATTATGAAAACCCAAAAAATGTTGGATCTATGGATAAAACTTCAAATGAAGTTGGAACAGGTCTAGTCGGTGCGCCAGCGTGTGGTGATGTAATGAAATTACAAATTAAAGTTAATGAAGATGGTGTCATAGAAGATGCTAAATTTAAAACGTTTGGTTGTGGCTCGGCAATAGCGTCAAGCTCACTAATTACCGAATGGGTAAAGGGTAAAAATATTGATGAGGCTAATGAAATTAAAAACACAGAGATCGCAAATCATTTAGCTCTACCTCCTGTTAAAATTCATTGCTCAGTTTTAGCCGAAGATGCAATAAAAGCAGCTATTGACGATTACAAAAAAAAAAATGATAAATGATAACTGTAACTGATAGCGCCCTTAATCAGATAAAAAAACTAATACTTTCGAGGCCTGTCAAGCCTGAAGGTATCAAGCTCGGAATTGAAACTAAAGGATGCTCTGGTCTAACTTATAAGCTCGAGTACGTTGACACTCCGTTGAGCGAATACGAAGTAGTCAAAATAGATGATATTAAGATATATGTTGACCCAAAGGCTTCACTTTTTTTAATAGGTACAAAGATGGACTACCAAGAAGGAATAATTGAATCTGGTTTTAAATTTTTAAACCCTAATGAAAAGGGTAGATGCGGTTGTGGTGAATCCTTTCATATTTAAAAAATTAAATGAAAAATAAATGCTGGAGTTGCGGCAAAGAATCTAATAAACCAGAATTTTTTTGTATTCATTGTGGAAAGATTCAGGAAGGAGTAGAGGCTAATGAGTTTGAGCTTTTCGGAATGAAAGAAAGCATTCTAATTTCAATTGACAAACTAGAAGAAAGTTATCTGCAGTTACAATCCAAATTTCATCCAGACAAATATATCAATTTATCAGAAAAAGAAAGAGAGATTTCAACTATATATTCATCAAAAGTAAACGAAATTTATGAGAAGCTCAAAAATAATGTTTCGCGAATAAATCTAATACTTAAATTATCAGGTTTTGATAATTATAATGAAGGAAAATCATTTGATGACCCAGAAACTTTAAATGAGATAATGGAAATTCAAGAAGAATTTATGTTTTCAAATAATTTAAAAATAAAACAAAAAATTAAAGATAAAGTAAATAAAATGATAAAAAAAACTCTCACTGAGATTGAAAAGTATTTTAAGAATAATGAATATGAAAAAATATCAAAAAATAATATTAAATTATCATACCTTGAAAAGATTATAGAGAAGTAGAGCTTATTATGAGTTTATTAACTATCGAAGAGCCATCAAAAATTACAAAAGAAAACACTTGTATTGGAATTGACTTTGGAACCACTAATTCAGTTACCTCAGTATTTATTAATGGTGAAGTTAAATTTATAAGTGATGAAAATGATAAAATTTTGATACCCACAGCAATTTCCTATAAAGAAGAAAAAAAAAAGTTTGGTAATAATATCTTTGAAAATGAATTTTTAAACACGATTTATTCAATTAAAAGAAATTTTGTAAAGGACCCCGACGATAAGCTTTTCAAAAACTATGATGATATAAAAATATCCTCTGTTGAAGTAGCTAAAGATTTTTTTTCTTACTTAAAGAATCTATGTGATTCCTATTTAAAATCACCAGTTTATGACTGTATTTTAACAGTTCCAGCATATTTTGATGAAAAATCTCGTTCTGAAATTATGAGATCAGCCTTCCTTGCTGGACTTAATGTCAGACGACTTATAAATGAACCTACTGCAGCAGCCTTTGCATATGGTTTAGAAACAAAAAAAACTGGTACATTCTTAGTTTATGACTTAGGTGGAGGTACTTTTGATATATCAGTACTTAAACTTTCTGAAGGCATATTCAAGGTTCTTGGAACTAGTGGTGATACAATGCTTGGTGGTGATGATTTAGATGAAGCTTTTGCAGAATTTATCCTAAAAGAAAATTTTAATCTAGAATTTAGTTCTATAAACGCTGAGGAAAAAAAAAAAATGTTAAGATTAAGTAAAACTTACAAGGAAAAGTTTTCTCAGAAAGAGAATTTTTCAGATATAATTAAAGTCAATAATAAAAAAAAAAAAATTAATATTAGACTTATCGACTTTAACAAATCAATCGAGTTATTGATTGAAAGAACAATTAAAATTACTAAGAACTTAAAGAATGAGCTTAACATTACTGATGATTCTATAGATGGTATAATTTTGGTAGGAGGGTCAACTAGGTGCCAACTTGTAAGTCAAAAGCTTAAAAAGTCTTTTAAGTCAAAGTTATTTGATGATTTTAATCCTGATTTAGTCGTTTCTAAAGGTGCTGCCCTTCATGGATATGACATTTTAAATGGTTCAAATAATTTACTTTTAGATGTTACACCATTGTCACTAGGAATTGAAACCGTTGGAGGTCTTATGGAAAAAGTTATCTCAAGAAACACCCCAATTCCAGCTATTAAAGAGCAAAGTTTTACAACATTTGAAAATGGTCAAACTTCAATAAAAGTTAAGATTCTTCAGGGTGAAAGAGAAACTTCAGATAATAATAGAAATTTAGGTGAATTTATCTTATCCGGTTTAGATCCTAGACCAGCTGGAATTCCAAGAGTTAAAGTAAGGTTTTCTCTAGACGCAGATGGAATTCTGTTAGTATCAGCTATTGATGAATCTACTGGAAAAAAGAATAATTTAGTTATAAAAACGGGTAAAGATATTGACTTAAAAGAAATGAGACGAATAGTTGAGTCAAGTATAAGTAATGCTGAAGAAGATATTAATCAAAGAATGCTTATAGAAATTAAAGTTAAAGCTCAGAAATTAATAAACGAAATAGGGTTTTATAATAAAGATATTGAAAAGCTGTGTGATAAAAAAAATATAGTAAATATTAATAAAATTATTACAATGTTAAAAGTTGAGTTAAACAATAATAATAAAAGTAGAATCGAAGCTCTCTATGAGCAGTTAAACAAAGAAACAGAGAAATTTGCTCAAAAGAAAATTGAGACAGAGTTCTCTAGTTTAGTCGGAAAAGACGCTAAACAATTGGAAGAATGAATATGACAAAGATAATTTTTGTAGAGGCAGACGGTTCAGAGAAAGTTGTTGATGCACAAAATGGCCTTTCTCTGCTTGAAGTAGCTCATAAAAATGGAGTAGACCTTGAGGGTGCTTGTGAAGGTTCATTAGCCTGTTCTACCTGTCATTTAATTATAGAGAAAGAATTCTTTGAAAATCTTCCAGAACCCTCTGAAGAAGAAGAGGATATGTTGGACTTGGCTTGGGGATTAACACATACATCGAGGCTTGGCTGCCAAATTATTGTGAATGATTCTCTAAATGGTATGAAGGTAAAAGTACCAACTGGAACAAGAAATATGAGCGTGTAGAAAATGTCGATTAAATGGACGGATACAGTAGATATTGCAATAATGCTTGAAGAAAAATATCCCGAGAAGGATAATGTAAATCTTAGGTTCACAGATTTACATGCATGGGTTATGGGCCTAGAAAACTTTGGTGGCCTTCCAGAAGACTCCAATGAAAAAATACTTGAGGCTATTCAAATGGCATGGATAGACGAGAGAGATTAACATGGATATTAATTTAACAGATTTTATAAATAATAATAACCTTCCTAAGAAAGGAACAAAAATTGTTGTAGCAATGTCTGGTGGAGTTGACTCATCTGTTACAGCAGCGTTACTAAATTTTGCTGGTTATCAAGTAATTGGTGTATCCATGAAGCTATATGAAGCTTCAAAGAAAAATAACTCTAAGACTTGTTGCTCAGGCATTGATATTCGAGATGCTAGAAGCGTTGCAAAGAAAATTGGCATAAAACATTTTATAATCGATTATAAGTCAAAATTTAAAGAATCCGTAATCGATGACTTTGTTGAAAGTTATAATAATGGTTTTACACCCATTCCATGTATAAAATGCAACCAAACCGTTAAGTTTACAGATTTAATCGATTTTACAAAATCTATCGGATCTAAATATCTTGCAACTGGTCATTATGTAAAAAGAATTGAAAAGAATGATAATGTTTTTTTATACCAAGCAGATGATTCACAAAAAGATCAAAGTTATTTTTTATTTGCAACAACACAAGAACAATTAAAAATATTAAGGTTTCCATTAGGTGGTTTTTCAAAAAAAAAGATAAGAGATTTTGCAAACTTTTTTAAACTAGAGGTGGCAAACAAACCTGATAGTCAAGATATATGTTTTATCCCAGATGGTAATTACAGAGATTTTCTTAAAAAAAAATCACCAAAATCATTTAAAAGGGGAGTGATTGAGTCATTAGATGGAAAATTAATGGGTTATCATGATGGTTTAGTAAACTATACTATTGGTCAAAGAAAAGGAATAGGAGTAGGTGGAATAAAAGGAAACTCTTCACATGAACCGCATTATGTAATCGATATTGACCCAATTAATAATAAAATAATTGTAGGGCCTAGAAATAAGTTAAGAAAATATATTATTTATATAAAAGACTTAAATTTTTGCTCCAAATTTCTTCCTGAACATTCATTTAAAGCGAATATAAAAATTAGGTCAGGTAATAATTTTGTTAACGGTACTGTAAATATTAAAAATAAAATTAAAAATACTGGAATTGTTGAGTTATCTAGACCTGAAACTGGTATCGCTCCTGGTCAAGCATGTGTCTTTTATGATGATTTTAATAAAATGATTGGTGGGGGATGGATATCTGCTAGTGAAAAGAATGTTTAAATATTTTGTAATAATCAATAAGTTGATAAAAACTAAAATATATTTCTCTGTTGAATCTATTGTTTTTTTGAGTTAAATCTCTTTACTAATCATATTAGTTAACCTTTGATCTCTTAAAATGGCGGAGTAGCTCAGGTGGTTAGAGCAGCGGAATCATAATCCGCGTGTCGG
>JBELJQ010000026.1:0-23184 GCA_042090305.1 Candidatus Pelagibacteraceae bacterium | reverse complement strand
ACCACTACGCCTTACACTCTTTCCCTACACGACGCTCTTCCGATCTCACCTGTTAGCTTTGAAAGTTTTTTAATATAAAAAGGATTTCTAATAAATCTCATATCAAATACAAGATCTGCCTCTCTTGGTAGACCATATTTATAGCCAAAAGATATTATTCTGACGTGAATTTTGTTTCTGAAATCAATATTAAAAATTCCTTCTAGTTGTTTTCTTAAAATATTAACAGTAAAGCCTGAGGTATCCACATATACATCATTTATCTTTTTTATTGGTTCGAGCCATATTCTTTCTCGGTCAATCATATCCTCTATAGGAAGATCAAGTTTTAATGGGTGAGCTCTTCTATTTTCTTTAAATCTATTAATTAAATTAATGTTATCACAATCAAAAAAAATAACTGATATATCAATTTTTTTTTTTTTTTTTGAAATCAAATTGGATAACTTTTTTGCATTAAACCCACGACTTCTAATATCAATACCAACAGCAATTTTCTTACTTATATTTGTATCTAAAATATTAGCAATTAATGCTGTGGGTAGATTATCAATAGCCTCATATCCCATATCCTCAAATATTTTTAGTGCTGTTGATCTTCCCGCTCCAGATAAACCAGTAACTATGAGTATTTTATATTTTCTCGTTAATTTCATTTAGTTTAATTTTTATTTTAGCAACTGAAGAGGAGTTTTTTCCATCAATTTCTATTTTTGGGAAATTTTTACCGAGCATTCTCATATACTTTTTTTTTGGTATCCTTTCAAGATCGGAATCCCTTAACTTCACAATCAGTCTCAACTTGATTCCCTCTATATAAGGCACAGTAATTATCCCAACTTCGCGAACTTCAAGTAACCCTCTAGTTTTACTTACACCATATAATAAAATATCGTAATTATTCTTGCTCAATAATGTTATATCATCAGAAATCAATGTCGCACCTGAGTCAATTAGTCTGAGAGCAAGATCTGATTTGCCTACACCTGATTCTCCTAGAATTGCAATACCGTTATCTTCGATGGCCACACTTGTTGCGTGGATTCTTTTTGATATCATTCTACTTCCAAAAGATTTTTCCTAAGTTTATTATCAAGAATCATAATTTCGGTATCTATTACTTTATTATTTTCCAACTTAAATGTTAATGTGAAAGATGTACCTTTTTTTAGCTTTTTATTTAAACCCATCAACATAATATGTGTGCCACCTGGTTGAAAAAAAAATTGTTCATTACCCTTAACTCTTAATGATTTTTTTTTTTTCATCCTAACAATATCTTTATCAATAAATGTTCCATGTATCTCTGCAGATTTACAAATATTTGTTTGAACATCTTTAATAATTATGTCTTTATCAGTTCTATTAAATACCGAAACATAAACTGCCGCAGCTTTTTGACCATCAAAAGTTTCGAATGTATATCCTCCATGAAAGGCTAGTTCAGCGAAAACAGTTTTATGACTCGCTAATGCTAAACTGACCAAAAAAACTAAAAGATATTTGAAATTTTTCATTTTATTTACATTTATATTATATATTAAATAAACTTTATATTAACATGAATATTAATAACGCAACAAGACAGTTAATTAGATCTGCATCAAAAGGTTACTTTTCTACCGAATTTGACCCCAAATCCTTCAGTACAAAAAAAACTAAAATAATGGATAAATTTCCCTATTCAACATTCACTCTTGTTGCGTATGATTATGATGCCTCACCGATTGTTTTATTATCTGATTTATCTGAACATACAGCAAATATTAAAAAACAGAAAAAAGTTTCTCTCATGGTTTGTGAAGAAGAAAAAATTTATAAATTCTTCCCTAAATTTAAAAAGCAATTTGTTAATTACGAAGATCCAATGTCTAGACCTAGAGTTACCCTAATAGGTGAAATTAAAAAGACCACCAATCAATCTCATCATAAAAGATTTTTAAACCGTCACCCTGCTTCAAAGTTGTACTCAAATTTTAGTGATATGAATTTTTATAAAATAAAAATTATTTCTGCTCACCTAATTGGAGGTTTCGCTCATGTCAAGTGGTTTAAAAATACTGAATTACTTTGTAAAAAATATGATAACTTTAGTGAAATGGAAGACGGCATAATCACACATATGAACATTGAACATCAAGAATCTATTGATTTATACGCTAAAAATCTTATGAAGTTGCGAACAATTGGATGGAAAATAGTTGGTATTGATCCTGACGGCTTTGACCTAAGAAAGAAACATAAACTTACTAGATATTTTTTTGAAAAAGAAGTGAATGATGCCAAAAAACTCAGAGGTATCTTAGTTCATTTACATAAACTAGCATCCAATTTTTAGTGAGCATCATCCCAATTATTACCATAGCCGTAATCTACTTTTATATTTACATCTAGTGATAATAAACTTTTATGAGATTCTGACATTAATCTTGGTATTTCCTTTTCAATTAATGTAAGTTCATTTGTTGGACACTCAAATAAAAGTTCATCATGTACCTGAAGTAATAACTTTGTTTTAAGCTTCTCCTTTTTTAAAAACTTAAATACATCAAACATTGAAATTTTGATTAAATCAGCTGCTCCACCTTGAATAGGGGCATTAATAGCAGATCTTTCCGCAAAGTTCCTTCTGGTTGCCAATTTATCATTAATAAATGGAATATAAATCCTCCTACCAAATGGGGTAATGACAAAGGTATTATTTCTACAATCATTAATCGTTTTTTCCATATAATCTTTTATTCCAGGGTATTTTTCAAAATATTGTTCCATATAATGTTTTGCTTCACCATTAGATATTTCAAGTTGAGAAGCTAGACCATAAGGCGAAATTCCATAAATAATTCCAAAATTAATTATTTTAGCTTTTCTTCTTAACTCTTTACTTACCTTGGTTCTATCAACGTGAAAAACATCCATTGCTGTAACTGTATGAATATCTTCGTCATTTACAAAGGCATCAACCAAGGTACTAATTTTCGCAACATGAGCCAGAATTCTTAATTCAATTTGTGAGTAATCAAATGATACTATTCTTGAACCATTTTCTGCAATAAAAGCTTTTCTGATTTGCCTCCCCTCTGCATTTTTAATTGGTATATTTTGTAAATTTGGATCATTTGACGACAACCTCCCAGTTAGAGTGCTAGCCATTCCAAACGAAGTATGAATCCTGTTGGTTACTAAATTTTTTCTTGAAATTAATCCTTCACAGTATGTATTTTTTAATTTTGAAAATTGTCTCCATTCGAGAATAGAAGAGGCTATTTCAAAATTTTCATTTTTTAGTCTTTCGAGTACTTTTACATCAGTTTGAAAATTACCACTTTTCCCTTTCTTTCCTCCTGGAATATTTAGTTTAACAAATAAGATTTCTCCCAGTTGTTTTGGTGATCCAACATTAAAAGTTTCACCTGATAAAGAGAAAATCTTTTCTTCTATTTTTTTTATTTCTTGAGAAAATTTAATTGATAAGCTTTCTAATTGTTTATTATCAATTTTAAAGCCATAAAGTTCCATTTCTGCTATTACCTCTATAAGAGGCTTTTCAACAAAATTATAAAAATCAAATAATCTATTTTCAATCAATAACAACTTTAGTTTCTCCCAAAGCCTATATGCAACATCAGAATCTTCAGCAGCATACTCCTTTGCAGAATTGATATCGACTTTATCGAAACTTATTTTTTTTTTTTCGAAAGTAGTTACTTCACTGTATTTTTTTGTATCGTGAAATAAAAGATCAGAAGAAAGTTCATCTAATCCATGTCCCCTAAACCCTGCTCGAAGAACATATGACATCAACATTGTATCGTCCATATTTTTTAAAGTTATGCCAATATTCTTAAGTATTATAAAATCATACTTTATATTTTGTCCAATCTTTAAAACAGACTTATCTTCTAAAATTGGCTTAATAATTTTTACAAAATCTCTTAATCCTATTTGATTCTTTGTATCGTGCTTTAATGGAATATAGCATGCTATATTATTGCCAATTGACATTGAAAATCCAACTATTTCTGCCTCAACAGCATTTAATGAAGTGGTTTCGCAATCAATGGCTACCGCCCCATTATCATAAACGTTTCTTATCCATTTATTTAAGGACTCATTAGTTATTACTAATTCATATTTATTATAATCAATTTTATCATTAATAGGACGATAAAAGTTTTTTTGATTTTCATCTATACTGTTTGAGTCTTCAACACTAATAGTGTTATTTTTTGCTTCATTGTAATTACTGCTTGGTTCACCATACTTACTTATTACAGTTGTTTTGATTCTATTAAACTCCATTTCAGAGAGAAATTTTAAAAGGTTATCAATCACTAATGGCTTGAACTTTAAATCAGATATTTTTAATGGTAATTCAACATCAGTTTTAAGAGTAACCAACTTTTTTGAAATAATTGCTAAGTTTTTATTTTCAATTATTGATTCTCTTCTTTTAGTTTGTGAAATACGATCTACATTTTCAATTAAATTCTCTACAGATTGATACTCATTAATTAGTTGAGACGCAATTTTTGGTCCGATGCCTGGAACTCCTGGTATATTATCTGACGAATCGCCGGCTAGTGCTTGTACCTCGATAACTTTTTCAGGCTTTACACCAAATTTTTCTAGAACAATTTGTTCAGTAATTTGTTTTTTCTTGATTGGATCAATCATCGATATACCTGGTTTAATTAACTGCATCAAATCTTTATCAGATGACATTATAGTGACTTTTTGACCAAGTTTATTTGCTTCCCATGAGTACGATGCAATTAAATCATCAGCTTCAAAACCCTCGGACTGAATCGATGGAATATTAAAAACTAAAGGTACTTTTTTTATTAATTCAAACTGAGGTATCAAATCCTCTGGTGGCTCTGATCTATTAGCTTTATATTCTGGGAAAATATCATTTCTGAATGTTTTCCTAGCTGCATCAAATATTACGGCTATTCTAACACCGCCCCCTTGCTCTTTTTGAACATCCTCAACTAATTTTAATAACATATTAGTGAAACCAAAAACAGCATTGACTGGAATACCAGAGGAAGTAAACATTGGTGGGAGTGCATAATATGCTCTAAAAATATACCCTGAACCGTCTACTAGTATGAGCTGACTTTCTTTTGTATTCATTTTTTTTTAAACTTTTTACTGCAATATGGACATACAGTTTCTTTTCCTGAGGAAAGATCTAGATAAATTAATGGATGTGATTGTGCTTTGTTACCGCCATTACAACTAACCAAATCACTATTGACATATATTAATTCTGTTTGAAAATTCATACTCATAGGGTTAAATTCTTTATAATCATAAATCTTTTAAAAATGATTATATATAAATTATGAAAAAAAAAATCATTGAAGTTAATAATTTAGTAAAGAGATACGACAAAAATAATAAATTAGCACTTAATGGAATAAATTTATCAATAAAAGAAGGTTCAATATTTGGTCTTTTAGGCCCAAATGGAGCAGGAAAAAGTACATTCATTAATATTCTGGCAGGTTTAGTAAATAAGACCTCTGGAAAAGTCAGAGTTTTTGATATTGATTTAGACAGTGACCCGAAAACTATTCGAGGAAACCTGGGGGTTGTTCCACAAGAAATCAATATCGATCCATTTTTCACTCCAATGCAAGTAATGGAAAATCAGGCGGGAATGTATGGCGTTACAAGAAAAAATACTAAAAGTTTAGAAATACTCGAGAACCTTAATCTTAAAGATAAGGCTAATGCATATTCAAGAAGTTTGTCAGGAGGTATGAAAAGACGTTTAATGGTTGCTAAGGCGATGGTTCATAACCCCCCAATTATTATTCTCGATGAACCAACCGCAGGTGTAGATGTGGAACTTCGAAATAAATTATGGGATTATATCAGAAAGCTTAACAGATCTGGAACAACAATAATACTTACAACACATTATCTTAAAGAAGCTGAAATACTTTGTGATGAACTTGCAGTTATAAATAATGGGAAAGTGATTGCATGCGATAAGAAAAAGAATCTTTTATCTCTACTTGATGAAAAAAGACTTATTCTAGAATTTTACGATAATAAATTTAAAATTCCTGAAAAAATGAAAAAATACTGTATCAAAAAGACTAAAAATTCTATTGTCTTAAAATTCAATAAAAATGAAATAAATGTAGCTGATTTTATTAAAAAGTTTGAAGGAATGAAAAATAAAATTAAAGATATATCAACTAAAGAAACTGACCTCGAGGAAATATTTATAAACTTATTAAAAAAATAAAGATCTTATCTTTATTGGTATTGATTAATTCATGCTCCATCATAAGTAATGATTACAACATAGATATGCACACGAAATCTGAAGATTATGATTTTACAATAAAAAGTTGGAAAACGAAGAGTAAAGAAAAGGCAATTGTTTTAGCAGTCCATGGGTATAATGATTACTCAAATTCCTTCAAAATACCAGCTACTCATCTGTCAAAGTTTGGTATTTCAACATATACTTTTGATCTAAGAGGTTTTGGTAAAAATAAAGATAGAGGGGATTGGTATCCATTAGAAATTCACACCCAAGACTTAAATTATATTTTAAAAAAAATTAAAACAAAAAAAAAAGGAACAAAAGTGTTTGTTATGGGGGAAAGTATGGGGGGAGCGATAGTTTTGTCAACCATACAAAGATATGATATTAAGGTTGATGGAGTAATCTTGATTGCCCCTGCAATTTGGAATTTTTCTGAGAGAAATAAAATAAAAAGTTTTTTTCTTAAAACATTAAGTAAGATTTTTCCAAATTTAAAATTACGTGGCTCGTCTTATGTTTCAGTAAAACCCTCAAATAATAAAAATTTATTATTAGAACTTTCAAGAGATAAATATTTTATTCACGAACCCACTTTAAGAAGTATGAATGGGATAGTTGACCTAATGAATAATTCTTATAATGATGCTAGAAACTATCTTAAAAATCCAAATAATAAAACGCTTATTGTTATTCCGGCTATTGATGAGATTGTTCCTAGAACACCACTTCTTGAACTACTTAATCTTAAAGAAATAAAAAAGAATGTTGGGGGTCAATTAACATTAGCTTTATACGAGGATAATTATCATATGATATTAAGAGATATAAATGGAAATGATGTTACAAGAGAAATTAAAGAGTGGTTATTTGAAACGGAAAATGTAGACTTTTTATATTCTTTTTATAAGTCTATTGAAAGATTAAATATGCAAAAATTTTATCATATAATTGAGAAATGAAAAAAGAAGTAATATTTGTTGTGGGTTCAAGTTCATGGTGGAAATCTCGAAAATTTCGAAAAGAAACATGTGTTAAGTTAAAAGTTTTAAGGAGTCAGAAATGGAGATTTAGAAAAATTCATAAAGTTTCAAATAAACCATATTCCATTGACACCAAAGTTTATAAAAAATATTATTTATATAAATGAGAATACTTACTTTATTCATTTTTTTTTTTAATACCATTAACAGTCAAGAGATAATAATTGATAAAAAGGGCGATTACTTTCTGATGAAGAGTGATGGTACATATAAAAAACTACCAAAACCATCACCTGGGAAAAAATATACAATCAAAAAAAGTATTAAAAAAATCAAAGATAAAAATATAATTTTTAAAAGAGTTGAGAAGAAGTCAAGAACAAAGGGGAACCAAGGAATAAAGTAAATGAATGATTCTGAAAAAAAGGAAATTTGGAGTTTAATCATAGATCAGGGTGAACTATTGAAAGGTAAATTAAGAGAAGATTGTAGACATCCAAAAGGAAGAAATCCTTATGCACATATTTGCAGTTTAATAATATCTGAATTCGGTTGCTCCTACAAAGAAATTAACAGTGAAAATATTGGAGATTTAAAAGAGTTTATTGTTAAGATCTATGAATAGGGAAAGTCATTTACTTAAGGGAGGAAATATTATTGTGTTGACCTTCCCGATTCAATTTTTTGACAGATGTCAAACTATACGAATTATAAGCAAATAACATGCCAAAATTACACCTCGCTGAATTAAAAGTTCTCTTCGCTAATCACCCAAAAGGACTGTTCACTTTGTTCATGACCGAATTATGGGAGAGATTCAGCTATTATGGAATGAGAGCAATTTTAGTTCTTTATTTAATTTCAGATACTAATTCTATTAACCCAGGGTTAGGGTGGTCCAATAAAGACGCTCTTAGTTTATATGGATGGTATACAGCTCTTGTTTATCTCGCATGTGTCCCAGGTGGTATAATTGCTGATAAAGTTATATCTCATCAAAAAGCTGTAACTTATGGTGGTAGTTTATTGTGTATTGGTCATCTAATGCTTGCTTTAAATAATATAAATTTTTTCTATTTGGGGTTATTGTTTATAGTGCTTGGTGTCGGTTTACTTAAACCAAGTATTTCCACACTAGTGGGCTCAATATACGTGGATAATAATTTAAATAGAGATCAGGGATTTACTATCTTTTATATAGGTATAAATATTGGAGCCTTCATTGCAAGCTTACTAGTAGGATATGTTGGTGAGGTGTATGGTTGGCATTACGGATTTTCTCTCGCTGGAATTGGAATGATATTAGGTCAAGTATTTTTTCTAAAAGGGAAAGGAAATTTTTCTAAAATAATTAGTAAACATAGAGTATTACCAAAAAAAAGATTTTCTAGTATCGAAATAGATAGAATAAAATTAATTATTATAGCAAGTATAATATTAATTATTTTCTGGGCAGCTTTTGAGCAAGCCGGAGGTTTACTAAATATTTATACTTATGAAAAAACCGATAGATACATTTATCCTCTTGATTTTGAAATTCCTGCAAGCTGGTTTCAATCGATTAATCCTTTAATGATAATTCTTTTAGGATTTTTTGTATCATTTTTCTGGATAATAGTTGAAAGAAAAAAGTACATGAATTCATCAATAATGAAGATTGCCATAGGTATTATGATAATGGGTTCTGGGTTTATTTTTATGTATTATGCATCTGTTGAAGCAGAGCATTTTGGTAAATCAGGTATTCATTGGTTATTATTTGCATATCTATTTATTACAATTGGTGAATTATGTGCGTCACCTGTTATCTTATCATATATAACAAAACTCTCGCCTGAAAGATTAGTCTCCTCAATTATGGGAATTTACTTCGCTTCAATTGGGTTGGGAAATAAATTAGCTGGAATTATAGGTGAGTATTCACAACAATTAGGTGAGAAAATAATTTTTTTAGGTATAACAAGTATATGTATATTTGTAGGGTTATTAGTTATATTATTTCATAGTAAATTGAAAAAACTTGCACATGGAAAATATATTTAGCGCCCGTAGCTCAACTGGATAGAGCATTTGATTTCGGCTCAAAAGGCTAAGGGTTCGAATCCTTTCGGGCGCGCCAATTTTATGAATTTTTAATTTTAAATATAATGAAAACTTTAGTAAAAAGTAATGATATAATTTATATCTCTTGGGTTAAGAGTCTATTAACTTATAATCAAATAAAGTTTATAGTTTTAGATGAGTCTATGTCTGCAACAGAAGGAAATATTTCTGCCATTCCTGTAAGAATACTTGTAAATGAAGATGATTTCTTTTTCGCAGAAAAAATTATAAATGAGGGAAAAGAGGAGGAAATTTAATATTGAATTATATAGCCTCCATTTTGTTTTAACCACTTTTTTTTCTTTTTGAAATCTGGTTCATACTTCTCAACCAGATTCCAAAATAATTTTGAGTGATTTGGTTGGTGTATATGGCATAGCTCGTGAACTATTACATAGTTGATTATACTTGGCGGTAACATAATTAATTTCCAGTTCAAGGAAATTTGCGCCTGGTTTGAACAGCAACCCCAAATTCTCTTATAGTTCTTTATTTTTAAAATATTATATTTTATTCCTATACTTTTTGATAAAGTCTCAATCCTTCTTTTGAGATAAACTAGTGATTTACTTTTCAACTGATCTCTAATCACATTTTTATTATTTTCAAAAAAGTGTCTGCCTGAGATATATATACTACCCTTCCTAATAATTACTTCATTATTATTATTTCCTAAATTAAAAATTTGTAGTTTTTTTCCTTTAAATAAAATGTAATTTTCATTGAGTTCATTTATTTCTTTTTCATGTTTTTGTTGAATTAAAACTCTTTTTTTAATCCATTCTTTTTTTGAATCTATAAAGGATGCTAATATACTGCTTGGAGTTTTTATTGGACAAATAATTTCTTTTTTATCTTTAAATATTCTAATTGTAATTGTTCTTTTTCTTTTTAAACTTCTAACAACTTTAATACCACTAATGATTTCTAATTCATTATTTTGCTTACTTTTTTTTAGAAAAAATATCATTCTCGTAGCTGTAGATTTTTAAAATTCTCTGGTAGATATTTTTCAAAATATTCACTCATTATTGGCAGATTATTAGCTAAAAGTTTAAAGCTTTCTTTATCAATTTTTAAAACCTCTGAATTCTTAGTAGCCTTGATTGTACCTGTTCTTCGACCTCCTTCTAATATTACTCTTGAACCAAAATGGTCACCTTTTTTATACTTTTTCGTAAATTTCTTTCCATTTTTTGTATTTTTATATGTATTTACAAATTCACCATTTTTTACAATATAAAATCCATCAGCAATCATTCCTTCTTCAAATACAATATCACCTCTTTTATAGTTCTTATTTTCGAATGCCTTTACATTTATGGAATCAGTAAGCACTGCATTTCTCGGTACAAGAAACTCCAGTAACCAATTAAAAAATACTCTTATCTTTGTTGAAAATGAGGGTATAAATGACAAGTAAAACCCTTTCCAAATCAACCAAGCTAAGAGCCCTTTCACTCTAAAAAAATAAATTTTTCCAACGCCTTTATTTGATCCAAGTGATGCTAAAGCACCTTTAGATTTATATTCAAAAGGTATAAGTTTCCTCTTTAATGATTTTAAAATTATATTTTTAGACACTACTCTTGCTTGCCTTACTGCAAATTGTGCTGTGGGTGGCGAATATTGAGACTCCAGATTATCATTAAATAAGTTATTGGGAACTAACGCACAATCACCTAAAGCCCATACATTTTTTTGTCCAATAACCTGACAGAATTCATCAGTAAGAATTTTACCATATTTAAGTTTAATCTTTGAATTTTCCAGTAATTTTGATACCGATGAACCTATTGTTGATATCACAGTATTAGTCTCAATTGAAATATTATTACTTAAGTAGACTTTGTGTGACGACACTTCTTTTAATTCTGTATCTAACATAACATTAATATTTTCTTTTTTTAATGTGTTGTAAGTATAAATACTATTTTCGATATCTAATTCGGGTAGTAACCTTTTTTCATATTCAATTAAGTAAAATTTAATAGCCTCTTTACTAATATTTTTGTAGTAGATAATTAGCCTATTAATCATCTCTTTTAATTCTCCAATAGTCTCAACGCCAGAAAATCCACCACCTATAATAATAAAATTTAATAGTCTTCTTTTTAATTTAATATCTTTAGTCACATCAGCCAACTCCAGACACTGTATTATATGATTTCTTACATTATATGCATCCTTGAGGTTTCTCATAGTGAATGAATTGTTATTTAAGCCTGGTATAATATCAAGTCTGCTTTCCTGACCTAAAGCAATTACTAGATGGTCATAGGTAATAAAATGCTGTCTCTTTCTAAAACCCTGAATAATTCCAACCTTTTTTTTACTAACATCAATTGAATTGACTTCAGCATTCCTAAAGCTCACTTTGTTTAGCATTTGTCTAATTGGAGTTACAGCATCTGACGATGAAATTGTACCAGATGCGACCTCTGGTAACAAAGGCTGGAAAACGAAGTAATTATTATTACTAACTAATTCTATATCAAAAGCATTTAATTTTATCCTTTGAAGTCTTTTTGCACAATATACACCACCAAACCCTCCCCCCAGGATTAAGATCTTCTTCATACTATTTACCTATATAATTTAATTTTATATCATTCTTTTCCACAAAAACCGATGTTAGAGAACCGTGAGAAATTTTTTCCCAGTAGTTTTTAACTAGTTTGTCAAAGGGCTGGTCGGTTAAGATAGAAATCATACCATTAATAGAACCAGCATGAGCAACCAATAGCACATCTTGATTGAAAGATAAAATATCTTTTAAAAAAGTATCGAGTCTTTTTAAAAAGTCCTTATTGCTCTCTCCATTAGGAATTTTGAAAGTCATAATATTCTCCTGCCAATCCTTAATATTTTTTTTGGGAATAGAATTCATTGGTTTCATTTCCCAGTCACCTAAATTTAATTCTTTCAATCTTGAATCTATAATAAATTTTGGTCTAATTTGCATTGCAAGCTTTTTACATCGTTTTAAGGGGCTTGATATAATTAGTATTTTTTTTAAATCAATCTTTTCGGATATAATTTTACCTTTTATTAGTTTCACCTCATTTAGAAAGTTTTTAGAAACATCTACATCAGATTGTCCATAAAATATCTCATCAGCTATATTGAGAGTTGTGTGTCTAAGAAAATAAATTTTCATTTTTTGATTATATTAAAATTTATAAATTCTTTATAATCAATTACCTTACTGTTCATTTCTTTTATAAATGAATTTTTAGAACCATTTCTATAAGTACCCAAAAACCTTTTTATGTCATTTGGCTTTCCAGTTATACAAGTCTCAACCGTTTTATCCTGGCAGTTCATAACTGTACCATTTAAGTTATGGATTAGCGCGACATGTTTCGTCCAATTTCTGAAACCAACGCCTTGAACCTTACCTGAAATTTTAATTTTAACCGTCTGTTGTTTAATTTTCATCGAGATCCTTATAATCAACCTCAATAATTTCTTCTTTTTTTCTTTTTTTTTTAGTGCCGTAGAAGGATTGCTTAGCTTTTTGTGGAATGTAATTCCAAACAAAATTCCTTAAAACTTTAAATAAAAGAACAATGCCCAAAAAATCTGTTATGAAGCCTGGGATGATAAGAAGAATTGCTGCTATTTTTTTTGATATCCATTCTTTAGGCTCAACACTAAGTCTTTGAAGCTCTTCTATACTAATACTAGTTTTTAATAAATATAAACCTACAAATATTGAAACTATTATTAAAAAAATTACTGGAAAAAAACCTAATAGGTCTCCACATAATACAAATAAAATTAATTCAAATATAGGCAGTAATATTAATACTTTTAAACTCATCATTTAAATAATACTATTAATAAAAAATTTTGTAATGGAACAATTTATTTATATTTCAAACATAGTTCATCAATTATTGATACCAATTCTAATTGGTAGTAAAATGTTTTTCTCTCTTGTCGTTGCTCCTAATACTTTCATTAACTTAAATGCTACTAACGCCAGAATTTTTATTAGAAGCATTTTTCCAAAACTTTATCTTTGGTGTTTGATTTTAAGCCTCTTAATTTCTACTGCCTTAATTTTTTCTAATCCTACTTTCTCGTTTGTTTTCTTTTTAATTTCAACTGGATATTTCTACTCAAGACAATTTCTAATGCAAAGAATCAATGAAGTTAGTGATAAGAAAAAAAAAAAGGATCATGATAACAAAATGTTTAAGAGATTACATAACTTCAGTGTAGCAATCTTTGTAATCCAATTAATCCTTATGACAACAATCTATTTTCTTTCTAGGACTCAATAAGCTTTTTAAGTAAATCAACATTTACATTTTCTTCACCAAAAGTTGAACCCGATAATTTTTTAAACGGTGCCTCAGGATCACCGAGATCGGAAACTACTAAATCTGCAGCCTCAAAGTTTTCATCACTTGTTAGTTCAGATGGAGTTGCAATAACCTTAATTTTAGCTGATACTGCAGAATCTATTCCCCTTGGCGAATCTTCTATTGCAATGCAAGATTGCGCGGATAACTTCAATTTTTCTAAAGCCCACTCATATATTTCTGGTGATGGCTTTTTATTTTTTGTACTGTCTCCGTGAGCTATTAAGTCAAAAAACTCAACTGATTTAAATTTAAGTCCCTTCAGAAGAAGATTTTCGATATTCGTTTTTGATGAAGAGGAAACTAGAGCAATTCTAATTTTATTTTCTTTTAGCTCTGAAATAAGCCTTTTTACTCCTGGTCTAAAAGTTAACTTTTCTTCATTAACATAGTCCTCATAAATTTCATTTTTAACTTTATGAATTGAATCTATATATTTTGAAAGATTTTTATATTCTAACATTTCTGGCCAAGCTCTTTTCATATAATGTTGAATCCTTTCTTTTCCACCTCCAATATTAATAAGCTCTTTATATATAGGTTTATCCCAAAACCAGTCTAGATTAAATTCTTTAAAAGACTCATTGAAAGACTTTCTATGAAGCTCTTCAGTTTCTGCGATTGTACCGTCAACATCAAAAAAAACTGCACTAAGTAACATTGGCTTTAATCCCATTAATAATATTTGAAGTTGACCTATCTTTTACAAAATCTATTAGCATTACTTCCCCTCCCCATGCAGATAATTCATTATAACCCACTACATTTTTTTTTTTATAGTCTTTTCCCTTAAATAAAATATTTGGTTTAATTTTCTTTATTAAATTTATCGGTGTTAATTCCTCAAATAATATAATTTTATCGATAAATGAAAAAGATGACAAAATTTCGGTTCTATCGTTTTGCCCAATAATTGGTCTATTAACACCTTTTAACTTTTTGACGGACCTATCACTATTTAAACCTAGAATAAGTAAATCACACTTTTCTCTAGCTTTTTTTAGGTAGGATATATGTCCCGCATGTATTAAATCAAAGCATCCATTTGTGAATCCAATTATTTTTTTTTCTCTTATATTATTTAAATATTCTTTTAAAGATTCAACCGAACACAATTTACTATTGTTAGTATTTAATTCATATGAATTCACGACCGCTGTACCAAATTTCCGAACCGCAACTCCTGCTGCCTGGTTTGAGATCATTAATGCATCTTTTAGGCTTTTTCCTTCTGATAACGAAGTTGCTAGATATGCTAAAACTGTATCTCCTGCCCCTGAAACATCAAATACTTCTTTAGCTTTGGATGGAAGGTGTAAGCAATACCCAGATTTGTCTATAGCGGAAATTCCATCCGAGCTTCTTGTAGTTATAACTGTTTCAAAATTAAATTTTTTAATTAACGACTTTGATAACTTTAAAACTAATTTGTTGTCATCTGTTATCCCACTAGCTTCAAGCGAACTTGCTGCTTCTTTCAATTCCTTAAAATTAGGCGTGATTATTGTGGCATCTTTAAAAATTGAAAAATCTTGTCTTTTAGGATCTATAATTACTTTTTTTTTCTTTCTTTTTGAAATACTTATTATTTGTTTTATTAAATTAGTTGTTAAAACTCCCTTATTGTAATCAGACAAAACTACAACATCATATGAATCAATTTTTTCTCGTACCTTTTTTAAAATATTTTTCTCTATTTTTTGTGAGATTGGGCATACATTTTCTTCATCGACTCTCAAAACTTGTTGGTTATCAGAAATAAATCGAGTCTTTATTGTTGTACATCTTCTTTTATCGATTAATAAATCAAAAGAAAAGTTCATTAATTCTTTAGAAAGTTTCTTTATTATATCTTTACCATTATCATTGCCTGCAATTGAAATCATATGGCACTTTGCATTAGCAGCACAAATATTTCTCGCAACATTACCACAACCACCAAGAACATAATAATTTTCACGATTTACTTTTAAAATTGGTATTGGAGCTTCTGGGGAGATCCTATTAATTTCGCCGTGAACATATAAGTCGATTATTAAATCACCAATACACAAGATTTTTGCAAATTTCTTCATTAATTTATTCTTTGCCGAGTATTTTTTCAAAATATTGAATAGTTTTTTTTAAACCATCTTTTCTATCAAACATTGGAGTCCAATTAAGTTCTTTTTTTGCTAGCGTTATATCTGGGCATCTTTGTTGAGGATCGTCTTGTGGAAGGGGTTGATAAATTAATTTAGATTTACTTCCTGTTAATTCTATTATTTCTGTTGCTAGTTGCTTTATTGAAATCTCAACAGGGTTTCCAAGATTAATTGGGCCACAAAATTTATCCTTGTTCATCATGAGTAGTACCCCAGATATTAAATCATCCACATAACAAAATGATCTTGTTTGTTCTCCCTTACCATAGATTGTAATATTTTCATTATTTAATGCTTGGATAATGAAGTTTGAAACGACCCTTCCATCATTGGGTTGCATTCTAGGTCCATATGTATTGAAAATTCTAACTACTTTTATCTTTACATTATGTTGTCTTTTATAGTCCCAAAAAATGGTTTCGGCACATCTTTTTCCTTCATCGTAACAGGCTCTTGGACCGTTTACATTTACTGCTCCTTTATAATTTTCAGTTTGAGGATGAACTTCTGGATCTCCATAAACTTCGGAAGTGGAAGCCTGTAAAATTTTAGCTTTTGTTCTTTTTGCTAAGCCCAGCATATTGATAGCTCCATGTACACAAGTTTTTACAGTTTGCACAGGGTCGTTCTGATAATGTATTGGTGATGCAGGGCATGCAAAGTTAAAAATTTCATCGACTTCAAGATACAATGGAAAAGTCACATCATGACGTAATAACTCAAAGTTTTTATTATTTATAACTTTATCAAGATTATCCTTATTACCTGTATAAAAGTTGTCACAGCATATAACATCATGATCCATTTCAATTAACTTCTCACATAAATATGACCCAAGGAAACCTGCTCCGCCGGTAACTAAAACTCTTTTTTTCATCTCAACTTAATCTCTATTTGCACAGTTTTATCCCTTGGAATAAAAATTGAGGCATCATCAAAATTTGGAGGACCAAGAAAAACTGGAGCGTCATTACTGAAACCATACCTTTCTGTAGGAATAGAAAAAAAAGTATCAAACTGATTATTAGAATTTTCATCATGATAAATTGCAATAGCGTATAATGATTCTTTAAGGTTACTTATAGTTAGTCCATCAATTAAAACTTTTTCAACATCCTTGTTTCCACCCAATAAAGCCCCGTTGCTGTCAGGAAATTTTTCGGGACTGTTATATAAGGCATAATGAATTGATCCTATATCATTCTTAATATTTGTCACATTAATTTTTAATTCCCCTGCATTAATTTTAGACATTAAGAAGCAAGCCAAAACAAATATAAGATAACTAATAATTCTCATTTTTCTGTATTAATCATAATAACTATGTATTAATATTAATCAAATAATGAAATTAAAGATTTTCCTAAATATATTCTGCATAGTATTCACACTATTTTTTGTTCAAACAACCACAGCTATGGATGAGAAAAAGTTAACCTCTGTTCAAATTTTAAATTTATCTGAAATTGCCCTAAAAAAACTTATAAAAAATAAGGAAATTATTAATTTAAGAAGATTTATTAATGATGCTAGAGCAATTTTGATATTCCCAGAAGTTTACGAGGGGGGATTACTTTTTGGTGCAAAAGGAGGCAACGGCCTCTTAATAATAAGAAGAAATGATGGTAAATTTTCTGGACCTTTTTTCTTTTCACTTGGTGGTTTAAGTTTTGGACTTCAAGTGGGTGCAAAGTCAGGTAAAGTTTTGATGACTGTAATGACAAATAGAGGACTAAACTCTGTTCTTAAGGAAAGAATGAAGTTGGGTGTAGACGTAGATGCAGCAATAATGTCTGAAGGAGTAGGTTATTCTGCTGAGAGTACAGTACGACTGGCAGATGTTTATTCCTTTTCAGATAATAAGGGTTTATTTCTTGGAGGATCTCTTGAAGGCTCATACCTTCAACCCAGAAATGATCTCAACTTTGCCTATCACAACAGAAAATTTAATGCCGATGACATTATAGAAGACTCTAAGGTTAATAAAGGGATAGACAATTTAGAAAATATCATTAATTTTATAAATGAATGAGTCAGAGAAAAAAAACGCATTGATAATTTGTGCACATGGTTCTTTCGATAATGATTATAATAAAGACTTCTTAACCTTTTTTTCAAAGCTTAAAGCTAAAGTAAAAAGAGAAATCTTTTATTGTTTTATTGAAAAATCAAAACCATCCATTCAACAATGTATAGATTTAGTTTACAGAGATTTCTCCTCTATTGATTTTTTTCCTTTATTTCTCTTTGATGGTTATCACGTAAGTAATGATATACATAATAAGCTGAAGATTGTAGAAAAGGAAAAAAAAACTAAAATAAATTTGATTGAAAAGCTCTCGCTCCTAAATGATGTATCTTTGATTGTAAATGAAGAAATAAAAAAAAAATTAAAGAATGATAAAGAGAATATTCTTATCGTATCATGCTCAAATAGCTCAGAAAATAAACTTAAAGTTGAATTGAAAAAATATGTTGAAACACTTTGCCCAAAGATTCATAGCAAGTTTATTTGTTTTTCTGGTGATGAAGAATCAATTCTTACCAATCTTGATAAATTCAATAGGAATGATATTAATATAATCGTTCATCCTGTTTTTTTTTTTGGTGGTTATCTATACAAAAAAAATATCAAAATACTCAAAACTAGGCATAAATTGAATGTTTTCACTCCTTTGTCTCATTATAAGGAAATAATTAATTTAATGGTTCAAAAACTAATCACTTAGGCTTTGTAAATTTCCAATTATTCTTTTAATAGGTAAATTTCTTGATCTATTAGCATAATCAAAAATAGTTTTGCCAGAAAAATCGGTTAAAGATAGATCAAGTCTTTTGGTAGATAAAATTCTTACTGCATTTAAATTCATTTTTTCTATAGCATGCATCATTGCAGTCATACCGTTACTATCTTGTTTGTGAATATCTGCTTTATTCTCAATTAATTTTTCAATCATTGTGAATCTATTATTATTAATATAGAAAATTAATAATGAGGATTCATCTAGAATTGTTTTATTAATCTTTGCCCCCGCTTCAATTAGAAGATCAAACATTTTTTGATCCTCATTGGCAAGTGAATATGCTATCGGTACTAAACCATCAGAATCTAAAATATTTGGTGATACATTTTTTTGAAGCATTTCTGACACCTTTTCATATTTAGATTTCTTGACAGCACTTAAAAATACTTTCTCATGAAAAATATCACTATCATCAAATGACAAAGCGGAGAAAAAGGGGAAAAAAAATAAATATAATAATATTATTTGATATTTATTTTTTTTTTTCATAGTTTTGTTTACATGGTCTCACAAAATCGAAAAAAAATCTATATTATTAATGTCAATCCTCATGATTTTAGTGACCTGACTCTAGAGGCTATCGAATGTCTGGAAGGTTCGGGTGAGGTGGTTAGTTTAGTAAAACTTTCAAAAAAATTTTTTCTCTTTTTAAATAAAATAAAATGTAATATTGAAAATAAAACCGAAATTAATACCAAATCCAACGAACTTATTACCTATATCCATGGAAAATTAAAAAAAGTAGATTCAATTTGCGTATTACAATCGAATTTTATTAACTTTAACGAAAACCTTTTAAATAAAAAAATAACGTTAAATTCCAAAATAGAAATTAAGTATTTACTGGGTATAACAAATGTTGTTAATACACTTAATAAATATAAGAAGTTACTAACTAACCGTGATAAAAACTCTACCGTAATATTTATTGATGAATTTCAATTTCCAAATATTTTTGAAACACTAAAAAGAAGGCAATTTGAAAAAATAATTATTAGAACCAAGAATATTAATAAGATAAAATCGTTTATAACTAAAATAAAAAGAATTAAAAATCAATGTATTAAATACTATATTTATAATGATTATATTAAATTATCTTCTCAATTATTGAATGCAAATCAAAATAATGGGAAGGATTTTTATATTGTAATAGAAAATAATGAGTAGATTTAAACCTAACCTTATTAAAAATTTCATTTCAATGTTAATTGTTGTTATAACAATACTAATTGTTCTTTTTATTTTAAGTAATCTAAACAAACAACCTTCTAATAAAATAATGATTGGTGGTAGTTTTAATTTAGTTGATCATAATGGTAATAACTATTTGTCTCAGAATATTAAAAAAAATAAGGTTATTTACTTTGGATATACTTTTTGTCCTGATATCTGTCCGTTAGATGTTTTGAAAATATCCAACTTCATTGAAGAGAATAAAACTCTCTTATCCAAAACTGATTTCATTTTTATTACCGTTGATCCTGAAAGAGATGATACAAATCAAATGAATAACTTTTTATCAAATTTTGATGGTAATTTAATTGGACTAACTGGTGATCCTAAGGATGTTTCAAATGTTTTAAGGACTTTTAGAATTTATGTGAAAAAAAATAAAGAAGGAGCTTCATCAAATGAATATCTAGTTGATCACAGCTCACTTATATTTCTTTTAGATAAAAATGACGTCTACATAGCTCATTTTAGCCCAAAGGACTTTGAGCAACATATCTTCAATTATCTTCATTAGAAAAAATTATCCAAAATAGATTCGAAAAGATTTTTTCTTTTATCTAGTTCCTTTGATTTATTAATAATACGCCTAATTTTCTTATCATTATTATTTTTAGTTTCAAAATCTGCTGAAAAGTAATTAAGGTTTTTAGGTTTAATGTCCTTGTGAGCTAAAGTCATGAACTCTTTCCATAAAATTGCTGGAGCTGTTCCACCTGTAATCTTTCTCATTGGAGAATCATTATCATTACCAAACCATACTCCAACCACTATATTTGAAGTAAAACCAACAAACCATGCATCTCTTAATGATTGACTTGTTCCAGTTTTACCTGCGGCTGGTCTATTAAGTTTAGCTTTTTTTCCAGTTCCATTTTCAATTGTGCGCTCCATCATTCTTGTCATCTTACTTACAATACCTGGTTCTAAAATCTTACCAGGACCTTGAATCTTTCTTAAAAATAAAACCTCACCATCAGTGTCCTCAATAGATCTTATACCGTGAGGAAATACACCGTCTCCATTATTCGCAAGAACATTGTATGCAGAGGTGAGTTCTAATAATGTAACCTCAGATGTCCCAAGGGCTAGGGAAGGAGAGTTTAAAATAGGGCTCGAGATACCCATTGATTTTGCAACATTAATTACTTTCTCTCTACCCACCGATTCTGAAATCTTTACCGCTACTGTATTGATTGATTTTGAGAATGCCTCTTTGACAGAAATTTCCCCTAAGTATTCGTCTTTATAGTTCTTTGGCGACCATCCATTGATATCTACTTTTGAGTCCACTAAAATATCCTCTGGTGAGTAGCCATCTATTAGACCAGCCAGATACACAAACATTTTAAATGCAGATCCCGGTTGCCTTTTAGCTTGTGTAACTCTGTTAAACTGAGTGTCACCATAGTCTGTTCCACCAATCATTGCTATGATTCCGCCATTTAAACCTAATGCAACCAGTGATGACTGTTCAGCCGAATCAAATTGAGAATTTACTTTTATTAAAGATTTCTCAGCAACCTTTTGCAAATTAACGTCAAGTGTAGTTCTAACAATTAAATCTTTATTGATTTCTCCAACATAAGATTTAACGCGTGGTAATAGCCAGTCAATAAAATATCTTGTACTTTTCGGAGCGTTTGTAAACTTTGAATATTTTTTATTATTAACTTTTGCTTGATTTACTTGTTTGAAGGAGATCATATTGTCCTTAACCATATTGTTAAGAACAATAGCAGCCCTTTTCTTTGATAATTCAAAATTAGCTATCGGATTATACCTCGAGGGAGCTTTGAGTAAACTTGCTATTACGGCACACTCGTATAATGTTAGATCCTCAACCTTTTTATTAAAATATTTTTCAGAGGCCGCTTGAACTCCGTATGTACCCGAACCTAAATAAACTCGATTAAGGTAAATACTTAGAATTTGCTCTTTTGTGAATCGTAATTCTAGCCAAAAACTCAATATCAACTCATGTAACTTCCTAGTAAATGACCTTTCAGGTGTTAAAAAAAGATTTTTAGCAAGTTGCTGGGTGATCGTGCTTCCCCCTTGGACAATTCTTCTTTGTTTAAAATTTGTATAAGCAGCTCTGATTATTCCTTTAACATCGATGCCAGGATGATGAAAAAACCTTTTGTCTTCAGTTACAATAACTGCATTTATCAAATTCTCTGGTAAATCCTTAAACTGTATCGAACTACCATATACATCTCCATAAGATGCAATGATTCTGCCATCTTTATCCAAAAATGTAATACTTGGTTGTCTTGAAATTTTTATTGACTCGGTCTCTGGCAAATTCAGAAGTGACCAAGTAACCGCTATGCTAGAAAAAAGAGCAAGCCAGATAAATGAGACAAGAAGCCATTTTATTAACTTCACAATTTAGTATTTCCCAATCTTTATAAATTTTTACTTTTATACATCTAAATTGACAACTTTTTCTGCATTTGATTGAATGAAAATTTTTCTTTTATCAACGTCGTCACCCATTAATTCCTCAAATATCTCATCCGCTCTCTGCGCATCATCAATCTTTACTTTTAATAAAGACCTAAACTCTGGGTCAAGTGTTGTTTCCCAAAGTTGGTCTGGATTCATTTCTCCTAGACCCTTGTATCTTTGCACTGATGCACCCTTTTTTGCATGATTTAAACCTCTTTCAACTAAATCTTTTGGAGTGAAAATTTCTATTTCATCTTCATTAATTATTAATTTTGAGGGTGCTAAAAAATAATCTTGAATATCAACACAAATCGTATTCAAATTATCATATTTTTTACTATTAATTAAATTTAGTTGAATTACAAAATCTTCTTGTATTTTATCTTTAGTTTTGGAAAAAATGAATTCACTGTTTTTAAAAACAACCACCCAGCCTTTGTCAATTGTATTTAATCTTTTGATCAAGTAATCTAGTGTTTCTTTCGTTTTTTTCTCGTTAAGAAAATTTTCAGGGTTAAAAAAACTTGATATTGTCGCTTGCTCAAGTAATGTATAATAATTAGTGTCTCCCGATGATATAGATTTAATTAAGAAATCAAGCTTTATAAGTTGTATCATAAGATTTTTAAAGTCTTTTCCTTTCAGCGAATTACCGTTATCTTGTTTCAGCATACTTACTTCGGTCATCTCATTAACAAAATACTGATCTAACTCTTTTTCATCCTTCAGATATAATTCTGTTTTATTTTTTCTTATTCTAAATAAAGGGGGTTGTGCAATGTAAACATAACCATTAGTTAC
>JBELJQ010000025.1:0-24498 GCA_042090305.1 Candidatus Pelagibacteraceae bacterium | reverse complement strand
TTGAACCAAAATATATAAAAAATTCAGGAAATAGAGTTGATATTGTTTTTGAAATTTATGAGGGTAAAGAGGCAACTATTAAAAGAATTAATTTTTTAAATAACAAAGTATTTTCTGACTCTACATTAGAAGATGTAATATCCTCGTCTGAGTATAGATGGTATGAATTTTGGGGATCTAATGATAAATTTGATAGAGAGAGAATTAATTATGATAAAGATCTACTTAAAGATTATTACTACAAAAATGGTTATATAGATTTTCAAATACTGTCGGTAAACTCTAGTTTAGTTGAAAATGGCAAGGATTTTATTGTAAATTTTACAATATTTGAGGGACAAAGATATAAGGTAGAAAAAGTTGGTGTTAAATCAAACATTAAAAATTTACCAAGTAGTTTTATAGCTAAGCACGTTGAGATTGATTCAAATGATTGGTATGGAACATCAGAAATTGACGATTCTATAAGTAATATTAATAAAGCAGCTTCTGAGAGGGGTTATGCATTTCTTACCGTTATTCCTAAAATTAGAAAAGTTAGTAAAGAGCGAGTTAGTATTTTATTTGAAATTGATCAGGGAGAAAAAATTTATATTGATAGAATAAATATAAAAGGAAATGTAAAGACTGAAGATAGTATTATAAGAAGAGAAATTGAGTTATCGGAGGGTGATCCATTTAACTCCTTAAAGTTAAAAAATAGTGAGAGAAATATAAGAACCACTGGATTATTTGAAAATGTTGATATTAAAGTTAATGAGGTGCCAGAGTCTAACTTTTCATCCTTAGATGTTGAGCTTGCCGAAAGGTCAACAGGCGAGTTTTCAGTTGGTGCAGGTTACTCATCGATAGATGGCGCACTAGGTAACATAGGTATAAGAGAATCAAATGTTCTTGGTCAAGCCAAAGAACTTAGCCTTCAACTTGGTCTATCCACTAGAAGGAATTCTCTTGATCTCAGCTACACTGATCCCTATTTCCTTGGCAGTGATATTGCCGCAGGAATCGACCTTTTTAATATAAGAAGAAATAATAAAGTTTATAGTGGTTACAAACACAATATTATTGGTTTTAAAATTAGATCCGGTTATGAGATAATTGATAACTTCAGGCATATATCAAGCTATACTCTCAAGAGAGATAAGATTCATGATATTGATAACGACACATCAATCTTTATACAGGAGCAAGAGGGAAAGCGAACAACATCAATAATAGGTCAAGCATTCCAATATGATACTCTTAATGATAGGCTAAACCCTACAGAGGGCTATAGAGTTAGGCTGGATATTGATTATTTTGGTCTTACGGGAGATTCAGAGCACTTGTTAACTGAATTAAAGATCTCGAATTTTTACAGGTTTTCTGAGGGCTTTATTTTAGGAACATTTTTAGAGGGTGGATTTATTGCTTCAATCAATGAAGTAAAAATAAATGATAGATTTTTTCTTAATGGAGATAGATTAAGAGGGTTTAAGAACTTGGGAATAGGACCAAGAGATAACTCTACAACCGATGCGTTAGGAGGTGAGATTTATTACCTTAATAGAAACGAGTTAAACTTTCCGCTCGGCTTACCAGAAGAACTTGCAGTTAAAGGGCTAGCATTTCTAGATATTGGAACTTTGTATAATACTGGACAATCAGGCACAAATATTGTTGATAATGAAAGTTTGAGAGCTGCTGCTGGTATTGGGATTACCTGGATATCACCGTTTGGACCAATTAAATTTTATCTCACCAAACCATTTTTAAAAGAAAGTTACGATAAAGAGGAGATTTTTAGGTTTAGTTTTGGTACAACATATTAAATAAATAAGGAGAAACTTTAATGAAAAAAATTATATTTATAATCACGTTATTATTTAGTGATTTCGTATTTGCACAAGAAGAAAAAAAAAATACTGATAATGGATCATCATTCAATGCAGTAATAGGTGTTGTCGATATGAAAAAAATTCTGGCTCAATCAAAGGCCTATCAAAGTTTAGTTGATCAGTTTGAAGAAGTAAGACGTAAACAAAGAAATTCGTTTACAAAACAAGAGGATATTATACGAGATGAAGAAAGCGAATTGTTAAAAAAGAAAAATATTCTTTCAAAAGAAGTTTATGCTGAGAAAGTTAAAGAACTTAACATAAAAATAAATAAGTTAAAAAGTAAACAACAAGTTGAAGGAAAAAAATTTGAATCTAGTTTTGACAGATCTACAAAAAAGATTCAAGGAGCTCTTGTAGATGTTTTATCTGTACTTGCTAATAATAACAAATTAAATTTAGTATTAGCGAAAAGTCAGGTGATTCTAGTGGGTAAAGAGATTGATATTACTGACAAGGCAATTACTGAATTAAATAAAGTATTACCTAAAGTGAATTTAAAAGTAGAATAGTACTGTAGAATCTAGGTTTGTAACTTGATAGATCAAAACTTTTATAAAAATACAGGACCTTATTCTTTAGACAAGATTTCCGAAATGCTATCTTGTAAATATATTGGTAATGGCGAGCTTAGTTTAAACGATATTTCAACACTAGATAACGTCAAAGAGAATGAACTAAGCTTCTATAATAATAGTAAATATTCAAGTGCTTATGAGTCTTCAAATGCAGGTGTAATTTTAGTAAGTAATGAGTTAAGAACAGGTCGTGCGTCAAATCTTATATTATGTGAGGATCCTTATTTTATGATGGCTAAAGCAGCCTCAATATTTTATCCTAGTTCTATTTATCCGAATTTTTCATTTTCACAAAAAGAAAAAAAATTAAATCTTGATCGATCAGTGAAAATATCAGAAAACACATTTGTTCATAAGGATGCCAAAGTTGGGAAAAATTGTGAGATAGGTTGTAACAGTATTATTGGACCTAATGTTGTTATTGGAGACAATTGTCTAATTGCGGATAATGTCTCCATTTATTATTCTATTATCGGAAAAAATGTTAAAATTTATCAAGGAGTAAAAATTGGTAGTGAAGGGTTTGGTTTTATTATGCAGAAAAATTCCATTCAAAAAATTCCTCAACTTGGGAGAGTTTTAATTGAAGATTCAGTTGAAATAGGTGCAAACTCAACAATTGATAGGGGATCAATTGGTGATACAATAATTAGTAAATTATCAATGTTGGATAATCTTGTTCATATTGCTCATAATGTAAAAATTGGACAAGGTTGTATTATTGCTGCAATGACTGGGATATCAGGAAGTACAAAAATTGGTAATAAAACTATAATTGGAGGTCAAGTTGGAATTAGTGGGCATTTATCAATAGGAAATAATGTTAAAATTGCTGCAAAGTCTGGAATTATGAAGAATATTAAAGATAATCAAACTGTTGCTGGATATCCTTCGGAAAATATTTTAGATTGGCACAGAAATACTATAATATTAAAAAAAATGAGAAAAAAGAATAATGACAAGTCTTAACATAGAGCAAATTAAAGAATTAATACCTCATAGATATCCTTTTTTATTAATCGATAAAGTTATAGACATAATTCCATTTGAAAGCGCAACAGGTGTCAAAAATGTAACGATTAATGAAAATTATTTTCAGGGTCATTTCGAATCAAAGTCTGTGATGCCAGGTGCACTAATAATTGAATCTATGGCACAGTCTGCAGGAACTTTAGTTTTATATAGTCTTAAGGAAACAAATCCTAACCTTTCTGTATATTTATTGACAATTGATAAAGCAAAATTTAGAAAACCAGTTTGTCCAGGCGACACTTTATACAATAAAGTAGTAAAAAAACAAAATGTAAAAAATATATGGAAATTTAGTTGTAATTCTTACGTTGATGATACTCTTGTTGCCCAAGCTGAAGTTTCAGCCATATTAAATACTGATTAAAGTGTAATAAACTGTAATTATTTGTTATTTGTCATTAAATAAATTAAATTGTATTCCTTAACAATGATCCATCCCACAGCAGTAATTTCTAAAGAAGCTAAGATCGGAGATAACACGGTAATAGGACCATTTTGTGTTGTTGGTAAGAATGTTAAAATAGGAAAAAAATGTCAACTAGCCAGTCATGTGGTAATTGAAGGAGACGTAACTATTGGAAATAGAACTCAAATCTTCCCATTCTCATCAATTGGTACAATTCCACAAGATTTAAAATATCAAGGAGAAAGAACCAGAATTGTGATTGGAGAAAATTGTAAAATACGAGAATATAGCACAATTAATCTTGGAACTAAAGGTGGGGGTGGACTGACAAAAGTTGGGAATAACTGTTTATTAATGATTGGAACTCACATAGCACATGACTGTTTAGTTAGTGATAATGTTATTTTTGCTAATCATTCAACTTTAGCGGGACATGTTATAATTGAGAAGAATGTTGTGGTTGGTGCACTTAGTGCTATTCATCAGTTTTCTAGAATAGGAGAGGGGGCTATGATAGGTGGAATGTCAGGAATAACTGCAGATGTTCCACCATTTTGTACAGCAACTGGTAATCGAGCAAAACTTAATGGATTAAATGTGGTTGGTCTTAAAAGAAGTGAAATTACTAAGAAGGAAATATCAGAATTAAGAAAAGTATATAATTATATTTTTAATTCTGCTAGTGATACATTTAAAAGCAGAGTAATAAGTATTGAAAAAGAGGATTATAAATTTAAAACAATAAATAAGTTAATTAAGTTTATTCTTTCAGATTCTCAACGTTCATTTTGCTTACCATAGGATATGAGAAAAATTATAATCTTAGCAGGAAACGGTGAGTTACCTTACCTCATAGTAAAATCAATAAAAAAAAGAAATTTTGATTATTCAATCCTTACCTTTGAAAAAAATACCATATCGTCAAAGTTAAAAAATGTGGATTCTAAAAAAATTAATTTTGGAAAAATAGTTACTGAAATTAAAAAATTAAAAAAACAAAGCTTTAATGAACTAATTATGGTGGGCGGATTGAGTCGACCTAATATTACGGATATTAGACCTGACATTAATTCAATTAAAATAGTACCTTCTTTCATCAAAAAAATTATTGAAGGAGGTGATAATAATTTATTATCATTTGCAATAAAAAAAATTAATGAAATGGGCATCAAAGTATTAGATGTGAAAAATATTTTACCAGACTGTTTTCTTAAAAAAGGGATACATTCTCAAATTAGTCCTTCAAAAGAATGTATAAATAATATTCAAAAAGGGAGAAAAATTCTTGATACTATTTCAAAGTTTGATATTGGACAGTCAATAATAATGCAAAATGGAAGTATTATTGGAATTGAAACGGTTCAGGGCACAGATTCCTTACTTAAACAATCCAAAAAGTTTATTAATAAAAATGATGACTCTATTTTGGTAAAACTATGTAAAAAAAATCAAGATTTGAGAGTTGATTTACCAACTATTGGAATGAAAACTTTACATAATTGTAATAAAATCAATATTAGTGGCATTGCATTTTCTGCAGGAAAAACAATTTTTATAAATAAACATGAAATCATTAAATATTGTAATAAAAATAAATTATTCCTATTAGGTATTTAATACACTATGAAAATTGTAATTTTAGCTACAGAACCATCTGGTGATTATTTAGGTGCAAAGTTAATTAAAGAACTTAAGCAAAAGAAAAAACCTGCAATAATTAGAGGTATTGGTGGTGAGCATATGAGAAATTTTAACTTTAAATCTTGGGTAAGTATTAGTGAGTTTAAGGCAATTGGTATTTATGAGGTACTTAGAAACTTATTAAAATATATACAAATTATTAAATATACAGAAAAAAAGATAAGAGAATTCTCTCCAGATATAATCATTACTATTGATTCTCCAAGTTTTAATTATAGATTATTAAAGAGGCTAGAAGACCTAAAAATTAATAATGTAAAATTTTTTCATTATGTTGCGCCAACAGTTTGGGCATGGAAAAAGTATAGAGCTAAATTATATTCAAAATTATATGACAGAATGTTTGTGTTATTTAAATTTGAGAGAGCTTATTTTACAAAATATAATTTGTTTACAAAGCATGTGGGACATCAAATCTTTTTCGAAAAAGTAAAAATAAAAAAAAAAAAGTATTTATCATTTCTTCCTGGATCAAGATTATCGGAAATAAATAATAATATAGATAAATTTGTTTTAGTAATTGAAAAAAGTCTGCAAAGATTTAGTGATTATGAATTTTTCCTTCTCACGTTTAAAAGGTATCGTAGGTTAATAAAAGACAAACTCAAGAAATTTGGTTCTAAAATAAAAGTAATTACGGACCCCAAAATAAAGCAAAGAATAATGTCGGAATCCTATTTAGCAATTGCAGCTTCTGGAAGTGTTACACTGGAACTAGCAAAATATCAAACTCCAATGATTGTTGTCTATAAAACTCATTTTTTAACTCAAATAATATTAAGATTACTTGTTAAAACAAAATATGCCTCAATTATTAACATTTATTTTGATAAATTAGTTGTACCAGAATTATTATTTAACAAATTTAAAGCCGATAATGTTATTTTATTTATGGAAAAACTTATGGACTCTAAAGTTGAGAGGTTCAAACAGATAAGTAAGTTAAAAGAGTTCTCTAATGATATGTTAGTTGAAAATAAAAATCCATCTAAGTTAGTCGTGAAGTACTTGAAATAGGTTGATAACTTATTTTCTTTCTTGAATTTTAATAAAGTCTCTCTTTGATCTTCCTGTATAAAGTTGTCTAGGTCTACTTATTTTAGAACTTTTATTTTCAATCATTTCTTTCCATTGTGAAATCCAGCCAACGGTTCTTGCGACAGCAAAAATTACTGTAAACATTGATTCAGGAAGTCCTAATGCTTTAAGAATTATACCTGAGTAAAAATCTACATTGGGATATAGTTTTTTCTCTATAAAGTAATCATCATTTAATGCAACTTCCTCAAGTTTATTAGCTAATTTTAGAAGAGGAACATTAACTCCATCAAGTTCATCCAATAAACGATGACAATATTTTCTTAAAACGTTAGCTCTAGGATCATAATTTTTATAAACTCTGTGACCAAATCCCATTAATCTAAATGGATCTTTATTATCCTTAGCTTTATCAATATAATTTTTTATATTTTCTTCGGATTTAATGGTTTTTAACATACTTATTACTGACTCGTTGGCTCCACCATGGGCTGGTCCCCATAGCGATGCAACTCCAGCAGCAACACAAGCAAAAGGATTAGCACCAGATGAACCTGCAATCTTTACTGTAGATGTGGACGCATTTTGTTCATGGTCTGCATGAAGAATTAATAATTTATCCAGTGCATCAACTTTGGCTTTTGTAGGTTTGTATTCGCCACATGGCGTTGAAAATAGCATATGTAAAAAGTTTGCACTATAAGATAGTTCATTTTTAGGGTATATAAATGGTTGACCTAATGAATATTTATAGGCCATTGCAGCCATTGTGGGAATTTTTGCTAAAAGTCTTGTTACTGCAACCCATTTTCCTTCGTTTGATGAAAAATCGTATATTTTTTCTGGATAGAATGATGATAATGCTCCCACTATTCCAACCATTACTGCCATGGGATGAGAATCACGCCTAAAACCGCTGTAGAATCTTAAAATTTGTTCGTGAAGCATTGTATGGTTTGTTAAAATCTCAATAAAATCATCCTTTTCGGTTTTATTGGGAAGCTCTCCATTAAGTAGAAGGTAACAAACTTCTGGATAATCCGAGTTTTTAGCTAGTTCTTCTATGTCGTATCCTCTATGTAGAAGAACCCCATTCTCTCCATCAATGAATGTGATTTCAGAGGTACAACTTGCTGTTGAAGTGAAGCCTGGGTCATACACAAACATTCCAGTTTTTTCGTAAAAAGATGTCAAATCCACTACATCTGGTCCGCATGATCCTTTAATAATATTGAAGTCAAAACTTTTATTATTCTTTTCATCAAGTATTTTAATTTTTTTTTCTCTCATAAATTTTTAAGCATTTTAATAAATTTTTCCTTACCCAAAATTTCAATAAGTTTAGAGATTGAAGGTCCATTTATTTTACCAGTAACTAATAATCTGATTGGTTGAGCAAAACCTTTAAAACTTAATTCTAAATCTACAATGGTTTTATTTACCTTTTCTTCAATATCTTTGATATTCCAAGTTGTTATATTATCAAAGTTATTTAAAATAATCTTTTTATTCTTTAATATATTTTCAATAATTAAATTCTCATCGTCGTTGAATTCTTTTGATTCATTACAAATACTCATCATGTTGTCTATTATATCTAAAATACTAATGGCTCTGTCTTTAAATAAATTTATCATCATTAAAATAGAATCCTCTTTAAAGTTTTTATATAATATTGAAATATCTTTCACACTTTTAATTAAGTCCATCAAATGTTTATCTTCTGTATTTTTAAGATAATGATTATTTAAAAATTCAATCTTTTTACTATCATATTTAGAGGGTGATTTTCCGATATTTGAAAGGTTAAAGAGGTCTATTGCTTCTTCTACTGTAAAAAATTCTTTATCCCCATATGACCAACCAAGTCTTAGGAGATAATTATTAATTGCTTCAGGAAGATATCCTTTATCTTTAAAGTCTAATATTGATGGTGCATTATCTCTTTTTGATAGTTTCTCATTTCTTTCATTATGAATTAAGGAAATATGTGCAAAAGTTGGTTCATAATTTAGAAAGTCAAAGAGTACCTTTTGTCGAAAAGAATTTGTCAAATGATCATCACCTCTAATGATGTGACTTATTGACATTTCATAATCATCAACTGCTGATGATAAAAGAAAGGTTGGCGTTCTATCACTTCTTACTATTATATAATCGTCAATTTCCTGTGAATCAATTTCTATATTTCCTTGTATTTTATCTGATATTTTACAGATACCAGAGGAGGGGGATTTTATTCTAATGCAAAATGACTTGTTTTTAGGGTGATTTTTAGAAGGAATATCCCGCCATTCACTTACAAATTTAGACTTACTAATATTAAACTTATCAACATAAGCCTGATCATGAAAGCACTTATATGCAAGACCATTAGATATCAGAGATTCAGCAATATTTATATGTTTTCTTATGTTTTTACTTTGAAAATGAACTGGTTCATTAAAATTTATACCCAACCATTTTAATCCATTGATAATATTATCTATTGACTCTGGAGTAGTTCTTTGGCTATCACTATCCTCAATTCTAAGAAGAAACCTTCCATTATTTGATTTAGCAAATAGAAAGTTAAACAACGCAGTTCGTGCACCACCTAAGTGAAGCTTACCAGATGGTGACGGAGCAAATCTTGTAATTATTGACATTATAAAAATTAGAACTTTCTGATTAGCCCAACTAATTTCCCTTGAATCTTGACTCTTCCATCCCCGAATATTCTAGTTTTATAATTCTTATTTGCTGGTTCAAGTGCAATAGAATTTTTAAATGATCTAAACTTTTTTAAAGTAACTTCAGTTTCATCAATTAGTGCAACTACTATCTCTCCAGTACTTGCAATATCTGTTTTTTTAATAACAACTATATCACCATCAAAAATCCCATCGTCTTTCATTGAGTCTCCGGATACCTCTAAAGTAAAATGCTGATTATTATTACTTATTAAATAACTTGGTACAGATATTTGCTCAAAACTACTCGTTATTGCTTCAATGGGATTTCCTGCAGCAATTCTTCCTAAGAAAGGGATAAGCTTTTCATCGCCAAAATCAGTATTAGATATATCGTTTAATTTTAAAGCTCTGGCTTTGTGTGGTAACCTCTCAATATATTTTTTTTCTTCTAAACTTTTAAGAAGTTTATGGACACCAGATTTAGATTTAATATTCAATTTAGTTCTAATCTCGTCAAATGTAGGAAATACCATTTCTTTTTCGTAGTATGCTTTAAGATAATCTAGAAGAGTTTTTTGTTTAAGAGTAAGCATATATATAGATGTTCTACATAAGTTCTACATAATGTCAAGTTAAATATTATATTCTGTAACGCTATTAAAAGTTATTATTTCAACTCTTTCATTTTTACGAATCTCTTTTGCATGCGGTGGTCTATAAATTAAACCAGAGGATTCTGTTAATATACTTTGATATGAACTATCTTGATTATCAAATATTTCAAAAGACTCGCCATTACATTTTACTCTTTGAAATGTTGCAAGATGGCCGTTCCTTTTTATAAATATTTTACTTTTAAAGTAGCCTTTGTTCAGACTAGTTAATTCTTTACCTAAAAAGCATTTTATATAAATTGGAAAAAAATTTAGCATTGAAATAAAACATGATACAGGATTACCTGGCAAACCTAAGATAAATTTATTATTTTTAAACTTGCCGAAGGTAGTAGGTTTTCCAGGTTTTAAGGCGACTTTATTGAATATAATCTCACACCCTAAATTGTGTAGAGTTTTTCTTACAATATCATACTTACCCACTGAAACACCTCCACTAGTGATTATTAGGTCATAATTTTTTAATTTTAAAATTTTATTGATAAATTTCTTTTCATCATCATTAATAAATTCTGTATCAACTACTTCTCCTCCAAATTTTTTTACTAAGAATTTAATCATCAGATGATTCGAGGGTTCTATTAATGGATTATTTTTTTTTACAAGCTCATCACCAGTTGAGATAATATGAATTTTTGGTTTTTTAAGTACCTTTACTTTTCTCAATTTAAGAGATTTGGCTAATGAGATATTTCTAATATTCATTATTGAGCCAGCTTTTAAAAATTTTTGATTTTTTTTTATATCTCTCCCTTTCTTTCTTATAAAATCTTCTGATGGGATTTCATTAATTTCCACAATATTTTTATTCATTTTAATATTATAATTTTCCTTAGGAATAACTCTTTTTGAGCATGTAGGAACCGGTGCACCTGTATAAATTAATTTACATTTATTTCCCTTGAAACTTTTACAAAAAGAATCGCCAGATTTTGATTCACCAATAATTTTAAATTCTTTTTTTTTTTTCAAATCTTTTTCATTAACAACTAAACCATCCATCGCAGATAAGTTAGTAAATGGTAAGTTATGATTAGAAATATAGTCTTTAGAAATAACTCTTAAATAAGAATTCTCAATTTCCTTTGTTTCTTCAATTTTTGTTTTAAGAACGTTCTTTTCTATTAAGTTACAAGCTTTTTTAAACGTTATCATTTATATATTCACCAGATTTTCCACCACTTTTAAAAAGGAGTTTTAAATCATTTATCTCAATTGATTTATCAATTGCTTTACACATATCGTAAACTGTCAAACTTGCTACTGCAACGGCTGTTAACGCTTCCATTTCAACGCCAGTTTTTGTTGAAGTTTTTACAGTCGAGTAAACTTCTATCAAGTACTTCTTTTCATTAAATTTAAAATCAATTTCTATTGTATTTAAGTTAATATTATGACAAAGGGGTATTATTTCTGAGGTTTTTTTTGCTGCAAGTATTCCTGCACATCTCGCTGTATTAAATATTTCACCTTTCTCGCTTCCTTGATTATAAATAATTAAAAATGATTCTTTATTAAATTTAATAATACTTCTGGCTTTTGCAATTCTCTCCGAAACATCTTTTTTTGAAACATCTACCATATTTATTTTTTTATTTTTTAGATGAGTAAGTTTCATTTCTTGATCAACTCTAACGTATTTTTATATATATCATCGGATTTCATAAGAGTCTCTCCGACTAAAAAAGCATCGGCACCATATCTTTTAAACTCTTTTAGTTGTTTGTTATCTGAAATACCACTTTCACAAATTTTCAAAATATCACTTGGAATCTTTTTTGAGAGTTTCATAAAGGTAGTCAAATCAACTTCAAGTGTTTTGAGGTTTCTATTATTAATTCCAATACATTCAACATTTAAGTTCAGAGCTCTTTCAAGCTCTTCATTATTATGTACTTCAACAATTACATCAAGCTTAAGTTTTTTTGCAATATTGTAAAATAAACTTAGTTCGGAATCACTTAATGCTGCAACAATCAATAAAATACAATCTGCTTCATTATAATAACTTTCATAAATTTGCCATTCGTCAATAATAAAATCTTTTCTTAGTATCGGGATTCTTATTAAATTTTTAATAGACTTTAGAATTGTTAAATCACCTTGAAAAAAGGTTTTTTCAGTCAATACTGATAAACAGGCTGCACCAGCTTTTTCATAATCTTTTGCAATTTTGATTGGATCAAAGTCTTCACATATAACTCCTTTACTGGGAGATGCCCTTTTAATTTCAGCTATTACATTGTAATTAAAGTTATTATCATTTTTTAATTTGGATAAAAAGTCTCTAACTTTAGTTTTTCTTTTAATTCCAACAAAATCTTGATTGTTTTTTAAAGATTCAAGCTCCTTTTTTTTAAGTTCACATATTTTAGTTAAAATATCACTCATTTTTTAGCCAATTAATGATTTTAACTTTTTCATCACAATACCGTTATCAATGTTATAATTTACCATATTTATCGCTTCTTTCATACTTTTTGCCTTTTTTGAGATAATCAAACCAGCCGCAGAATTTAATACAATATTATCTCTGATTGGGCCAGTTTCACCTTTAAACGCATTTTCCATCAAAAATGCATTTTCTTGAGCTGTACCACCTTTTAAATCAATTTCTTTATATCTTTTAAATCCTAAATCTTTGGGTTCTATTATTTTTATCCTTGATATATTATTATTGTTTATTTCTAAAACTTTATTTTTTGATGTGGTAGTAAGTTCATCATATCCATTGATATTATGTACAACCCATCCTTTTTTAATTCTTAAATCTTTTAAACATTTAGCATGAGAATTTAGATTTTTTTCATCGCTTACACCTAATAGTTGGTAACTTAAATTTACTGGATTTAAGAGAGGTCCTAATAAATTAAAGATTGTTCTAAAAAATAAAGATTTTCTAACATTTGATACATTGATTAATATTGGGTGAAAGTAAGGTGCAAATAAAAAACAAATCCCTTTTTTTTTATAATAGGATTTAACTACATTTATTTTACTACTTAGTTTAATTCCAAGTGCTTCTAAAACATCGAAACTACCTGATTGTGATGTAACAGATCTGTTACCATGTTTAGCAATTTTGACTTTGAAAGATGATAAAACTATGCATGTGGCAGTTGAAAAGTTAAAACTATTTTTATTATCGCCACCGGTACCGCAAGTATCCATTAATTCATCATTGATTTTAAAACTATTAGATTTAGATTTTAGATAAAACATAAAAGCTTTAATCTCATCATAAGTTTCCACTTTTGTATAAAGAAGAGTTAATAGACTTGACAGTAAAATATCATCAACTTTTTTATTCAAAATATTTTTTATTAAATAACTTGCTTCATCAAAGTTAAGATCTTTTTTTTGTAACAATTTATTTTGAATTATATCTAATCTGTTAATCATATCTTTATTTTGTCTTATAAAATTATAAATAATTTTAGTTTTTTAAACTATTTTATTAAAGAACATTTTATAAAATTTTCTAGGATTTTGTGACCATATTCAGTTGCAATACTCTCAGGGTGAAACTGAACACCGTAAAATGGTAATTTTTTGTGTTTAATCCCCATGACTACATTATCATTAGTTTTTGCAGTTACTTCTAAGTCATTAGAAATAGAGTTTTTTTCTACAATTAATGAGTGATATCTAGTAGCACTAAAGGGTGATTTTAAGTCATTAAATAAGTCAGTTCCATTATGATAGATTAGACTTACCTTACCATGAACAGGTTTTCCGCTCTGTATTACTTTACAGTTAAAAGATTCGGCAATTGCTTGATGTCCTAAACAGACTCCAAGCATAGGAATTGGTTTCATTAATTCTTTATTCTTATTAATTAAATCCAAGCAAACGCCTGCATTTATAGGTGAGCTTGGTCCAGGCGAGATGATAAAAAAACTAGGTTTTAAGTCAATTAGTTCTTTACTTGTTTTTTCATCATTTCTGAAAACCTTAACAGATTGCCCAATTTCCTGAAAATAATGGACTAGGTTGTAAGTAAAGCTATCGTAATTATCTATTAAAATTATCATCTATTAAAGTTATTTGCATATTCTGTTGCAGCTAATAAAGCCATTGCTTTGTTTTCAGTTTCCTTAAATTCACTTTTTACATTACTATCTGCTACAATCCCAGCACCGGATTGTACATAGATATTTTTATCTTTTATTAATGCCGTTCTTAATGCAATGCAAGTGTCAATATTACCATTAGCTGATATATACCCAACGCTTCCTGCGTAAACATTTCTTCGACTTTTCTCAAGTTCTTCAATTATTTCGATAGCTCTTATCTTAGGTGCACCTGTAACTGTACCAGCTGGAAAACCACTAAACAGTACATCAGTGCTTTTACTATTTTTAATAACTTTACCAACTATATTAGAAACAATATGCATAACGTGTGAAAAATACTCTATATACATTTTATCAGTAACTTTAACTGAACCTGATTGAGAGACCCTACTAATGTCATTTCTTCCTAAATCTAGAAGCATTAAATGTTCTGATAACTCTTTGGGATCGTTCAATAGATCATTTTTAAGTTTGTTATCTTCACTTTTATTTTTACCTCTTTTTCTCGTACCTGCAATTGGTCTAACTGTAACTTTATCCCCTTCAAGTTTTATTAATATTTCTGGACTTGAACCGACTATTGAAAATTTTTTAAAGTTCATAAGAAAGAGATAAGGTGATGGGTTAAGGTATCTTAAGGATCTATATATAGATATAGGATCAACATTAATTTTCTTTTTAAAAATTCTAGACAAAACTACTTGAAAAATTTCTCCTTCAAAAATATATTTTTTTGCTTTTTCAACCATAGTTTTGAATTCATTGTAACTAGTATTCGTTTTAACATTTTTAAAAATATTTATATTCTTGTTAAATTTTTTTTCGTTAAAATATTTTCTATTAATTGGCTTGTTGATAATATTGCTTATTTCTAATATTTCGTTTTTAGCTATTTTAAACATTTTAGCTGCATTTATTTTTTTATTTTTTGTAACTAACTTTGTGATTATAATTTTATCATTGACGTTATCAAATACTAAAGTGATTGAGGGTCTTAGAAAAATTGAATCTGGTAAATTTAATTTATCTATCTTTGTTAATTTAATATTTTCGAAGTATTGTATCATTTCATAGCCCATATAGCCAAAAATTCCGGCAGAAATTGATGGCAAATCTTGTGGAAGTTTAAATTTATTACTTTTAATAAAATTAGTAAGACTTTCCAATGGTTTTTTTGTATCAATCAATTTTTTAGAATTAGTAATATCATTCACAAAACTTTCGTTATTTTTACATTGCCAAATTAGATCGGGTCTTATTCCAATAACTGAATATCTTCCTTTTTGACTGCCTTTCTCTACCGACTCAAAAAGAAATGCATACTTTTCTTTCCTGAGTTGAATTAAAATTGATACTGGCGTATGGATATCAGCTGATAGAGAATAATATAATATTTGTTTTTTACCTGAAAAATAGTTTTTTTCAAACGACTTAAAATCAGATTGTTCAATATTCATTTTAGTTTAGTTGATCAATAACATCATCGTTAATTGTAATCTTATACTTTTTTCTTAGAGCTTCAGAGAATTGTGCTAATAAATCAATAGTTAAATCGTCTTTTAGTTTTGTTTCAAACTCTTTTAGTTCTTCTTTATCATTCATTAAATCATTTTTTATTTCAGCTATCTGTGCAATTAATATTTCTTGATTACCTCTTTTCTCAAAATGAATATCACCAATTTTTGATTCAAATATTTTACTAATTAATGGTATTGGTAATTCACTGCTGTCTGGCAAAAGTCTTGTAAAAGGTTTTACACCCTTGATATCAAGATTTAACTTTTTTGCTATCTCATTTAGAGTTGTTTTTTTGTTATCAATATCTTTTTTTATTTTTTGGGCTTTTTCGTAAGCTTTATCTGTTTTCTTTTTGATAGTAAGTCTATCAGAAATTTGCGTTTTAGATTCATCAAAAGAAAGTTGTCTAGGTTTAGTTATTGAAGTAACTAAGCTAATTGCTAATCCTTCATCTCTATCAATATCAATAATATTTCCTTCTTGATTTATCTTTTGGTTAAATATTGTTCTTAGTATTCTTTCATCTTGAAATTCCTTATTAATCGTTCCTTTGCTATCTTTTCCTTCTCTATTTATTGAATTAGCAGTGATTAGCTTAACTTCAAGAATTTTCGATATTTCTTCAAAGGTACTTCCCGAAGCAAGCAGGTCTTCAAGTTCATCTTGAAGGTCATACACGGCATCTTTCCCTTTTTCAAATAAGATTTCATTTCTGAATTTTTCTTTAACTTCATCAAACCCTATTTCTTTTCTATCTTTAACCTTTATCACATACACAATGTGCCAACCAAAAGTACTTTCTATTGGTTTAGAAATTTGACCAGCTTTTAATCCAAAAATTTCATCTACAATTTCTTCAGGAAGTTCATTTTTAGTATTCCAGCCAAGTTCTATATCTTCTTTAGCAAGTGCCAACTCCTCTTTTGCTATTTTTTCAAAATTATTAGTTTTAATTTTTTTAAATATAGCTTCAGCTTTGTTTTTAGAGTCAATTAAGACTTGACTTAATAGTCTTTCTTCTGGCTCAATTAATGATTCTTTTCTTTCTTCATACAACAATTCAACTTCTTCATTAGTTACAGTTGAATTTTTTGCGTACTCTTTAGCGTCTAATAAAAGAGTTTGAGCACTTCTAAGTTCTTCAGAAAGAAAAGTGCTAATATTTTCTTCATAAAATTTTTTTAATTCCTCATCATTCAATTTTTTTATTTTTTCTTTATTAACATCTATTGTGACATAATCTACGGATCTTTCTTGAAGGTTATACTCACTATGACTCTTAAGCATAATATCTGGTATTTTTAAACTTGACCGAATTGTTTCAACCATTTGTTCTCTAGCTAGATCTTGTCTAGTTCCTTCCACATAAGAATCTTCTGTGTATCCTGATTCTGAAATAAGTTGTCTGAATTGTAATTCGCTAAATTGACCCAGATCATCTTTAAAAGCATCATCCTTTAAGATTTTGTCACGAACATTTACATCACTTACGGAAAGTCCTAATTCCAAAGCCTCATTGTTGAAAAGTGCTCTATTAACTAATGAACTTAGAGCTCTATCAACATAACCGAACTCTCTTGACCTTTTTATATCTAACGATGCACCTAATAGCTTTCTAATTTCTTCTGTTTGCCTCGAATACAATGAATAAAATTCTTTAGCTGAAATATCTAGTTTACCTACTGTAGCTACGGTGGACTGTTTTTTGCCGGCACCTACGAGATCTTCTGTACCCCACATGCCAAAACTAATAATTAAAATTGTTAGAAGACTACCAAAAATAATTTTAAGTATTGAGTTTTTTGAACTGTTTCTTAAAGTTGTAAGCATAACATTAAAATATATACATTTTTTTATGACACACAATACATTAATTGTTTCAAATTGGAAGATGAATTTAAACTTTCTCGATGCAAAAAAATTACTTAAAAACATTTGTAAAATAAAGTTTGATACCACAAAAACTCTTCATGTAATTTGTCCTCAAAATCTTCTATTACCCTTGTTAAATGAAAAATTTAAGGATGGTAACTATAAAATAGGTTCTCAAGATTTTCATCATAAAATAAATGGCCCGTTTACTGGAGATACAAGTATTGAGTTGTTAAAGAATTTTAGGTGCGATTATTCCATAATTGGTCACTCGGAGAGAAGAGAATATCATGCTGAGACAAATAAAATTATTAATCAAAAATTAAAACTTGCACTTGAAAATTCAGTAAGTCCAATTTTATGTGTTGGTGAGTCATTAAAACAAAGAAAAGAAAAGACTTATTCTGAATTTATAGAGAATCAGATACAAGAATGTGTGGATGGTAATATGAATGAATTGGTTATAGCTTATGAACCTATTTGGTCTATTGGAACAGGAATTATTCCTTCATTAGGAGAAATTGAAGAAGTAATCAATAAAATCAACTTATTTGTTCAAAGAAAAAAAGTAAAGAAATTCAAGGTAATTTATGGTGGGTCTGTTAGTGCAAATAATTTTAAAAAAATTATGTCATTGAAAAACTGCAAGGGAGTATTGATTGGTGGGTCAAGTTTAAAAATTGATCAAATGAATAAAATTCTTACATTTTGTTGATTTTTTAATTTTTTTTAATATTGTAGGGAGTATGTTAGCAATTGTTTTATCTATACATGTTCTAGTTTGTATTTTCCTTGTTGTATTTATTCTTCTTCAAAAATCCGAAGGAGGGGGATTAGGTATAGGACAATCTAATAGTGGAGGTCTAGGTGATTTTCTCTCTACAAGAAGTACCTCTAATATTTTAACAAAAACCACCTCTTTTTTGGCATTATGTTTTTTTCTAACAAGCTTTTCACTAGTTTTAATTGCAAATAAAAACTATAACAAAGAATCAATAATTGATTCAAGCGATGATTCTATTATTGATAGGTTAGACTTAATACCTGAGGAATTTGATGTTGAAAAGCAGAATGAGAACACAATCAATGTTCCTGTTGAGTAGCGAATCAGTGGTAACCTACTTTTCATGACAAAATTTATCTTTATCACAGGTGGTGTTGTTTCATCACTTGGAAAAGGTATAGTTTCTTCTTCCGTTGCTTCTTTATTAACTTTGTCAAATTATAAAGTAAGAGTCCGAAAGCTAGATCCTTATTTAAATATTGATCCTGGAACGATGAACCCCTCTCAACATGGAGAAGTTTTCGTAACAGATGATGGTGCTGAAACCGATATGGATTTAGGTCACTATGAGAGGTTTACTGGAATAATTGCTAATAAAAATGATAATATTACTACTGGAAAAATATATTCTGAGGTTATAAAAAAAGAGAGAAAAGGAGAATATCTAGGTTCAACTGTTCAAGTTATACCCCATGTGACCGATGAAATTAAAAATTTTATAAAGAAAGATTTAAGTGGTGAAGATTTTGTAATTTGTGAAATTGGAGGAACAGTTGGTGATATCGAGAGCCTTCCATTCCTTGAAGCCATAAGACAATTAAGAAATGAACTTGGTAGAGAAAGTACATATTTTATTCATTTAACTCTTGTGCCATTTCTTTCTGCAGCAAATGAGTTTAAAACAAAACCGACTCAGCATTCAGTTAAAGAGCTTTTGGGTCTAGGTATTCAGCCAGACTTACTTTTGTGCAGAACAGAGAAAGAGTTCGATGATAATGCAAGAACAAAAATTTCTCAGTTTTGTAATCTATCAATTGAATCTGTAATCATGGTAGAAAATGCAAAAATGATTTACGAAGTTCCTCTTAAACTTTTTAAACAAGGTTTATTGACTCAGCTTTATGAACATTTTGAATTAAAGTTAAAACCTAAACCTAAGTTGAAACCATGGATTAACTTTGTAAGTAAATTCAATAATATAAAAGATGAAATTGAAGTAACAATTATAGGTAAATATACAAATTTGTCTGAGTCATACAAATCTTTAAATGAAGCATTGTTTCATAGTGGCATTCAAAATAATGTAAAGGTAAGAATAAATTGGCAAGATTCTAGACTTTTTAATGACATATCAAAGTGTAAATCATTATTGAAAAATAGTCTTGGCATACTGGTCCCAGGCGGATTTGGAGAGGATGGAAGTAAGGGTAAGGAAAATGCGATTCATATTGCTAAGATTTTAAATATACCATTTCTTGGTATTTGTTTCGGGATGCAGCTATGCATTCTAGAGTCAGTAAAATCTTTGAAAGGATATGAAAAGGCATCATCTACTGAATTTGGAAAAACAAAATTACCAATTATCTCTATGTTACATGAGTGGGTAAAGGATGAAAAGACATTGACTCATGACGTTAAAAATCTTGGAGGAAGTATGAGACTTGGATCATATAAATCTTTATTAAAAAAAAAATCTAATATTTACAATATTTACAAAAAATCTAAAATTGAAGAGAGACATAGACATAGGTATGAAGTAAACTACAATTATTTAAGCCTAATAAAAAAGAGTGGAGTAAGCGTTACAGGAATGTCTCCAGATGGAAAACTAATTGAGGTAGTTGAAAGAAAAGATCATCCATGGTTCATTGGGGTGCAATTTCATCCAGAGTTAAAATCCACTCCTTTTAAACCTCATCCAATATTTAATTCATATATAAAAGCGATAAAATTTAAAAAAAATAATGAAAACAGTTCGAGTAAAAAATAACTTAATTCTTTCAAATAAATCTAATATAAAATTTATATTAGGACCATGTCAGATAGAAAGTAGCAAACATGCATTTGAAGTATGTGATGAAATATCTAAGTTAGCTAAAAAGCTCAATTTTGAATTTATTTATAAAAGCTCATTTGATAAAGCAAATAGGAGTAGTCATAAAAGTAAGAGGGGTGTTGGTATAAAAAATGGTATGAAGATATTATCTAAAATCAAAGATAAGTTTAAATGTCCAGTTATATCAGATATCCATGAGATAGAACAAATAGAAATTGCAAAAAAAACTCTTGATATTATTCAGATTCCAGCCTTTTTATGCAGACAAACAGATTTATTGATTGCTGCAGGAAAAACAGGTTTACCAGTAAATATTAAAAAAGGTCAATTTTTAGCACCGTGGGACATGAAAAATGTTATTAAAAAAATTGATTATACAGGAAATAAAAATATATTATTAACTGAAAGAGGCACTTCTTTTGGATATAATAATCTTGTTTCAGATATGCGTTCACTAAAAATATTGAAGAATTTTAAATACCCTGTTATTTTCGATGCTACTCACTCTGTCCAATTGCCTGGAGGAATGGGCAATCAGTCAGACGGTCAGTATGAATTTGTTGATACATTGGCCACAGCCTCTACAACAGTTGGAATTGCTGCAATATTTATGGAAACTCATGAAAACCCAAAAAAAGCACCATCTGACGGTCCAAATATGGTACCATTAAAAGATCTTGGTAAATTAATTCACAAGATTATTCTTTATGATAATTTAACAAAAAGTAATTTAGTAAATTAATGGCCGAAATAAAAAATATATTTGCAAGAGAAATAATAGATAGCAGAGGCATCCCGACTGTTGAGGTTCAAATAACTTTAGTTGATAATCAGGTAGCAATTTCTTCAGTTCCTTCAGGAGCATCCACTGGAACTTTTGAGGCACATGAATTAAGAGATAAGGATAAAGGTAGATTTTTTTCTAAGGGGGTTAAAAAAGCTGTAAATAATATTAATACTGAAATAAGAGAAACACTTTTAGGTTTTAACCCTACAAATCAAAGAGATATTGATCAAACTTTGATCAAACTTGATGGAACTAAAAATAAATCTAGATTGGGAGCGAATGCTATTTTAGCTACATCACTTGCATGTGCAAGAGTGTCATCTATGTCATTAAATATCCCATTATATAAATATATCGGGGGAATCCAAAATTCACTACCAACACCTATGATGAATATTGTAAATGGTGGTTGTCACGCGAGTAATAATTTAGACTTTCAAGAATTTATGATTATACCACTTGGATTTGATTCATTTAAAGAATCTTTGAGAGCTGGTTGTGAAGTTTTTCATTTTTTGAAAAAATTATTGTTAAAAAAAGGTTTTTCAACTTCAGTAGGTGATGAGGGAGGCTTCGCCCCAGATATAAGGTCAAATAATGAATGTTTAGATCTAATTTTAAATGCTATTGAGAATGCTGGCTATAATGCAGGAAAAGATATATTTATAGGTTTAGACGTGGCAGCGTCTGAATTTTTTAGTGATGAAAGATATAACCTTAATGGAGAAAGTCTAAAACTCTCGTCTGATGATTTAATAAAGTACTACGAAAATTTAATTTCTAATTATCCAATATTATCAATCGAAGATGCTTTAAATGAAAATGATTGGATGGGATGGCAAAATCTTACTCATATAATTGGAAAAAAATGTCAATTAGTTGGTGATGATTTATTTGTTACATCCCATGAGAGGCTAGAAAAAGGGATAAAACAAAAATCTGGAAATTCAATTTTAATAAAGTTAAATCAAATTGGAACCCTATCTGAAACAATGGATACTATAAATCTAGCAAAGAAAAATAATTTTAATACTATTATATCTCATAGATCAGGAGAAACAGAAGATACATTTATTTCCGATTTAGCAGTTGGAACATCAGCCGGTCAAATTAAAACAGGTTCATTATCCAGATCAGAGAGGATTGCAAAATATAATCAATTATTAAGAATAGAAGATTCAAATGAAAATATTGATTTTTCAGCAAATAACCCATTTATAAATTATTTAAATGCTAAATAAAAATAAACTCTTAATATTATTTTATTTGATTACAATTTGTTATTTATTTATTGAAATAATGTTTAGTGAAAAGGGTATTATCAAATTTGCTAATAACACAAAATCAATTCAAATTAAAAAAGACCTATTGAATGAAAGTCTTAAAAAAAAATCTGAAATTGAAACTTATCTTGAATACTTTAAATCAAATAAAGAATTTAAAAAAATTGTAATCAAAGACAAACTATTCTTTAGAGATAATAATGAAAAAGTAATTCTTTATAAGATTATCAATCAATAATTTTTTGACCCTCTTTAATTAACTCATTTATAGTTTGTTTGATTATATAATTTCTACCATAATTCTTAAATTTTTTTTTTAAAATTATAATTTTATCAATATAACTAACTCCAATATAAACTTTACCAATTTCGGAATTTAATAAACCTTTGTCTTTACTTGCAAAACCAGTACAGGAGAAGTTTAAATTATTTTTAGATTGTGAGTATTTGCTAAGTTTAATAAGCATATGTTCAGCTACTTCTGAACTTACTACTCCAAACTTATCAATTATTGGCTTAATCTTAAAAAAAGAATGTTTTGAATTGTCACTGTAGCAAACAATTGAAAATTCAAAAAATTTTGATGCTCCCTCTTTTTTGGTAAACTCTCTTGCTAGCATTCCTCCTGTAAGTGATTCAGCAATACAAAGCTTTATCTCTTTTTTTTTTAATGATAGAATAAAACTGTTTAAATTAGATAAGTATTTCATAGTGGAAAAAAAATAATAATGATATCAAAATACCTGCTAATAGGTCGTCAAATACAACACCATATGCATTTTTAATTTTATCAATGTAATTGATTGGGAATGGTTTGAGAATATCAAGAATCCTAAAACCAATAAATGCGAGAATATAATCTAATATATCTTGCCTACAAAATATTAGTGCTGCTGCTTGGCCAATATATTCATCTAAAACAATAAACTTTGGATCTTTGTTTTCCATCTCTTCAATTACATTTGAGATTATATAGATAGATATAATTATTAAAAAAATAATAAGAGAAATAAAAACATTTAAGTTAAAGTTTTCTTTAATAAACCAAATCGGAATTAGTATAACTAAAGATGCTAATGTTCCTGGAAAAAGCGGAGAGTATCCAACACCTAATCCAGAGCTTATCAGTAAGCATAACTTTTTATTCATATCTAGCAACTGTAGTTATCGCCTGGCAGGCAATACCTTCCTCTCTGCCTAGAAAACCTAATCGTTCTGTTGTTGTTGCTTTAATATTTATTATGTCAATGTTTATTTTAAGTATATTTGAAATATTTTTTTTAATTTTTTCTCTATGTTTATTAATTTTTGGTTTTTCACAAATAAGAGTGATATCAATATTATTGATAACAAACCCCTCATTTTGCAAAATTTTATATGCATGAAGTAAGAAAAATTTTGAATCTTTATTTCTCCATTTATTATTAGATGGTGGAAAGTGTTCTCCAATATCACCTTTACTAATTGAACCTAAAATTGCATCTGTAATTGCGTGAAATCCAACATCAGCATCTGAATGGCCTTTAAGTTTTCTGTTAAAAGGTATTTTTAATCCAAATAATATTATTTTGCTACCATTTTCAAACTCGTGAACATCAAATCCATGTCCGACCCTTACATCTACAAGCTTTTTTGTGTTATTGTCTAGTTGGTTCGCCATAATTAGATCTTCTTTCGTTGTAATTTTAAAGTTATTGATTTCACCTTTAATCATATCAATTTTATTTTCACATCTTGATGCAATAATTGAATCATCAGTTAGGTTTTTATTTTTTAATTTTAGATGTGCTTTTAAAATTTTTTTATATTTAAAACCTTGTGGGGTTTGAATTATCTTAACAAATTTTCTATCAATATCTTCATAGTTTTTGTTATTAAACTTTCTTATTGAATCTTTCACACTTAACATTGGAATAACACAATCATTTTTATCAAGTTTTTTAAGTATATTAGAAATCAATTTTTTCGTAGCTAAAGGTCTTACAGAATCATGAATTAATACATTACTAATATTTAAGTCTTGAGCTTTTATTAACCCATTTAATACGGATTCTTGACGGGTATCGCCTCCAATGACAAAATCTCAGCTAATTTGATCGTACCACGTTCATCTACTAATAAATTTTCTAATTTTATATCAC
>JBELJQ010000047.1:0-4436 GCA_042090305.1 Candidatus Pelagibacteraceae bacterium | reverse complement strand
GATTGTATTGGGAATTGAAACGAGTTGCGACGAAACTTCTGTATCTATCGTCCAAGAAAATAAAGATAGAGGAAAAATTTTGTCAGAAAAAATTTTGTCACAAGTTAAAAAACATCAACCATTTGGAGGAGTTGTTCCGGAGTTAGCATCAAGAGAACATAGTGATTCTATAAGTAATTTAACTAGACAAGTATTGAATGAAACAAACCTAAATCTTAATGATATTGATGGGTTTGCCGCAACCACTGGTCCAGGTTTACTTGGAGGACTGTTAGTTGGATGTAACTATGCAAAAGGTTTATCTATAATCACAAATAAACCATTTCTGTCTATTAACCACCTTCAAGGCCACGTACTAATTTCAAGAATGAACAAGAAAATTAATTTTCCATTTTTATGTTTATTAGTATCTGGTGGACATTCGTTAATATTGCTGGCGGAGAACTATAACAAATTTAAAATACTTGGAGAGTCAATTGACGATGCGGTTGGAGAAGCATTTGACAAAACTTCCAAATTACTTGGTCTTAGTTACCCCGGAGGCCCTTTAATTGAAAAATTAGCAAAAAAAGCCCAAAGGAGGGGAAAGTTTAATCTTCCGAGACCTCTAATAAATGATAAGACAATGAACTTATCTTTTTCTGGGTTGAAGACGTCTGTTCGTCGAATAATAGAAAAAAATCTTAGCCAATCAGAAAAAGCCGATTTAGCCGATGAATTTCAAAAAAGTATTACAGAATGTCTTTTAAAAAAAGTAAATTTAGCTATAGATTCAAGTAAACATTATGAAATTCGAGACTTTGTTCTCTCGGGAGGTGTTGCTTCTAATTCCTTTATTAGGAATCAATTTAAAGCATTATGTCTAAAAAAGAATATAAATTTTATTGTACCCGCAAAATCTTTGTGTACTGATAATGCAACAATGATAGCTTGGGCAGGTATTGAAAAACTTAGAAATCAAAAAAGTGGTGATAGTTTAAATATTCACCCCCAACCAAGGTGGAGCCTAGAATCAATATGAAAAGCGTAAGTATTCTTGGATCGGGAAGTTGGGCATTAGCATTAAGTAAAATACTTAAGCCAACCAAATTGATAGTTAAATGTAGAAATATCGAAAAAGTTAAAACGAAATTTAGATCACATAATATCCTTTTAACTGATAATTTTGAGAAAATTATTCAGACTAAAACAATTTTTATTGCCATACCATCTCAATCAGTTAGACAAAATTTAATGGATTTGAGGCTATCTGAAAAGTTAAAAAAAGAAAAAAAAATATTCATTATTTGTTCAAAAGGAGTGGAACAAAAAACCTTTAAACTTATGAGTGAAGTTGTTTCTGAAATATTTCCAAACTCAATTATCTCTATATTATCAGGTCCAAATTTCTCTTCTGAATTAATAAAAAAAAAGCCATCTGCTTCTGTTCTTTCATCAAAGAATAGATCAGTACTTAAAAAAATATCAGATCTAATAATTCAAGAAAAATTTAGAACTTATTTTAATAACGATATAATTGGAACTCAGATTGGAGGGGCGATGAAAAATATAATTGCTATAGCTTGTGGTTATATTACTGGCTGTGGTTTAGGTGAAAATGCAAAAGCTGCAATTATTACAAGAGGTTTATCTGAAATTATTGATTTAGGAATAAAAATGGGAGCAAAAAGAAATACTTTTTATGGTTTATCTGGTATTGGCGACCTAACCCTCTCATGTTCCTCTTTAAAATCAAGAAATGCTAAGTTTGGTTATAACTTAGCTAAATCGAAAGATCATCCAAATACAAATATTCTTTTAGAAGGGATCGAATCCTGTGAAAGTATTTGTGCTTTGGGAGAAAAATTAAATGTTGACTTGCCAATTTCAAAGTCGGTAAAATCGATTATAAACGGTGGAAATGCTAATAAAGTTATTTGTGAATTACTTTCTAGGCCGTTACAATTTGAAAAATAATGTCATATTTTATTACTTGTATAGATAAACCTAATTCTCTTACTAAACGCTTATCTATTAGGGAGCGTCATATTAATTATTTGACAAAATTTAAGTCTAAACTAATAACAGCTGGGCCATTAATTGGAGAGGATGGCAAACCTTATGGAAGTCTTTTAATTTTAGATTTTAAAGTACTTTCTGAACTTCAAGATTTTCTAGAAAACGACCCATATAGTTTAGAGGGTTTGTTTAAGGAAGTAATAATACGTGAATTTAAAAAAGTTTTTTAACTTTTCAAATTGAAAAATTATATTAGAATTTTGCTATGATCGATATTTATGAAAATAAAATAGATGAATGTTCCTTAACATTTGACGAATATAAAAAACAATACACAGAATCTATTCAAAATCCTGAAAAGTTTTGGTCCGATAAAGCGAAATCTTTAGATTGGATCACTCCTTTTAAAAAAGTTGTTGATGACAGTTTCAAAGAGAAAGCATTTATTAGATGGTTTGATGGTGGCTCTTTAAATGTATCTTATAACTGTCTAGATAGACACCTAAAGGATAAAGGTGATAAAGTTGCAATCATTTGGGAGTCAGACGATCCAAGTGTTAGTGAAAAAATAACATATAATGAACTCCATAAAAAAGTTTGCAAACTAGCTAATGGTTTGAAGCAACTAGGTGTAAAAAAAGGAGATAGAATAACAATATATTTACCAATGATACCAGAAGCGGCTATCTCTATGCTCGCATGCTCACGTATCGGTGCAATTCATTCTGTTGTTTTTGGAGGATTTGCACCAGAATCTCTCAAAAATAGGATTGAAGACTGCGAATCTAGTTTTGTTATTACAGCAAATGAGGGGTTAAGAGGGGGGAAAAAAATACCTTTACTTTCGAATGTTAAACAAGCTATTGAGGGAAATAATAACATAAAAAAAACAATTGTAGTTAAAAGAACCGATTCTAATTCATATTTCAATAATCAAACAGATATTTGGTACGAAGACTTAGTTCTCAATCAAGATGAGAAATGTGAAGTTTCAAAGCAAAATTCTGAAGACCCTTTATTCATTTTGTACACATCAGGTTCTACTGGTAAACCAAAAGGTGTTCTTCACAGCACAGCCGGTTACCTTCTTCATACATCACTTTCTCATAAAGTAGTATTTGATATCAGAGATAATGATATTTACTGGTGTACAGCGGATGTTGGTTGGGTCACTGGACACTCTTATATTGTCTATGGTCCTTTATGTAATGGTTCAACCACTTTAATGTTTGAAGGGGTACCAACATATCCCAAAGCTTCGAGATTCTGGGAGATAATTGATAAATTTAATGTTACAATCTTTTATACAGCTCCTACAGCTATTAGAGCTTTGATGGGCTTGGGAGACGCTTTCGTAAATTCAACATCTAGAAAAACATTACGAATAATTGGAACTGTCGGAGAACCAATTAATCCTGAAGCTTGGAAGTGGTATTACGAAGTAGTTGGGGGGGGGAATTGCCCAGTTATTGATACATGGTGGCAAACTGAAACTGGTGGAATACTAATTTCTCCAATCTCAGGTGTAACACCATTAAAACCTGGTTCTGCAACACTCCCATTTTATGGTGTAAAACCATCAATACTTGATAATGAGGGTAATGAATTGAAAGGGGAATGCGTGGGAAACTTATGTATTGATAATTCTTGGCCAGGAATGATGAGGACTGTTTATAAAAATCATAAAAGATTTATCGAAACTTACTTCTCTTCATTTAGTGGGAAGTATTTTACTGGGGATGGCTGTAAAAGGGATCAAGATGGCTACTATTGGATAACCGGTAGGGTTGATGATGTCATCAATGTTTCTGGGCATCGCCTAGGAACTGCTGAAGTAGAAAGTGCTTTGGTTCTTAATACAAAAGTTTCAGAGGCAGCTGTTGTAGGTTATCCTCATGATGTCAAAGGCCAGGGTATCTATGCATATGTAACTTTAATGCAAGGTGAACAATATACTGAGGAGTTGAAAAAAGAATTAGTGTCTTGGGTGAGGTCCATTATCGGTCCAATTGCTGCTCCCGATGTTATTCAATGGGCACCTACATTACCAAAAACGCGTTCTGGAAAGATTATGAGAAGGATACTTAGAAAGGTAGCGTGTAATGAGGAAGATTCTATTGGTGATGTTTCGACTTTAAATGAACCAGAAGTTGTGGATGAACTTATAAAAAATAGGCTTTGATTTAAAAGTCGTAACAAATACCTTTTTTTTCCCAATCGCCGTACCTTGTCGGCTCTAAACCTGAGGGACCTCCAACTTCCTTTGGATGCTTTTTTGTTTTTGTTTTAATTTTTTTTTGATTTTGAATTTTTGCCATTATGTTAATCTAAGTACATTCCAAATTAATGCAACAGATTATTGATAAATACAAGAGAAATAGCTAGCGAAATACTCCAAAGAATTTATAAAAAACAACATTTGGATAAAATCTGTGACA
>JBELJQ010000024.1:0-24644 GCA_042090305.1 Candidatus Pelagibacteraceae bacterium | reverse complement strand
CGTCGTTCACACGTTTTAATAATACAGTATTTATTTTAATTTTTAAGCCACTTTGAGATGCAGCTTTTATGCCTTCTAAAACCTTATTTAGATTACCTCCATTAGTAATCAGATTATATTTATAACAATCAAGTGTGTCTAAAGAGACATTTAGCCTTTTAATTCCATTTTGAACAAGTAAATCTATAAATTTTTCAAGTTGAGTTCCGTTTGTAGTTAAAAGTATTTCTTCGATTCTTTTTTTTTTCTTTTCATTTCCAAGAAATTTTATGTATTCATTAATACCTTTCCTAATAAGGGGTTCACCACCCGTGATTCTAAACTTATTAATTCCTAAATTTATCAGTGACTTAGATAATAATTCTAATTTATCAATACTGAGAATTTCTTTTTTTTCTATAAAATCTTTATGTTTTTTTGGCATACAATAACTGCATCGTAGGTCACACCTATCAGTAACAGAGACACGTACATAATTTATTTTTCTTCCAAAGCTATCCAACATAATTTAAAGAATACCACAATAATATTAATCGATTAATTACTAAATTTAGTTCATAATATAATAAATTACAAAAAAATGATAATAAAACCCAAAATAGATAACACAAAACTTACAAAAAGAATTTATGGCTATGATGAAGAGTTAAGAAGAAAAATCATTGATGTTATTGAAGAAAAACCATTGACACTTTACTTAAACAGTCAAGAGATTGTAACAATGATGACAATAAATGATTATCCTGAATATTTAGCAATCGGATATCTTTTGAATCAAAACATGATAAGTCGAAGAATAAAAATTGAAGCTATTGATTACGAACCAGATATAAATGTTGTGGTTGTCAGAACAAAAAATAAAACCAATTTTGAAACAAAGTTAAAAAAAAAAACAATTACATCAGGATGTGCACAAGGGACCTTATTCGGTGATGTAATGGAAAATTTTGATAAAGTAAAACTTAATAAAAAAATTAGTTTAAAAAAATCATGGATATTAGATTTATCAAAGAAAATAAATACTACTCCCAGTTTGTACTTAAAAGCGGGCGCAATTCATGGCTGTGTTTTGTGTAAAAAAGATAAGCCGTTAATCTACATGGAGGATGTTGGTAGACATAATGCTATTGATAAAATAGCAGGCTATATGTTTTTTAATAAGGTGATACCCGATGATAAAACTTTCTACACAACCGGCAGGCTTACAAGTGAGATGGTTATTAAATCTGTAAATATGAGGATTCCAATAGTTATTTCGAGATCTGGATTTACGGCAGCTGGTGTCGAATTAGCTAGAAAAGCTAATCTAACTCTTATAGGAAGAGCAAAAGGAAAAAGATTTATGATTCTAAGTGGAGAAAAAAGAATAAAATAATATGAAAATTTCAGGAATGATATTATCAGGTGGAATGTCTAGAAGAATGGGTTCAGATAAATCTTTGAAAAAAATTAATAATAAGAAATTAGTGAAATTAGTCTTAGACAAGGTAAGTAAGCAAGTTGATTATGCTTTTATAAATTCAAATAAACTAACAAAAAAAAATATAAATATAAATATAGATATTATTAAGGATTGTCTTGAGGGCCATCTTGGTCCATTAGTAGGAATTTTAACAGGTATTAAGTGGTTGAATAAAAAAAAAGGTTTCAATTTCTTAGTTAGTTTTCCAGTTGACTCACCATTTTTTCCTGATGACTTGGTTTCAAGGTTTCAAAAATATTCAGAAAACTATGATATTATAATTGCTAATAGTAAAAATAGAAATCATCCTGTTTTTTCGATGTGGAATTTAAATCTTGAAAAGGAACTAGAGCAGTCGATAAAAAATGGTGTGAGAAAAATCGAGGATTTCACAAGAAAAAAAAAAACTAAGGTAGTAAAATTTAAAAATATTGAATATGATCCATTCTTTAATATAAACACTGCGGATGATTTGAAATTCGCTGAAAGATATCTTAAAGGAAAAATCTCATGAGTTTATACGACAAACTTCATAAAAGAAATATAGTTGCTAAAAAGGGCTTTAATAGGTGGTTAGTTCCACCGGCCTCAATTGCAATACATCTTTGTATTGGTTCAGTATACGCTTGGAGTATGTTTAACCCTGCTCTTTTAAAGATTCTTGGTGTTGTTACTTCATCAGGTGATGATTGGAGTCTCGGACAAGTTGTTTGGATATTTTCAGTTGCAATCGTATCTCTTGGATTAGCTGCTGCTTATGCTGGTAAGTGGTTAGAAGAAGTTGGCCCCAGAATGGTTGGGTTTGTTGCTGCCTGCTGTTGGGGTGGTGGTTTCTTGATTGGATCTCTCGGAATATATTTACAAGAAACTGGAGTCCAGGTTACACTTTCTCTTAGTTCAGAGCCTATTGTTTTAAATTTAGGTCTTTATTTGCTTTACCTTGGATATGGTGTTTTAGGTGGTATTGGACTTGGACTTGGGTATGTTTCTCCTGTATCAACACTAATTAGATGGTTTCCCGACAGAAGGGGAATGGCAACTGGTATGGCAATCATGGGTTTTGGTGGTGGAGCTATGATTGCTAAAGTTTCTATAGATAAACTGTTATCTAGATTTTACAAAGCTCCAGAATATTTAGGTTCTCTAGATTCTGTTCAGCTAATTACAGAGGGAGGACGAAGATTTGTAGATATTGCAGGTAATTTAACGGAAGTAGTAATTGTTACTGCTAATGACATAGCAAAGATGATTGTTCCTGGTGATACAGGAGTTTATATTGTTGGAACTGGTTCAAGCGGCGCAGCTCAAACTTTTCTTTTTTTGGGTATTGTTTATTTTATAGTGATGACTGTCGCAGCATTTTCATACAGGGTGCCACCAGAGGATTGGAAACCGGAGGGATGGGTGCCACCAAAAGATTCAAAGAAAACTCAATTGATTACAAAAAATAATGTACACATTGATCAAGCCCTAAAAACACCTCAATTTTACTTTTTATGGATTGTTTTATGTTTTAATGTATCTGCTGGAATTGGAGTGATTGGAGTCGCAAAAACAATGATGATTGAAATCTTTCAACCTAGCTTGCCAGCAATAGTTACAGCCAGTTTTGCTGGTACGTATGTTCTAATGATAAGTGTTTTTAATATGGTAGGAAGAATATTTTGGGCATCGATGTCAGACTTTATCGGAAGGAAGCCAACTTATTTTATTTTTTTCTCACTTGGAATCATACTTTATCTGTCAATTCCCTTTACTGCTCAAGCAATGAGTATTAATCCTGCAATTACCTACCTAGTGCTATTTTATGCCGCATCAATGATTATATTTACAATGTATGGTGGAGGTTTTGCAACAATACCGGCCTATCTTGCAGATATTTTTGGAACAAAGTATGTTGGAGGGATTCACGGAAGGCTCCTTACGGCCTGGTCTACAGCTGGAGTCTTAGGTCCAGTTGCCATAACTCAATTAAGGCAATCATCCGTAGATAATGCAATTAATGACCTTGTACAGAAAATTAGTCCGCAAAAGTTTGAGGAAATTTATGGTTCATCGATAGACAATTTATCTCTCCTAGTTCAACAAAAGACAGTAACAATTTCAAACCTAATGCAACACATGCCTGAAGGAACTATAAACCCATCAACCACACTGTATAATACAACTATGATTGCGATGGCAGGTCTTTTAGCAATAGCTTTTATATGTAATTTACTAATTAGGCCAGTGGACCCAAAACATCATATGAAAGAATAATGAAATTCAGAACAAATTTATGCGGAAAACTTTTCTATTTTTGCTGCACAGTATTTTAACTCAGGAATTTTTCCATCCGGGTCGAGTGCCTGATTTGTTAAAAGGTTAGCTGGAGCATTTTCAAAACAAAATGGCATAAATACCATTCCGTCGGGTATCATTTTATCAAATCTTACCTTAACTTTAACTTTTCCTCTTCTAGTTGACAGTTCTACCGTCTCGTCTTGATCAAAGTCATGCTTTTTCATTTCATTTTTTGATATATGAACATAAGGTTGAGGTTCTATTGTATTTAATACTTTTGACCGAGAGGTCATTGAACCAGTATGCCAATGTTCAAGTAATCGTCCTGTTGTTAGAACAAGTGGGAAGTTTTTATCAGGCATTTCATCTGGTGAAACTATTTTTGCTGGAACCAACTTACCTTTCTTATTTTTAGTCGGGAATCCCTCGCCAAAAATCACCTCATTACCTGGTTTATCTTCACCATCGCATGGATAAGTTACAGCACCCTCTTTTACAAGTCTTTCCCAAGATATATTTTTCATTGAATCCATACAGTTTCGAAGTTCGTCATAAACTTCGTCAGGACCCGTATAATTCCAATCCAGACCCAGTCGTTTGGCAAGCTCTTGAATAATCCATAAATCTTGTTTGGCTTCTCCGGGAGGATTTATAGCTTTTTTTGCAAGTTGCACTCTTCTATCAGTATTAGTAAAGGTACCTGTTTTTTCTGGGAATGCAGAGGCTGGAAGCACAACATCTGCAAGGTAGGCTGTTTCAGTTAAAAATATATCCTGTACTATGAGAGCTTCTAGTTTTGCTAGTGCATCCCTTGCATGGTTTGCATTGGGATCAGACATAGCAGGATTTTCTCCCATTATATATAGCCCCTTAATATTTTTTTCATAAATTGATTCCATAATTTCAACAACTGTAAGTCCAGGGTTTGGGTTTATCTCTGTTTTCCAGTAATCGTTAAAGAATTTTACATTTTTTGGATCTGAAATAGGAAGATAATCGGGTAATACCATTGGAATGAGCCCAACATCTGAGGCTCCTTGGACATTATTCTGACCTCTAAGTGGATGTAGACCTGTTCCTGATCTACCAATGTTCCCTGTGATTAAAGCCAGTGAAATTAAGCACCTAGAATTGTCTGTACCGTGTATATGTTGAGAAATACCCATGCCCCAAAAAATCATAGCCGACTTAGCATTTGCAAATAGCCTTGCTGTTTCTCTTATTTCATTAGCTGGTATATTACAGATTTTAGACATTTCTTCTGGAGTAAAGTCCTTTATATGTTCTACGAGCTCAAGATATCCCTCAGTGTTTTTTTCAATATATTGTCTATCAGCTAAACCTTCTTCCACAATTGTATTGATCATTCCATTTAATAGTGCAACATCAGAGCCAGGTTTAAACTGTAAACTTTTTTCAGCGAGTCTGCTTAAGTCTTGTTTTCGCGGATCCATAATTATAAGTTTTAGATCATTTTCTTTAATCGCATTCTTAATAAAAGTTGCAGCAACAGGGTGATTTTGCGTGGGTCTTGCTCCAATTACAATAGCTACTTCTGCATTTTTTATTTCTGAGACCGGTGCAGTTACAGCTCCAGATCCAATTGTTTCAATTAGAGCTGCTACCGAGGATGCATGGCACATTCTAGTGCAATGATCTACATTGTTATTTTGAAATCCCATTCTTACTAATTTTTGAAAAAGATAGGCTTCTTCGTTAGACCCTTTTGCACAACCGAATCCTGCTAGAGACTGATCACCATTATCTTTAAGAATTTTTTTAAGTTTATTAGCAGCTAAATCTAATGCCTCCTCCCACGAAGCTTCTCTAAAGTGAGTTAGAGGGTTATTAGGGTTTATTCTTTCCTTCGGATCTTTTTTCACACCATCTTTTCGTATAAGTGGTTTTGTTAATCGTTCTGGGTTATGAACGTAATCAAATCCAAATCTTCCTTTAACGCATAATCTATTTTGATTAGCTGGTCCCTCTCTACCATCTACAGAGACGATTTTTTCATCTTTTATATTGTAAGTTAACTGGCAACCAACTCCACAATAGGGACACAATGAATCAACTTTCCTATCTGGTTTAACAACTTTTTTTCCATATTCATCTAGAAGGTTTGATTCCATTAGTGCTCCTGTAGGACATGCTTGAACACATTCACCGCAACTGACACATGTAGAATCTCCCATGGGATCGTTGAAGTCGAATATTACTTTAGAAAAGTGTCCTCTACTTCCCATTCCGATTACATCATTAGACTGTACCTCTCTACATGCTCTAACACAAAGGTTACAGTGTATACATGCATCAAGATTTACAGCCATCGCTACATGAGAGTTGTCTGCAATTGGAATTTCGCTCTTTTCTCTTTTATCAAACCTACTTCCTGATACATTTACCTTTTCGGCCATTTTCCAAAAATGTGAATCTGGATCATGACAGTCTTCTTTATTGGGTTGATCTGTAACTAAGAGTTCCAGAACCATCTTTCTAGATTTAGATGATTTTTCATCTTCAGTGAATACCTTCATTCCCTCAGTTGGTTTTCTAATACATGATGCTGCCAATACTCTTTCGCCCTCAATTGAGACCATGCAAGCTCTACAGTTTCCATCGGCTCTATATCCAGGTTTATCTGCAAAACATAAATGCGGGAGAATCAGACCATTTTTTTTAGCAACAGTCCAGATGGTATCTTCCCCATTTGCTATAACTTCTTTGTCGTTTAGATAGAATTTAACCATTAGACTATAGATATTCCTTAAAGTACTTTAATACACATGATATTGGGTTTCCGGCAGCCTGACCAAGTCCACATATGGAAGCATCACCCATAGTTTTAACCAGGTCGTTCATAGTATTTTTATCCCAATCGTCTCTCTCAATCAATTTTACAGCTTTTTCTGTTCCAACTCTGCATGGGGTACATTGCCCACAACTTTCATCATTAAAAAACTTCAATAGATTAAGCGCTACATTTTTTATATCATCTTTATCAGAAAAAACAACAATTGCGCCTGAACCAATAAAGCACCCAAATTCATCAAGAGTTCCAAAATCTAACGGAATGTTAGCTTTTGATGCAGGCAAGATACCGCCGGAGGCTCCTCCAGGTAAATAGCCAAGGAACTTATGACCATCTAACATGCCTCCACAATAATCGTTTAAAAGCTCATCCATGGTTATGCCAGCTGGTGCCAATTTCACACCAGGGTTTTTAACTCTACCGGATATTGAAAAACTGTGAGGCCCCTTGTGACCTTTTTTTCCTTGTTTACTAAACCAATGTGAACCATTTTCAAGAATATCTCTAACCCAGAAAACTGTTTCTATGTTATGATTTAGGGTAGGTAAACCAAATAACCCAACCTTTGATACAAAAGGAGGCTTGTGTCTAGGTAACCCCCTTTTGCCTTCAATTGATTCTATCATCGCTGATTCTTCACCACATATATAGGCACCAGCTCCACGTCTTACGTGTATCGTTGTCTCAGGCATCAATATATTTTTTGATTTTAGGTGCTCAATTTCCTCTAGCATTTTTAGACGTATACTTGGATACTCATCCCGCATATAAATGTAAATATCCTTAGCATCAACAGCCCAAGCTGCGATTAACATTCCTTCAAAAAATTTATGTATATTCTGTTCAAGGTATAGTTTATCTTTAAATGTTCCTGGTTCACCTTCATCTCCGTTAATGGTCATTAGTCTTGGCCCTGGTTCCATTCGTACAAATTTCCATTTTTGACCCGAAGGAAAACCTGCACCACCCATACCTTTTAAACCAGAATTTTCAATCTCTTCGACAACTTGCTCAACCTTAAGTTCCCCTGAGTAGCACTTGTTTAACATTTGGTAACCACCGGTTTTTATATATTCATCTAAAGAAATTCCAGTAATCTTTTCAGGGTGAAGACTTTTGCTTTCAAGGACATTTTGTATTTTTGAAAGGTTAGCATTACTGACATGTTTATGTCCTACTTCACACGCTGGGGCTTTATCACATAAGCCCATACATGGGGCCTTCAGAACTCTAACTTTATTAACATCAACATTTTGATTTAACTCCTTGATTAGCTTATTGGCTCCAAATATCTCACATGTAATACTGTCACAAACTCTTATAGTTACGTCTTGAATGTCTGGAGCATCGTCATCTATAACGTCGAAATGAGCGTAAAAAGACGCTACCTCGTAAGCTTCTGCAAAAGGTATTTTCATGATTTGGGATAAAGCCGCGAGATACTTTTTTCTGATTTGTTTATGTTTATCTTGTATCAAATGCAAATATTCTATAAGCAAGTCTCTTCTGAGCGGTAGGTGTGAGACGATATTCTTTACTTCTAATACTGAATCATCGTCTATATTTCTTCCCTTAGGATAGAAATCTTTATTTTTAGTTTTATCAAGCATAATCCATATATAGTGATTTTTTTATTAAAACTTAAGAACTTTTATAATTTTTTCTATTGTAACCAATAAATTCTTACCTTCAAATAAAAAACCCTTAATATTAGCATTTTTTGCTGCCTCTAAATCTGTTGCTTTATCTCCAACGAGAAAACACTGTTCTGGATCAAGATTATACTTCTCAAAAGCTTCATGAATCATTTTAGGTGATGGTTTTCTTCTGGTATTTTTTTTGTTATTCGGCATTTCTGTAGAATAAAAGAAATCATCAATATATGCTTCATCCTTTTTTAAAGTTTGATTTATCCACAAGTGAAGATTTATTACATCTTCTTCACTGTAAAATCCTCTATTCACGCCTGATTGATTTGTAATAACTATAACTTTGAATTTTTTTTTATTAAGAAACTTGATAGCCTCCCTTGCACCTTTAATCCATTGAAAATCTTTAACTTTATGTAAGTATCCTAAATCTTTATTTATCACTCCATCTCGATCTAAAAAACATGCTTTATTTTTTTTTTTAAATTTAACTTGATTCATTTGTTTTCAAATATAAATATAGTGCATAATTCTATATTATAACAAATGAAACAGAAAAAAGTCGAGATATCTCCAAATTACATACCCTCAGATAAAGAGGAATTTATGAATCCAAAACAGCTGGAATATTTTAAAAATGTTCTAACTACATGGAAGGACGACATAATTGATGGCTCATCAAGCACCATCGATCATCTTAAAGAAGAATCTTCAAACAAGCCTGATAATGCTGATAGAGCATCAATTGAGTCTGAAAGAAGTCTTGAATTAAGGACAAGAGATAGGGAAAGGAAGTTATTGAGTAAAATTAATAAAGCTCTAAAGAAAATTGAAGATGGGTCTTATGGTTATTGTGAAGAAACAATGAAACCAATTTCCATCAAAAGATTAGTGGCACGACCAATTGCTACACTTTCAGTTGAAGCACAAGAACTCCATGAAAAGTCTGAAAAAATCTATAAAGAAAAAGAATATTAAATTGTAGTTGAAATAACATTAAGTAGTGTTATGATGAGAACATTAATAGAACAAATATGGATAAACTAAAAACATTAGAATCAACAATTAGCCAAATTGAAAGAAGTTTCGGTAAAGGTTCAGTTATGAAGCTCGGTGAAAAAGGAGTTGTTGAAATAGATACAATTCCTTCAGGGTCCCTAAGCTTAGATATCGCTTTAGGTATTGGAGGTCTTCCTAAAGGAAGAATAGTAGAGATTTATGGCCCAGAAAGTTCCGGTAAAACAACTTTATCGCTTCACGTTGTTGCCGAAGCGCAAAAAAATGGAGGAACATGCGCATTTATTGATGCTGAGCATGCCTTGGACCCTGTATATGCGAAGAAACTTGGAGTTAATACAGATGAAATGTTAATTTCACAACCAGATAACGGAGAACAAGCTCTTGAAATTGCGGATAGTCTTGTTAACTCTAACGCAATTGATGTTTTAGTTATTGATTCAGTTGCTGCGTTAGTTCCCAGAGCAGAAATAGAAGGGGATATGGGAGATTCTCATATGGGACTTCATGCAAGATTAATGAGTCAAGCTTTAAGAAAATTAACAGGCTCAATTTCAAGATCTAAAGCGCTTGTTATATTTATTAATCAAATAAGACAAAAGATTGGTGTTATGTTTGGGAACCCAGAAACAACAACTGGTGGTAATGCACTAAAGTTTTATTCTTCAATTAGAATGGATATCAGAAGAATAGGGGCTATTAAAGATAGAGATGAAATAGTTGGAAATCAAACAAGAGTAAAGGTTGTTAAAAATAAACTCGCACCACCATTTAAAACTGTAGAGTTTGATATAATGTACAATGAGGGTATTTCGAAAACTGGGGAAATTCTTGATTTAGCATCTAAAAGTGGAATAGTTGAGAAAGCCGGAGCATGGTATTCCTATAATGGGGACAGAATTGGACAAGGAAGAGAAAACGCAAAAATATTCTTAAAAGAAAATCAAAATGTTTCTGACGAAATTGAAAATAGTATAAGAGCAATAAAAGAAGATACAGAACCTGATGAATCAGTCGAACAAGAATCTAGTAAAGAAGAAACGGAAATAAAAAAAAATAAAGAAACCGATGTTGATTGATTATAGTTTTTTCCATTATAATTAATGTTATTATAAATAATAATTATGGAAAACTCATTAATTACCTCTGATTCAATCCGTAAAACATTTATTGAATATTTCAAATCAAACTCTCATAAAGTTGTTGATTCATCAACGATAATTCCTAATGATGATGACAGTGTTTTATTTACAAATGCTGGTATGATTCAGTTTAAAAAATGGTTTACTGGTGAGTTAAAGCCTAAATTTAAAAATGTTGTCTCTATTCAAAAATGTATAAGAGCAGGAGGAAAACATAATGATTTGGAAAATGTTGGCTATACCCCAAGACATCATACATTTTTTGAGATGCTTGGCAATTTTTCATTTGGTGGTTACTTTAAAGAGGAAGCAATCTTTCATGCATGGAATTTACTTACTAAAGAATATTCATTAAATAAAAATAAACTTTTGATAACTGTCTACAAAAACGACAAAGATTCTGAAAAAATATGGAAAAAAATAACTGGATTCTCAGACTCCAAAATAATTAAGATTGATAATGATGATAACTTCTGGTCGATGGGTGATACTGGACCATGTGGTCCTTGTACTGAGATATTTTATGATAATGGTATAAAAATTTCAGGAGGAATACCAGGTTCAAAAGACCAGGATGGCGATAGATATATTGAGATTTGGAACTTAGTATTCATGGAATTTCTCAAAACTAAAGACGGACTTAATCATTTACCTGGTAAATATGTTGATACCGGGATGGGATTAGAGAGACTTACTGCTGTAATTAATGGAAAATTAAATAATTATGAAACTGATTTGTATTTAGATTTATTAGATGAAATTAAAAAATTATCTGGAGTAAAAGCTGATAAAAAAAATATATCTTCATTTAGAATTATATCAGATCACATAAAATCTATTTCCTTTCTTATGTCTGAGGGAATACTCCCAACTAATGAGGGAAGGGGATATGTTCTCAGAAGAATAATTAGAAGAGCTTTACTTCACTGTCATAAACTAAATAAAAATGTGCTTATTCTAAGCAATCTTATCGATAATATAATCCACAAGTATTCAAGTTATTATTATGAATTAAATGAAGCAAGAACGTTTGTTAGTAAGAACTTGTCAGTGGAAGAGGAAAAATTTTCAGAAACACTTCAAACTGGACTACAATTACTAAATAATGAATTATTAGAATTAAAAGGTAGTATATTTCCAGCTAGTATTGCTTTTAAACTATATGATACTTATGGTTTCCCTGTTGATATGACTTCTTCAATTTTACAAGAAAAAAACATAAAATTAAATTTAGAGGAATATGATAAGATTATAGAATTAAATAAAAAAAAGCAAAAGGCTTTCCAAGCTAATAACAAAAATAAACATGATATTATTATTTACAATAAACTAAGTGACAAATTAAAATCTACAAAATTTTGTGGTTACCAAGAAAATCAATGTGAAGCTAAACTCATTGAAATTATAAATAATGATAAAGTTGTGAATGATGTGAAAAGAGAAAGTGAAAATGTTGAACTAATTTTTGATAAAACGCCATTTTATGCAGAATCAGGAGGTCAAGTAGGAGATTCTGGTTCAATATACAATCTCCAGGAAAATTTAGTTGCTCTGGTTTCTGATACTCAAGTTATAGAAAACAATATTTATATTCACACCTTAAATAATATTACTGAGGAAATAAAGGTAAACGAAATCTATAAACTAGTAGTAGATAAAGGTAGAAGAAATAAAATAAGAAACAACCATTCTGCCACTCATTTATTGCACGAATCTTTGCGAATCGTAGTTGGACCTCATGTTACTCAAAAAGGTTCTTTGGTTAATGAAGAAAAGTTGAGGTTCGACTACACTTCAACGGAACAATTAACTAATGATCAAATACATAAAATAGAATCATTGGTAAACACATCTATAAGATCAAATATAAGTTCAAACATAAAGTTAATGCCAGTAAAGCAAGCAGTTCAATCTGGAGCAATTGCACTGTTTGGCGAAAAATATCCTGATAATGTAAGAGTAATTTCATTAATTGATAAAAATAAAAAAAATATATCATCTGTAGAGTTGTGTGGCGGAACTCATGTTGATACGACAGGACAAATCGGATTTTTTAAGATATTAAATGAGTCATCAGTTTCATCTGGAATTAGAAGAGTTGAAGCAATAACAGGTGAGGTCGCGGAAAAATATGTCACAGAAAAAATTATTATGCTTGATAATATTAAGTTATTTCTCAAAGCAAATGATACAAATATAATTGATAAATTAGAAAATATTAAGAAAGAGCTTTCAGAATATAAAAAAGGCGCTCAAAAAAATAATGATTTTTTTTCTGAGAATAATATTTTAAAAATTAAAGAAGTAAAAGTTTATTATCAAAAAATAGACTGTGACCCCAAGGATCTTAGAAATAAATCTGATCAAATTAAATCAAAATTTCAATCTGGAGTAATAATACTTTTTACGGTTTCGAATAAAAAAATTTCAGTTGTTACAAGTGTATCTAAAGACTTACTAAAAACTTTCGATGCCAACATTATATTAAGAAAACTTATAGATTATCTAGGAGGAAAGGGTAGTGGAGGTCGTAATGATTTAGCTCAAGGGGGTGCACCATACAATAATAAAGTGAATGATTTAAAGGATAATATTTCTAAATTCATTATCTAAAAATTAATTATTTCTAAAATTATAATTTATAGCCTTTAAAAGTTCATCTGTTGTTAACCATTTTTGGTCAGGACCTACCATCAATGCTAAATCTTTTGTCATCAGCCCTTGATTAAGTGTATTTATACAAGAGTTTTCTAACTTCTTTGCAAAGCTTTCTAGTTTTTCATCTGAGTCAATTTTACTCCTATGATGAAGCGCCCTAGTCCAAGCAAAAATTGAAGCAATTGGATTTGTTGATGTGCTTAAACCTAATTGATGTTGTCTGTAATGACTTGTAACAGTTCCATGTGCTGCTTCAGTTTCTATAATTTTCCCGTCAGGGCTTTGAAGTACAGATGTCATTAAACCAAGCGAACCAAATCCTTGAGCAACTAAATCAGACATAACATCTCCATCATAATTTTTGCATGCCCATAAAAACCCACCAGTCCATTTGACTAAACATGCAACCATATCATCTATGAGTCTATGCTGAAAAAAAATATTTTGTTTTTCGAATTCTTTCTTAAATTTATCTTGATAAACTTGTTCAAAAATTTCTTTGAATGATTCATCATAATTTTGAAGAATTGTATTTTTAGTTGAAAGATACACAGGCACCTTCCTTCTAAGACCAAAATTAAAACATGAGTTTGCAAAATCCTTGATTGATTTATTACTATTATAATAGGACAATCCAACTCCAGGTGAATCGAATTTACATACTTCTTTTTCAATTAATACTTCCTTATCGTCACTTTCAAACTTAAGGTACAATTTACCTTTTTTATTTGCTTTTATTTCTTGTGATTGATAAATATCTCCAAAGGCATGCCTTGCAATAATAACAGAATCACTCCAATGTTTTATAAACCTAGGTATTTTTTTTATTATTATTGGCTCACGAAAAATCGTTCCGTTAAGAATATTTCTTATCGTTCCATTTGGAGATGGGTATTTCTTCTTTAGATTGAATTCTTCAACTCTTTTATCATCTGGAGTAATTGTTGCACATTTTACACCAATATTATATTTCCTTATTGCCATCCCAGCTTTTGTTGTTACTTTATCATCAGTCTTATCACGATTTTTTATACCCAAATCAAATTCCACAAGTTTCAAATTTAGAAATGGGAATATTAATTCTGATTTAATTTTATCCCACATAACTCTGGCCATTTCATCACCATTTATCTCGACAATTGGTTTTTTTACATCAATATTTGGCATTCTTTACTCTTTCTTTAAGGTCATCTAGTTGAATTATTTCAACGTTATTCTCAAACACTCTTTCATCTAAAAACTTTTCTTTTACCATATGCTTTATTAGCTGAAACAATGGTTTCCAGTAGTCAAGATCATTTAACAAGAATATCTTTTTTTTTGTTTCAACAAGAATTTTTTTATTAATTATCTCAATCAATTCAAATAAAGTACCTATACCACCTGGTAACACAACAAAAAAATCTGACCTTTTTATGAATTGGTTGGTTCTTTCACCTAGGTCATTAGTCACTATAAGTTCATTATAATATTTTAGCTCTTCATACTTACTACTTAATACTTTGGGAATGATTGATATTACCTTGGTATTTTTATTATTTAAATTTGAAACAAGTCTTAACATAAGCCCAGATTCTGTTCCACCAAAAACTACATTGTGATTAGACTCGTTAATCCATTCTGACACTTTATTAACAAGTAAAGAGTAGCTTTTACTTCTACCGTAATGTGAACCTAAAAAAAACCCTATATTTAACTTCATTTTAAATATATAAAATTATTGGAAAAAGAAATTTTCGATATATTATTATTATTAGATTAACAAAATGAAAAAAGAAATACTATCTATAATGTTTTTATTGTCCTTATCTTTAGGTCTTCTCTACTATTTACCAGATGTTATAGTAGAGGATTATATGGAGGTAAATGAAATTGAAAATCTGACTAGTAATGTTGAGAAAAATAAACAATCAAATAATTTAATCGATTTTGAGAACACTCAACTCACATTTGATATTATCAGAGTGAGCCCTGATGGTGATACAGTGATGGCTGGACAGTCAGAACCAAATGTTCATATCTATTTGTATGAAAATAAAAAAGAAATCTCTTCTTTCTTTGCGGACACTAACGGAGAATGGATCTGGATTAGTGATGTACCATTGACACAAGGTGTTAAAGTTTTTTCCATAAAGTTTACAGATAGAGAAGGTGAGGATCATTGGTCAAATCAAGAAATTTATATTCTTGACGATAAATCTTCAAAGCTCAAACCTAAAGTTGTCAAAATCAGTTCTGATAATTTCGATGACATTGATGTTTACAATCAAGATTATTTTGATAACGGGATTACTTTAGATTTATTAAACTACAAACCTGGAAAAAAATTCACTATTTCAGGCAGAGCACCCTCCGATATCATAGTTAATTTATTTAGTAATGAACTACTTATTGCAAAGATAAAAAGTGACTTTAATGGACATTGGAAATATTCATCTGAACTCAATAGAAAATTGTCGCAAAATTTAAATATTACATCAAAAATCAATGGAAAAGATTTAAGTATTAAAATTCCATTAATGGATTTCATTGATAAAGACATTGAATTCAATGATTCCGTTAAGGTTGAGATGGATGCTAAAGGTACTTGGAAAATAACAAGAAAAATAAATGAAAATGAATATGTATTTTCTGAAATTTTTAACGACAACTTTAAAATTGCCAATTTTAAGAAAAAGCATCATTTAAATGAAACTTTCAAGCTAGCTATTAGTAGATAAGTAATGGACCAAAAAAAAGATTTTTTCGATAAATTAAATGAACTAATTAAAGAAACCAGTTCATTGAAAAAATTTCTTACGCCTATAAATAAAGCCGGTTATCCATTTATTTTAATTTTTTTTTTAATAACTTTAATTCTTTTTTCATTCTCTGATTTTCTCGGTTGGATTGGTTTTATACTTTCATTGTGGTGCATATATTTCTTTAGGGATCCTCATAGATTTCCTCCTGATATTCCAAACATCTATGTTTCGCCTGCCGATGGAAAGATTTTGAATGTCAAAGAATCAAGTTCTCCTGATATTCTTGGGGATGATAAATCAAAAAAAATGATGAAGATATCTATTTTTATGAATGTTTTTAATGTTCATGTTAATAGGATTCCAATAGCTGGAAAAGTTAGTTGGTTAAAATATATCCCCGGTACTTTCTTTAATGCGTCACTTGATAAAGCAAGTGAAAATAATGAAAGAATGGTCATTAAAATCGAAACAATAAAAAAAATAGATGTTTATTTAGTACAAATTGCTGGACTAATTGCAAGACGAATTAAGTGTGATCTAAAAGAAAACCAAAAAGTAAATTTAGGAGAAAGATTTGGTATTATAAGATTCGGAAGCAGAGTAGATCTATATCTTCCTATGAACTCAAATATAAAAGTCATTGAAGGACAAACTGTAATAGCCGGTGAAACAATTTTGGCTGAAACAGTTTCTACGACTATAAAAAAAAAATAGATTAAATATTTTATTATCATGAAAAAGTTATCTTTGAGAAGTCTGGTACCAAATTTAATTACATTCATTTCCTTAACTCTTGGTTTATCTGCAATTAAGTTTGCTTTTGAGAATAAATGGCAGATTGCAGTTGCTTTAGTAGTTTTTTCCTCTTTTTTGGATAATTTGGATGGTAAGTTAGCAAGGTTTCTTAAAACAAACTCAAATTTTGGAGTAGAATTAGATTCATTAGCCGATTTTATAAGCTTTGGTGTGGCACCCGCAATTATTGTGTATTTGTGGTCAAAGTCAATATTCTTTGATACTAACTGGGCAATCGTAATATTTTATGCGATATGTTCATCGTCTAGATTAGCCAAGTTTAATGTTTTAAGTCATGAAAATAAAACCGATTCTATTAGTCTAAAATTTTTTTCAGGAATATCAACTCCAGCAGCTGCAGGTCTCTCTCTTTTACCATTGATGATATATTTTAGATTTGAAATCAACATTTCTGAGTATGAATATTTTTTGAAGTTTTATCTTTTTTTACCATCAATATTAATGATATCTAACATACCTACTTATTCTCTCAAAGGACTCAAAATTGATAAAAAGCTAATTCCTCTGGTTATTGCTCTGTTTGCTAGTTTTACTTATTTACTTTTAACAGATATTTGGCTTGCAATGACATGCTTAATTATAACATATTTCCTAAGTATTCCATTCGCTGTCTACGAATCTAAAGTTTCCTTAAAAGTTTAGAGTTTTCACCTATAAGTATTAAACAGGGAGTAATAATTAATGTTAGAATAAATGAGAACATTACTCCAAAAACCATTGCATTGGATAATTGTATCCACCATTGTGAAGAAGGGCTGTTAAAATTTATTTCTAAATTGATGAAATCAATATTTAAACCAATTGCCATAGGAATTAAGCCAAAAAATGTTGTTAACGTTGTAAGCATAACAGGTCTCAGTCTTTGAGCTCCCGTTCTTATTATACAATTTTTAATACTCTCTCCGTTATTTTTTAACTTCTGATATGTATCTAAGAGAACAATATTATTATTTACAACAATCCCGGCTAGAGCAATGATTCCAATGCCACTCATTATTATTCCAAACGGTTTATCAGATAGAAGAAGTCCTATCATTACACCAATGGTTGAAAAAATAATCGCAGATAGAATAATAAGACAGTAATAAAAACTATTAAATACAGCTATTAAAATTATAGTTATTAAAAAAATTGCAATGAAGAATGCTTTCATCAAAAAAGCTTTTGCCTCGTTTTGATCCTCTTCTTGTCCTCTAAATATAACTTTAGAGTTTAAATCACTTAGTTTTACCCATTTAATTATTTCAGAAATTTTATTACTACTAATAATATTTTCCTGCACATCAAATTTAATGTTTTTGGATCTTATTGAATTAGATCTCGTAATCTTACTTATTTTTTTTTTGGGTATTCTGTCAACAAACATGCTTAGAGAAATAGGTCCATTGTCTCCTTCAATGAGAACGTTATCAAGTTCATCAAGGGTTCTGAACTCAGCATTATACTTCACAACAATATCGACTTCTTCGTCACTATCGGTTGGCATAAATTCAGTTACTTTTAATCCATGCGTTAACATTTGTATAGAATTTCCGACGGATGTTAAATCAACTCCATATTTATCGGCTTGTTCTCTATTAATTTTTAATTCCCACTCCACACCAGTACTAATAACGTCACTGTCAATGTTTTTAACCCAGTTTTCTTTTTTTAAGAAATCGTATAGGAGCAATGACTCAATAAGCAGCTCTTGTTGGTCAAAATTTACCATTTCAATTTCAATATCTTTATCTTTTGGAGGGCCATCCTTTTTTTCAATAAATTCTATGTAAATACCAGAAAACTTTCTAGTAACCCCCTTAAGTTCCTCAATAATTTTATTTGAACTCGGCCTACTTTTCCAATATTTAAATTCAATTTTAATAGATCCAATTACATCATCTGATTCACTTTTCTTATTTCCTTTGATAATCCCACTACGTGAATATATATTCCTAATAAATTCATTTTGTATTATCTCCTTTTCGATATTTTTTACTATTTCGTCTTTTTCTAATGCCGATAGGTTTCCCCCAGCATGAATTACAATCTCAGCATAATCGGGTTCTATGGGAGGAAAAAATTCAAAGCCTTTGCCAAGTTTTGAATATAGAACTTGAACAAAAAGTAATAATATAAGAGTTAAGAAAATTAACTTTTTTGGGTTACTTAAACTATAACTCATTAGTTCAATATACTTGCCTTGAATTCCTCTAACCTTTTTTAAATCACCTTTCTCAAGAAGATTTAAATTTTGTATTGAATTTTTAGAATAGTTTTTATCACTACCAAATATACTTCCAATTGTTGGAATAAAAATTAAAGCCACTAATAATGATGAACTTAATACAGCAAGTAATGTTACAGGTAGATAAAACATAAATTCTCCAGCAATACCTGGCCAGAAGATTAATGGAAAAAAAGCCGCGAGGGTTGTTAATGTCGAAGCAAGAACGGGAACTAACATCTTTTGAGCGGATAATTTATAAACTTCGTCTTTAGATATTCCTTCACTTGCCCTTCGATTAGCATACTCAACAACAATTATAGCTCCATCTATTAAAATACCCACTGACAAAATCAATGAAAATAATACAACTACATTTATTGTAACTTGAAAGAACGATAGAATTATCATTGAGCATAAAAATGAGGCTGGTATAGAAATACTTACTAGCAAACCTGATTTCCATCCCATAAAAACTACAATTATCATTAGGACAATCAAACTTGCTAATATTACATTGTTTTCTAAATCTTTAATTTGGTTTTTAATTTTATCAGACTCATCCTGAAAAAAGTTTATATCTATAAAATCAGGAGTACTTTTTTTTTGTGAATTAACTAATACTTTAATTTTATTAATTGTTTCAATTATATTTTCTCCTGTACGTTTTGAAACCTCAAGAATAACTGCATTTTCTCCATTATTTCTTGCATATCCTCTTCTCTGTTTAAATGAGTCTCTTACATCTGCAACATCCTTTAGAAAAACTACTGAATTATTATTACTTTTGATTGGAAGTTTAAGGAGATCTTCTCTGTTTTCAATTAAACTTGGAATGGTAACATTAAAACTACCTTTTTTATTAGTAAGTGCTCCAGCAGGAATCATTAAATTACTTTCAGATATTGAAGCTAGAACTTCTTTGTTAGTTAACCCATAATTTTTTACCATTTTGGGATTAACTAGAATTTGAATCTCTCTTTCTCTATCACCAAGTGTTTGAACCTCTAATACTTCAGAAATACTCTCTATCTGATCTTTTAATTCTTTTGCATATTTATTTATCACCCTTTCATTTACATTACCTGAAATAGCTATGGCAAGAACGGGAAACCGTGAAAGGTTTACCTCAGATGCTATTGGCTCTTCCGCCGCCTCAGGAAGTTTATTTTTTATTAAATCAATTTTTACTCTTGTATCTGATAATGCCTTGTCAGAATTGAAACCAGCATCAAATTCTAGAATGATATTTCCTCCACCATTAAACGAGTTTGAAGAAACTTTTTTTATACCTTCTATATTTTTTAGTTCTTTTTCGAGTGGTTTGATTAATAATCTCTCAGAGTCATCAGGAGATATTCCTTTGTGAGCCAATGAAACATAGATAATTGGTATGCTGATGTCAGGATCAGATTCTTTTGGTAGGTTTATATACTTACTAAGTCCAAATAATATAAAAAAAAACAAAAAAGTAAGAATTAATTTTTTTTTATTTAGAAAATTTTCAATCATTTATCTTAATCTTTACAGTTTCTCCATCAACAGTAAACTCATGCCCTTGTGTTATAATTGGTATTTCATCTTCCTTAAAATTTTCTAGATTTATCCAATATCCACTTCCACTATCACTAATAATTTTTATTGGCATAAATTCAACAATATTATTATTAACAGTTTTTATTCCAATCTCTCCTAAGTCATTCAAAGTAATCAAAGACGAAGGAATAAAAAAAGCAGCCACTGGTTTAAGTTTTAATTCTATTTCACTCGATAAACCGCTAAATATCTCGTTATTTTTATTTTCTATTTCAACCTGTATTCTAAAATTTCTAGTTTCTTTATCAGAAGTTCTTGAAATAAAGTTAACTTTTCCTGTTAAAAATTTATTACCTATGATCACGTTCACTTTTTGATTAAGTGTAATTTTATTAATATCTTTTTCATTTGTAGAAAGATTTACATGTAGTGGGTTCAAGTCAACAACCTTAGCAATTTCATCTCCTTTTTTGAGGTAATCCCCTAGTTCAACATAACTGTCATCTACAATACTATCAAAAGGTATAACAACTTTTGTATTACTAAGTTCAACTTGACTCTTTTCAAATAGAGCTAATGCATTTTCGAAGTTTGTTCTGGATTTAGAAAGTTTTAATTCAGACCTAAACCCTTTATTATAAAGTTGCTCTGCCACTTCGTATTCTTTTTTTCTCTGATTAAACAAAGCTTCCATTTCTTTTGTTTTAGCAACCTTATCCTCTGGATCAATCATTAATAACTGAGATCCAGCCTTATAAAAGGTTCCCTTTTCGAAAAGTTTAGAACTAATCTTTCCTTCAACTTGAGATTTTAAAATAACAACCCTTGAAGCCTCCGTAAATCCTCGTAACTTTAATACTCTGGAAAATTGCTTTTTGGGTAAATAATTAATTTCAACAGTTTTAGTAATATTCTTATCAGTTACCTTTGTTATCTTTTTATCTTTTTTCAAAAGTAAACCTATAGTCAAGATTGAAAGAGCTATAATTAAAACATAAATTCTCATTGGATGTAATATAAGGTTATTTGATATTATAATAAATAATTTATAGAATAATACTTACTTAATTTAAAATACAGTAAATTGAATAATAAAATTTTGGCAGCAATTGATATAGGGAGTTACAACTGTAGGTTAGTGATTGTAAATAATTTTAGAGAAATCAAAACAATGTCTATTGCTACTAATCTTATAAAGAACCTATCATTTAGCAATGAGTTTAATAAAGAAAATATAAGTAAGACTTTAGATTGTCTTATATTATTTTCTAAGAAAATGCTGGAGTATAAAGTGGATAAGTATAGATGTATTGCAACTGAGGCATGCAGACAGGTAATAAATTCTGATTACTTTATAAGTGAAGTAAAGAGAAAGTCAGGACTTTCTGTAGAAATTATATCTTCAGATGAAGAGGCAAAGTTATGTTTTAAAAGTTGTAATAAATATTTAGATAAAATCAAAAAGGGTATTTTATTTGATATTGGTGGAGGAAGTACAGAATTTTCAATATTTGACGTAAATAAGGGTGATTTTTCAACAAAGTCAATATCATTTGGAGTTGTAAACTTTTCTGAAAAACAAAGCCTCTACGGAAAAGAGAAAATACTATCAGATATAAATAGACATTTAAAATTATTTAAATCAAAATTTATAAAAGAAATGGATGTATCTTACTCTCTAGGTTCATGTAGCACTATCTCAACTTTATCTGCTTTAAATAAAAATTTAATATTCTTTGATAAAAAGAAGATTGAAGGCTCGGCCCTGAGTGTTGACATAATAAAAGAGTTAATACTGAGAATAAGAAATTATAGTACTGATGAAATGTTAAATCATCCATGTATAAAAGAACGATACCCACTACTTTTAAATGGAATAGAAATTCTTGAACAAATACTATTAATTATCCCTATAAAAAATATTATTGTTAGTCAAGCTGGTTTGACTGATGGTATAATCAAAGATTTAAATCTGCTTTATGAAAAAAATTAAATTAGTAAAAAAGCATTCACATAAAAGTACAAGGTGGCTTAATAGACATTTAAATGACGAATATTACTTAAAATCTAAAACTGATGGGTACAGGTCTAGGTCATCTTTTAAATTGATTCAGATTAATGAAAGATTTGATATCTTTACAAAAAGCATTCAGAATATTCTTGATTTAGGTTCTGCACCTGGGGGGTGGTTGCAGGTTGCAAAACAACTTACAAATAATAAAAGCAAAATAATGGGTATAGATATATTACAAATAGATGAAATTGAAGGAGTGAGTTTTCTTCAAAAAGATATATTTGATAATGAGACTCACGAAAATATTAATAATTATTTTGAGAGTAAAATTGATATTATTATGAGTGATATGTCTCCTAACACTACTGGGAATAAGAGTGTTGACCATCTAAAGATTATATCTCTTATTGAAACTGTATTATCAATTGCAGAAAACCATTTAAAAAAAGATGGTTTTTTTATTTGTAAAATTTTTCAGGGTGGGGCTCAGGGAGAACTTATCAAAAAATTAAACTTAATATTTAAGTCAATCAAATATTTCAAACCTAAGGCCTCAAGGCTAGAATCTCCTGAAACCTATATCGTTGGGAAAAAAAAATAATTAATTATTTTATAAAGTAAAATAATCGTTTAAATTATTCTATGAAATATTTAAATGAAGCACTCACTTTTGATGATGTGTTGATACTGCCATCAAAATCCTCTGTAAAACCAAATGACACAAACATTTCGACGTCTATAACAAAAAAAATTAAGTTAAATATCCCATTGGTATCTGCTGCAATGGATACTGTTACAGAATCCTCACTTGCCATAAAAATGGCGCAAACTGGTGGTTTAGGTTTTATTCATAAGAACTTAAGTTTTCAAGATCAGGCTAACGAGGTTCTAAAGGTGAAAAGGTTTGAATCAGGAATGGTTGTAGATCCTTTTACTATTAATCCAGACAATACATTGCAGGATGCAATTAGATTAAAAGAAAAATATAATATTTCTGGTATACCTGTTGTTGAAAAGAACACAAAAAAACTAGTTGGTATTTTAACAAACAGAGACATTAGATTTGCTAATAATTTTGGTCAGAGTGTTAGTTCACTGATGACAAAAAAAAATCTAATTACAGTTAAAAAGAATATATCGATGGAAGACGCAAAAAAGCTCTTACATACCCATAAAATAGAAAAGTTATTAGTAGTAAATAGTGAATATAAATGTATTGGTTTAATAACAGTCAAAGATATTGATAAAGCTAAAAAATTTCCACTTGCGTCAAAAGATAATTTAGGAAGATTAATAGTTGGAGCGGCAGTTGGAGTGGGTGATAAGCAAGGTATAGAAAGAGTAAATTTTTTAAAAAAAGCAGGTGTCGATATTATAGCTATTGACACAGCACATGGTCATTCAAAAAATGTAATTGATACTCTTAAAATTATAAAAAAGAGATTTCCTGAGCTTCCAGTTATTGTTGGAAATATTGCAACAGGGGAGGCTGCAAAAGATTTAATTAAAAATGGAGCAGACGCGCTTAAAGTTGGAATAGGTCCAGGATCAATTTGTACAACTCGAATAGTGGCGGGGGTTGGTGTCCCTCAATTACACGCTATTTCAGAAACGTATGATGTAGCTAAAAAAAGTGATATTCCAATTATTTCAGATGGAGGAATCAAATATTCAGGAGATATTTCAAAAGCTTTAGCTTTTGGAGCAGACGTTGTAATGATTGGGTCATTATTTGCTGGAACTGATGAAGCACCAGGTGAAATCTTCTTATCTAACGGTAGAACTTATAAATCTTACAGAGGCATGGGATCCTTGGGAGCTATGGGTAGGGGATCTGCAGACCGTTATTTTCAAGATGAGGTTGAAAGTTCAGATAAGTTTGTTCCTGAGGGTGTGGAAGGTAGAGTTCCATATCGAGGACCTTTAGAAAAAGTAATTCAACAACTGATTGGTGGGCTCAAAGCCTCTCTTGGATATACTGGTAATAAAAATCTCAAGTTATTCAGAAAAAATTCTAAATTTGTTAAGATCACATCATCTGGTTTAAGTGAAAGTCACGTTAATAATATATCAATTACTAGAGAATCACCAAATTACCAAACTAATAAATAATGAAAACTGTTTTAATAGTAGACTTTGGATCACAGGTAACAAAATTAATTGCTAGAAGAGTAAGAGAGTTAGAAGTCTATAGTGTAATCATTCCTTATTATGATCTCAATGAACAAATCTTTGATCGTAATGATGTTCGAGGAATTATTTTCTCGGGTGGACCTCGTTCGGTAGATAGTATAGATTCTCCAAA
>JBELJQ010000046.1:0-4557 GCA_042090305.1 Candidatus Pelagibacteraceae bacterium | reverse complement strand
ATTTCTGTGACCATAAGTATACATACGCTTATCAAAACCTCTTGGAGGCTTGTTACCTGGGTGTGCTTTACCATCAGTATCAATTCTTAATACATTACCACCTAATAATTTTGGTGATTGCGGTACTACACCTCTATGACGGTCACCAGTAGTTGCCCACAAGTATCCATCAGGACCAAAACGTAGTCTGTTACCATTGTGTGCACCCGGTCCACCGAATGGGTGATCAGATTCAAATGGCTTATATTGGATATCTTTAATAATATCAGTACGATCTGTAACTTTATTATTCTTATCTAAAGTAAGTCTCATAACAATGTTACCATCACACTTTTCGAAATTAGTTTTACAACCACTTCCGTGATATTTGTCAGATGTAGAAGCTACATAAACTCTACGATTTTTATTGAAGTTTGGATCAACAGCTACACCCATCATCCCAGCTTGACCTGAACAAAATAGATCTCCATTAGTAGAGCTGTAACCCTTTGAACCTTTCATTCCTAAGACGTTTACAACGCCAGAACCTGTTTTTACTGATAGACCTTTACATTTTTCAGTAAAAAACATGTCGCCATTAGGAGCGAAGGCCATGTCCCAAGGATTTTCAAGACCATTTAAAATGGACATTGCACTAATCTTTGGGGTACCCATTGTATCAGCATGACTTGGTGAAGCCATGAAAGCTGCCGTAGCAACAACTGCTGCTGATAGAAGTTTAGATTTTTTAAACATTAAATCTTCCTTTCTTAGTTTATTTATTATTTTGCACACTTGCTAAGTATGCAGCTAAATTTTGTATTTCAACATCGGTTAACTCACTTGCCATCATAATCATTAATGCAGAGTTTGGTCCAATTTTTTTACCGGATCTGTAAGTTTCAAGTCTGCTCTTTAAATAAGGAGCTTCTTTTCCTCCTATTTTAGGATAACTGGCTAAACCCATACCTGCAGGACCATGACAATTTCCACAATTTTGAGCATATCTAGCTTCGCCGGCTTTAATGTCGCCACTAAAAGCCTTATCCGATGCAAAAAGAAAAACAAAACATATTATTAAAGTTAAATGATATTTCACGTGTTTCCCCCATATTTTCACTAAAAGTTGTAGTGAAGCTAAAATACATTTATATAACTATATATTAAATTTATTTTAAATTTCCATTATTTTTTAAAATAAATAGTTTTACAATAGTTTAACTGGAATATAGAATGTTTCTAAAGTAAAAGTAACTTATGTCAGTTAGCTAAGTAATCTTAATTTTATTTCTTCAGACTCGCGTGTTTATCAATTATCTCTTTTGAAATTTCCTTTGCATCCTTATTTTTTTTTACTGACCAGATCAAATCTTTTGCCAGCCTGGTTCTGTAATTATTATCTATGATTCTTGTTGAATAATTCTTTCCGATAGTAAAATTATACTCTTTTTCTTCTAAGAAATTAATTTTCCAGGGTTCATGAATAAGATGAGAAGGTAAGTTTTTTAATTCTGGTACCCATTGTTTAATAAATGTTCCATTCGGATCATGGTCATATGATTGTTTAATTACGTTATATACTCTTATGGTATTAATACCCGTTGTTCCAGACTGCATTTGAATTTGCGGATAATGAATTCCAGGTTCATAATCTGTAAATTTTTGAGCAAGATATTTCGAGGTTTTTTTCCAATCTAACCATAATTGATAAGATGCAAAAGAAACCACCATAGCTCTCATTCTAAAGTTTAACCAACCCTTCGAGCATAAAAATCTCATACATGCATCAAGAAATGGAAAACCAGTATTCCCTTCTTTCCATTTATTAAAAAAAATTTCATTAAAAGAATTTTCTCTTAATCCATCATAAAGTGGATGAAGGTTAGAATGCTCTATTTTAGGTTCATCAAAAAGCTTTTGAATAAAATGACAATGCCATGCTAACCTCTTTTTGAAAGCATTAATAGATAATTTTTGAACGTTTGTTGTATTTATTCGTTCTTTTATAAGCTTTATAATAAATCTTAATGAAATAGTACCAAAAGTAAGATGAGGGCTTAATCTTGAACATGATTTTTCTGCAGTAAGAGGACTTGAAATACTTTTTGAATAATTGATATGTCGGTTATCTATAAATGATTCTAATAATTTGTTTGCCTCTGTTTCCCCTCCTTTTTGGCAATTATATTTAGGTAATAAATTAGAAAAAGATTGGGAACTTTCATCCTTTAAGAAGTTTGATTTTTGTTTTTCATATAATTTAAGGCTGTTCACAAATAAGTGCCAATGAGACGACCACTCCCCTCGTACCCTTTTTTTAAGTTGAATACCGAATTGGTCTGTTTGATACCAATTAACATTGACTGAATTGAAAAGAAAATTAAGTTCAACATCGAGGTTCCTAAAATAAAGATTCTTAATAATTCTATTTGAATATAAGTTAGTAATTTTAAATTTATTGATTAGGTGAATTAAAATTTCTGAAGTATTCCCAAAATAGGTGTTTAATGTGGCGTTAAATTTATTTTTTAGGTTTAGATTTAAATCATTCAATGAATCATTCAAGAAGCTCAAATGAAATTGACTTGTTGTCTCTGAATTATAATAATTTTTATCAAGTATAAATATTGGTAAGCACGACTCGTGTTGTAAAGCTCTTTGGAGTGCTTGGTTATCCTTTAACCTTAAATCGTATCTAAACCATAATAATGAGTTTGTCATTTATTAAATTTTGTTAAAATAAAAAATAAATCAATTTTTTTTGAATTAGTATAAATATTATTGACTCTTTCTTCTAAAACTATTGGCCTTTTCCTCAAAATAGATTCTTATAAAAATTAAAATAGTATTGAATGTTGAAAAAATAAAAAGTGAAATATAATCATTAAAAATTAAACAGACTGTGAGAACTTCAAGAAAAACTACAATATAATTTGGATGTCTTAAGGTTTTAAAAATCCAAGTATTTATCAGTGGCTTATTTATTACAACAATACGAGTTGTCCAAAATTTACCTAAATCATAAATTACTTTAAACCTAAAAATTTGTAAAAAAACAAAAATTAGCAAAAATTTATGATTAATAATGTTATCACCCAATGATTTAATAAGAAAAAATATTGTAAAGAAAGAATGGAATAATACTATAAACTTGTAATGAAATGGATAAAGTTCCCTGGCACCAATTTTTATTAATCTATCTGTATTAAGTTTACTATAAATTAATTCTAATATTCTTAGAATTATGATGTAAATCATTAGTATGGTGTCTATGTTATGCATTTATTTCTACTTCAGATAAACCTAACGTGAAACCTGGACCAAGAGCAGACATTAAAAAATTACCAAAAAGTTTATTTCGAAAAATCTCTCTAAGTGTAAGCAGAACAGAAACCGATGAAACATTTCCATATCGCGATAAAACATTTTGGGCTATTTCAATTGTTTTATCGTTTCCAAAAATTTTTTTATAGGCATCAATGATTTTCATACCCCCTGAATGAAGTATGTATCCATCCTTAGGTTTTCTTGAAAAATCATTAACTATATCTGGTATATTGTTAGTTATAAATTGGGGAATATCTTTATCAAAGATTACTGACAAACCATCATTTTCTACATCCCAACCCATAAGATCCTGCGAATTTCTCCATGTGTATTCAAATGAATTAATGATCTTACAATTACTTTTTTCATCACTTATTATATAAGAAGATGAAGCGTCCCCGAAAAGTGCTGTACTAATTATATTAGCTTTAGAAAATATCTGAGACCTAAAAGTAAGACTACATAACTCAACGTTACAAACAAGAACTGGCTTTCTTGAGCTTTTGTGTATTTCTATAGCTCTATTTAAACCCAATACTCCTCCAGCACACCCATAACCAAAAACCGGTAATCTTTTTAGATTATTATTAAATTCAAATAAATTAAAGATTTCGGCATCTATCGAAGGTGTTGAGATACCAGTTGTATTTATAAAAATGATTGTACCAATATCCTTTATTCTAATTGGAATTTTATCAAAAGTTTCAGTAATTGATTCTTTCAACAAATCAATGGAATTTTTTTTAAATAAAATGTTTCTTTCATTCCAGTTATGTTCGTCTAAATACCAATCAAGTTCATTAACCAAGAATCTACTTTTAACACCAGAGTTTTCATAAATTTTCTCCATATTTTTAAAATTAACCTTTGAAGAAAATAATTTTTCACACAAATGTTTTATTTCTGACTGAGAAACCTTATTTTTTGGAAACGCAAAACTTAGACCCGATAAAAAAGACATAATCATTAGCTGGTAAGAAAAATTTTTAATTAAAGTAATAATTAATTTTCACAAAGAATATTAAAATTTTTTATTGGTTATCCACATACTTTGATATGGTAATAAAGTAATATTTCTTTCGATTTCCTTGATTCTTTTCTTAGTTAAGATATCATACCACTTTTCTGTTGAAATTAGATTGATATCTAGTAATGAAATGCTTGTTTTTAGTTTAGATAAATTACTAATACAAAATATACTTTGACTTCTATCAATACTTTGTCTCCATATACCAAAAATATTTTTTTCTA
>JBELJQ010000023.1:24393-26506 GCA_042090305.1 Candidatus Pelagibacteraceae bacterium | reverse complement strand
CCTGCGACCCTCTGTTCCCAAAACAGATGCGCTACCAGGCTGCGCTACTCCCCGATACTTTTGCTTATATTATAAGACAAAGATAAATAAAAGCAAAAAAAGTTAAACCTAAATATTTCTTTAAATTACAACTTAAACGTTTAAACTGTAACCAGGGTTTAATAGACAATGTTTTCTAAAATTTTAGTAGTACTATTTTTTTTTATTATCAACTTAAATTTCGCAAAATCTGAGGAACTAAGGGATGTATTGTATGACGCATATAATTTTTTTCCAGATATACAAAAAAGTAAAAAAGAACTTGATATATCAAAGAAAGATTTACAGATTTCGAAAACTGATTTTTTACCTTCACTAGATTTTTCGGCTTCAAGTGGAAAAAACATTAGTAAATCTTTTCCAGACAATTCGAACAGAGGGGTAACTGCTCTAGATCCCTCGAAGTTTGATATAGATTTTACACAACCACTTGGGTATGACAAAGTTCTGAATCTAAAAAAATCAAAAAATAGTTTTGAAATTTCAAAGTTAAACTTCAGATCATCTGTTCAAAATGTTTTATTAAAAGCCAGCAATGCATATTACACACTTTTAAAAGATCTTTTTTTACTAGATGTATCAAAAAAAAATGAGGAAAATCTCCAAAAAAAACTTGAAGCTACCGAAAAAAGATTTGAGTTCCGGGATGTAACAAAAACAGACGTTTTTCAAGCAAAAGCAAGATTGGCAGAAGCAACTTCTAAAAGAATTGAGGCTGAAAATAATTTAGATATATCTATATCAGAATTTAAAAAAATTGTTGGAAGAAATCCAAATATTAACTGGTTTGACTCAGAAGATGAAAATATAATTAAGTCAAATCCAAAAGATTGGTCAAAGTTTGGACTTATTCCTAAAATCCCAAGCACATTGGATGATGCCTTACTAACCGGTCTAAAAAATAATCCTGAATATCTTAAATTAAAACTCGAACACGTAAACTCAAAAATAGACATAAAAAAAAGTAATTTAGCATTTGCTCCTGAATTTTCAGTCACCGGTTCGATGGGAAAATCATTAGAGTCCTCAAGAGCGATTGAGAGAAAAGATAGCTATTCCGTTACTGCGGAATTTACAGTACCAATATTTAATAAAGGTCATAATATTATAAATTTAGAAAAATCTAAAGATACAGCAGTAAGCAACTTGAAGGCAATTGAATCAAAAAGGTTAGAGCTCACCCATTTGATTAAATCATCTTGGAAAAAGATTGAGAGTACAAAAGCAAGCATTCAATCTTTAGAAATTTCGGTTGACTCAAATGAGATGGCAGTTGAGGGTGTATCCAGAGAAGCTGGGGTCGGAACTCGAACCACATTAAATATACTCGATGCTGAGAAAGAACTAACGCAATCAGAATCAAATCTTGTAAATGCTCAATACCAGTTGATAATCAGTTCATTTAATCTTTTAAAAGACTGTGGTGTTTTAAATTTTAGTTATCTAGGATTCTGATTTTTTTTAATTGAAAATTAAATATGATTCGTGTATTATTAAATTTTGTATTGACTTAATTAGTATTTGCACAAACAACCTTAAATTCTAAAGGATAATATTATGGCTGAATATGTTATGCCTCCAGAAATGGATGACATGGCAGATGCTGCTGGCGGTGCCGCAGCTGAAGCTTACCAGACTGCTTTAGACGGTGGAGCAGATCCATCAGAAGCAGCAAGTGCGGCAATTGAGGCCGCTTCTACAGTAATGACCGATATGGGTGCTCCTGCTGACATGGTAGATACTATGGCATCAGCCGCTCAAGATGGTTTTGACACAGCGATAGCAGAGGGTGCTAGTCCGGCAGATGCTTTTGATGCAGCTGGTGATAGTGTTGACACAGCGTTTGGTGGAGGGGATGATATGGGACCTCCTCCAGAAGGTGATATGGCAATGGGACCTGAAGGTGATATGCCTCCAGGTGATATGCCTCCAGGTGATATGCCTCCAGGTGATATGGCAGGACCTCCTCCGGGTGATATGCCTCCAGGTGATATGCCTCCAGGCGATATGCCTCCAGGCGATATGCCTCCAGGTGATATGGCAGGACCTCCTCCGGGTGATATGCCTCCAGGTG
>JBELJQ010000023.1:0-24293 GCA_042090305.1 Candidatus Pelagibacteraceae bacterium | reverse complement strand
CTCCTCCGGGTGATATGCCTCCAGGTGATATGCCTCCAGGCGATATGCCTCCAGGTGACATGGCAGGACCTCCTCCGGGTGATATGCCTCCAGGTGATATGCCTCCAGGTGATATGGCAGGACCTCCTCCGGGTGATCCAATGGGTGAACCAGGGCCAATGGACGGCGGGCCAGGTACTGATCCGCTATTTGGTGAAGCTGGTCCAGCGGGTGGACCACCTCCAGGCGATATGCCTCCAGGTGATCCGATGGACCCAATGGGACCAGGCGATATGACAGGAGGACCTCCTCCAGGAGAAATGGGACCTGGTGAACCTGGTGATATACCTCCTCCAATAGATGGAATGGATGAAATGCATACTCATATGGATGATGCTGCTGCTCACGGACCAGCAGATGCAGATCCAATGGGACCTCCTCCAGAAGGTGATATGCCAATGGACGGAGATATGACGCCTCCACCTCCTGATGACCCAACAGGTGACGACATAGTTTAGTTTTTAAAGTTAAGCTATTAAAATTTAAAAGCCCTTAATACTTTACTTATTATTAAGGGCTTTTTTTTTGATTAAAAAAAAAATTCATATACAATGGTAAAATGCAAGCCATGAGAGGTTCACAAAAATCTATTATTCTAGTTGCTAGGCAGTTAGGTGTTCATATTGGTGCCAATGACATTCCTGAAAGATTTAAAATTGATGAAAGAGAGTTAAACCCGCAAGAAATGTGCGAACTTGCTCATTCTTTTAATCTAAAAGCTAAAACAACAAAAATTAACAGTGAAGAATTAACTAAGCTGATAGCAAAGAAACAACAAATTTTAAGACTCAAGAATGGAAGATATATCATTGCTTTAAGATTAATTAAAACAGAAAAAGATGAAGACAAATCAATTTTATTTCTTGATACAGGTGTTACATCACCAAAACCCCAGCAAATAAACTTAAAAGAGCTAAAAAAAGCGTGGGATGGAGAGGTGATTTTACTCAAAGCAAAACTAAATGCCTTCGAAGAAACTAGTGAACTTAAACTAAGCTGGCTTATTGGTGAGTCGCTAAGAAATAAGTCTGTAATAACTCAAGTAATAATAGTTGCACTAATTTTGAATATCTTTGCAGTTGTTCCTGCTGTATTTATGATGCTTGTACTTGATAAAGTTGTTAATTACGAAGCTTACTCAACTTTATATGTTATAACCTCTGGTGTGATTGTAGCGTATATTTTTAACGGTATATTGGGTTATTTAAGATCTTATTTACTTGATTTTCTATCCCAAAAAGTAGAGGCTAAGTTATCGGTAAGGGTTTTTGAAAAGCTCATATCATTGCCTATGCAGAGGTTTCATAGAGAATCTGCAAACTTTTTAAGATTTACCTCTCAAGTCTCACAGATAAAAAATACACTTACACAAAAAATTTTTTCAACGGCTTTAGACTCAATAAGTCTATTAGTATTCATTCCTATCCTTTTTTTCTACAGTCCAGTTTTATTTATTGTAGTTTTTTCATTTAGTATTTTAGGAGCTATAGCATCAATGTTTTATTCAAAAAAACAAAGAGATTCAATAGGAGTTCTTAGTAAGGCTGAATCAAAGAGACAAGAATTTATATCCGTATCGGTTAATGGTATTGAAAACGTTAAAGGGTTAGCGCTAGAGCCATCTCTTAAAGATAAGTGGAGAGAAATAGAAGCTAACTTTATTATTGCATCTGAGGATATGCAAAAAAAAAGCGCTATCTTAAATAATATCTCTTCAACTATTAATCAACTTATGACAGCTATGGTTATATTCGTTGGGGTACACCTTGTGTTTTCAGGAAGTCTATCAGCTGGGATTCTTGTAGGCTTTAATATGTTGGCGTCAAGAGTTTCAAGGCCAATCATAGATCTTGTAACATTAAAGACTGAAATTACAAAACTTGTTCAATCTCTTCAAGTAGTATCTGGGATTGTAGATGCAAACTCTGAAACAACTGTAAGAGGCCAAAAACCCCAATTAATGGGACAAATAACATTTAAAAATGTTGAGTTTGGATACGATGATTCCTCAAAAATCTTAAAAAATGTTAATTTAGAAATTAATCCTAGGCAAATTATTGGACTCACAGGTAAAAGTGGGTGTGGTAAAAGTACTATAGCAAAATTGATTCAAGGTTTATACAGACCTCAATCAGGAATAGTTTCGCTTGATAATGTCGATCTTCGTTTACTAGATCTTAGTCATGTAAGATCACAAGTCTCTCTTGTGGGTTCTGAAAGTTATTTCTTTCCAGGCACTATAAGGGAATCAATATCAAGAGCCGCTCCTAATTCATCGATGGACAAAATAACCTGGGCAGCAAAAAAAGTACACGCTCATGAAGAAATTGAAACTTTTCCTGATGGTTATGAAACGTTTTTGGAAGAAAATGCAACAAATCTTTCAACTGGTCTAAGACAAAAGATTGCGATAGCTAGAGCATTAATACGTAACCCAAGGGTTATAATTTTAGATGATGCAATAACTGGTTTTGATGTGGAAAGCGAACTCAAGTTGTATGATGCACTCTCAGATATTTCTTTAGGAAGAACGGTGATAATTGTTTCAAATCGTTTATGGCATCTAAGATTATGTAATAAAATATTTGTTTTGGATAATGGAATAATTACCCAACAAGGTTCTTTTGAAGATTTAAAAAATACAAAAGGATTTTTTGGTGAAACCTTCAGTAAACAAATTTCAATATTAGGATTTAATAAACCAGTTAAAAAAGCAATATAAATGTCTCAACAAAATAAAATTAAACCATCACTTAGAAACCTAGCCTCAGGTGATGTTTTGTTTAGAGAAGGTGAAGTTGGAGACTTTGCATACCAAGTGGTAAAGGGGAAAATTGAAGTCTGTAAATTCAATGGTGATGAATATATAACTTTAGCTATTCTCGAAAAAGGTGCATTATTTGGAGAGATGGCACTAATCGATAAACAGCCAAGGAGTGCTATGGCTCGCGCAGTTAATGAGTCTACAGTTAAAGAAATTGATAAAGATGCTCTTTTAGGATATTTAAAAAACTCGCCTCAAACGGCCTTTAATATGATGCAACAACTTGCAAGCTACGCAAGAAATGCAAACGAAAAATTATCTATAGATGCATTTAGCAGTAGTGAAAATGATGATGAGTCAAGTGATTCAAGTGAAGAAATATCAGGAGAATTAGAAGAAAGGAGAAAAAAAAAGTTACTAATGAATGAATTATTAGATGAATTTGATGACGATATTGATAGATTAAACACAAGAGCTATTCCAAAATCAGTAAAATATTCAGTTTTTTCTTTTGGCTTTCTTATTTTATTTTTAATCATGTGGGGGTCATTCTCAGAAATAGATACCACAATTTCAGCATCGGGAAAAATAACAACAGTTGTTCCTAACGTAGAAGTTCAATCTAACTATAATTCTGTTGTAAAAAAAATACTTGTTAAAAAAGGTCAAAGTGTAGAAAAAGGTGAATCACTTGTAGTCTTTGATTCTACCTTACAAAGAGCTGATATGAAAAAGTTAAATTATCAACTATCAGTAACTAACTCTAAAATTGAAAGATTAAAAAAACAATCACAATTGAGAAGTAATATTACTGTTAAAAGCTCCTTAAATGATAGACAAAGTAAGATATTTAAGGATAAAAAGGATCAATATATAGCTAAGATGGCGTCATTAAATCAGCAAATTTCTTCTACAGAAGACGACCTAACATTTATTAAAGAACAGTTAGATATTCAAATGAAACTTGAGGATTCTAAAAAAGAATTGTTTGACTTGGACCTTGTCGCAGAAGCGCAGGTTCTTGGAGAAAGAAATAAAAGATTATCATTGGAGAAAGAATTTACAAAGACTAATAATAAACTTGGAGAACTTCAATCTAATAGAAAAGAATATACTAGTCAATTTTTTGGTGGCATCAACGATGAGCTTGTAAGTTTAGAAGATGCTAAAATGTCTCTTATAGAAGATTTAAAAAAACTAGAAAGACAACAAACAGATGAAACGGTCAAGGCTCCATCTGATGGTATGATTCTTGATTTACATTCTTTATATCCTGGAGCTGTAATATCTCAGGGAACAAGCGTAGTTACTCTTGTTCCAACTGGAGTTGAATTATTGACTGTTTTTGATGTTGATCCCTCCGATATTAGTAAGCTAATTCCAGATACATCTGTAAAAATACAACTTAATGCTCTACCTGCTCAAAAACATGGAGAACTTAAGGGAAAATTAACTTATGTTTCTGCAGATACGATAGATAAGGATGTTGATGGTAACTCGGGCAACTTTTACAGAGCTCGAGCTATTATCACAGAAAATGAATTGAAAGATATTCCACCCGGATTTAACTTAATGCCCGGCATGAAAGTTTCTGGAAAGTTTAGAGTTGGAAAAAGAAAATTAATTACTTACTTTATTTATCCTTTAATAAGAACCTTAGGTAATAGTTTTGCAGAGCCATGAAAATTAAAATTTCATTTAGAGTTATTGTAACCATTCTTTCACTGATTTTTGCTGTAATTCTAGGCACAGTAAGAATATCAGATCCAGAGTTAGTTGAAATAATGCGCCTTAAATACTTTGATGTTCTTCAAAAAAACAATCCAAGAAATACAGATGGAAATACATATTCTGTTATAGTTGATATTGATGAAAAATCTCTGAGAGAAGTTGGTCAATGGCCATGGCCTAGAACTATTCTGGCAGAACTATTCAAAAAATCAAGAGAGGCAGGTATGTTAGTTTTAGGATTGGATGTTCTTTTTGCTGAAAAAGATAGAACGTCTCCAGAACTAATTTCAAAGGATATAAAAAAAAGAAATCCAAAACTTGCTCTTGAGTTGGAAAAACTTCCATCAAATGAATCAATTGCAGCCGAAGAAATGTCAAATTTTGCAACAGTTATAGGTCATTCTGGTTTAGATGTTATTGGTGATGCTATGAGAAAAGATATCAAAGATACATCAGTAAAAGTTTTTTTAGGTAATAAGGATATTAAAAAATGGCTCGTCTCTTATCCAGGATTACTTGCCAATGTATCAGAATTTGAAAAAAATAGTTCAGGAGCAGGAACCGTCTCCGTTGCTGAAGAACCGGATGGTATAATTAGAAGAGTGCCTTTGATTTCAGATGTAGCAAATGTAGTAAGGCCAACATTAGGATTGGAAATGATTAGAGTTGCATTTCAGGGGAATAGTATCGCATCAAGAACCGGTATTAATGGACTTGAAGAAATAATCATACAAACAAAGACAATCGGAAATGCAGCTATACCCACAGATGAAAATGGAAGAGTTTGGATTTACTACGGTGAATCAGATTCTGTTAAAGGTAACGAGTCAAGATATTATGTGAGTGCTGCAGACATTATTGCTGGAAGAATTGGCAAGGATAGATTGAAGGGTAAACTTGGAATTTTGGGAACATCAGCCACTGGTCTTAAGGATATAAGACCAACCCCAGTAGAGGACAGAATGCCAGGCGTAGAAATTCATGCAAATTTAATAGATACAGTTATTTCTGCCATTATGTATTATACATCAAACAAAAATGCTGATATTGTTTTCAATAAAGCAATTAAAGAAGGAAAAACTGAGGAAGAAGCATTTAAAGAAAAAGAGAAAATAAAGATAACTGGTGCCCCTTTTTTAAGAGCCGGAACCAATATGAAGTTTTACGAATCAATTTTTACTATTTTATTAGGTTTTTTAATAACATTTTCTGCTTTAAGATTTGGTCCTATTTTTAATATCTCACTGCTAATAAGTATAGTTGCAGGTGCGTTTTATTACAGTAACCAAATCTTCCTACAAGATAAAATATTATTTGATCCAACTTTTGCTGGTTTTTCAACTTTTGTGATATATTTTGGTAATACCTTCGCTAATTATCTAAGAGATGCAAATGAAAAAAAACAAATTCGTGGTGCATTCTCTCAATATCTTTCACCCGCATTAGTTGAACAGTTAGCAGATGATCCTGATAAACTCGTCTTAGGAGGAGAAACAAAAAAAATGACTTTTTTATTTTGTGACGTTAGAGGCTTTACAACAATCTCTGAAAGTTTTAAGGCTGATCCTCAAGGACTTACAAAATTGATAAATAGATTTCTAACTCCTCTTACAAATGAAATTATAAATGTTAATGGAACAATCGATAAATATATGGGCGACTGTATCATGGCTTTTTGGAACGCTCCTATAGATGTTGACGGACATGAAAAACTTGCATGTGATGCAACACTTAGAATGCATAAAGCAATGGCAGAATTGAATGCCATTAGAGAAGAAGAAGCTAAATCAGAAAATAAAAAATTTCTTGAGCTTAAAATAGGAATTGGATTAAACACTGGTGGATGCGTGGTTGGAAACATGGGGTCCGATCAAAGATTTGACTATTCTGTTCTAGGTGACTCAGTAAATTTAGCGGCAAGACTTGAAGGTCAATCAAAAAGTTATGGGGTAAAAACGGTTATTGGGGCTGAAACATATGAAAGTGTCAAAGATATTTATGCGACCCTTAAATTAGATTTGATCGCGGTAAAAGGAAAAAAAGAAGCCGTTACTATTTTTACTCTAGTAGGAGATAAAGATTTTAAAGAAAGTGGTGAGTTTAAAAATTTAGAAATTAGGCATGAGAAAATTCTTGAAAACTACTTTAATCAAAAATGGAAAAATTGTTTGAATGAGATGAAATTAGCAAAAAGTCTTTGTAATAATATAATGAATGAATATTATGAAATTTTATCCGAACGAATAAATGAGTATGAGAAAAACCCTCCACCAAATGATTGGGATGGTGTTTATGTTGCAACATCAAAATAAGAAATGAGTTTAAAAAAAATAAGAATTCTACCTGATCAGTATATATTTGAACAAGATCAAACGGGTAATACAGCCTACCTAGTGGTGTCTGGAGGGCTGGTAGCTGAATTAGATGGTAAAAAAATTGGGAAAATTGAATCTGGTGAAATTTTCGGAGAACTTTCACTAATTCTGAATGAAAAAAGAACCTGTAGTGTCAAAGCTATAATTCCAACTGAAATTGTTGAAATTAAAAAGAATGCACTCGAGACAATACTTCTCTCCTCTCATATTGAACTTCACAAAGCAATTCAAACTATGTCAAAAGAGCTAGGTAAAAAAAGTAACCCTAAACTAACAATTTCGAAAGAAGACTTATTAGAACTAGTAAAAGATTCACCAACAGTTATAAGAGCATTATCTCTTCAAATACATCACAGATTAGCACAAAGGATTTATTAAATGAAAACAGTTCAAATGGGTAGTACAACAAAAGTTCTTATGAAAGAAGGTGATGAGCTTTTTAGACAAGGAGATGAAGGCGATTCTGCTTACATGATAGTTTATGGTCATTTAGATGTTCTGGTTGATAACCAAAAAAAAGGTTCTATGAGAGATGGGGAATTTTTTGGAGAACTGGCTTTAGTTCTTGATCAAAAAAGAAGTGCTACAATAATAGCAGGATCTGCAACTGAACTCGTAAGTATCAGTAAAGATAATCTGAATGAATTACTTGATAGTGGTTCAGATGCTGCAAAAAAAATAATCAATGATCTGTGTATTGAACTATCAAAAAGATCCGAATTTCAGAAAATACCGTTTTCTAGGAAATTTTTAGATGAGACTCTTGGGGATGAAAATCAAATAATAACAAAGCTTGCACAACAGATTTTTTATAGATTAGAAAAATCAACTACTCATTTAGATTAGTTATTTTATTAAGATACGAAATATGATATTATACAAAACATGAAATATTCGGATTTTGTTCACGAGTCAGAAATAAAGCATAATACAATCAGCTATAATCTTTTGACTCCCTCACCTGCTAAAGGTAAAAGTTTAAAAGCAGAAAAAATAAAAATAGGATTTGCTAAAGCAGTTTCGCTTTTAGCTCCCTACACTTATGTAAGAATATTAGATCAAGTTAAAGCCGTTTTTCCATTAGCAATTTATTTATTTTTATTTCAACTTTTGATATTAAGACAACCAATTTCCTCTGCTGGAACAATTTGCCTTGGTTTAATGGCTGTTATAGTGGGCTTGGCAATTTTTATGGAGGGTCTTAAAACTGGTTTAATGCCATTTGGCACAATCATAGGAGATAACCTACCTAAGAGGGCGTCAATGCCTGTTGTCTTAATTATAATTGCAATTCTGGGGGTTGGCGTTACATTTGCCGAGCCTGCAATTGGTGCTCTTCAAGCTTTTGGATCCTCAGTGAACCCAACAGATGCACCATACCTATGGGAACTATTAAATAATTGGACTCTCCCACTAGTTCTTATTGTTGGTGCTGGTGTTGGTTTGGCTGCAGTAATCGGAACTATCAGGTTTGTTATGGGGTGGTCACTTAAGCCTTTAATTTATTTAGCACTCTTTCCTACAATAGCTCTTACAATATATGTTTGGTTTAACCCCGATCTTAAAACAATACTTGGCTTAGCATGGGACTGTGGCGCAGTTACAACTGGACCTGTAACAGTTCCACTTGTTTTATCATTAGGTATAGGGATAGCAGCGTCAGCTGGTAAAGGAAATTCATCTCTTTCAGGTTTTGGTGTAGTTACAATGGCATCTTTATTTCCCATCATTGCCGTATTGCTCTTGTCAATTTACGTTTCACAAAATGTTACAGTTGAAGAAATTCTCGCAAGTGCTGAAATAGCAAATAACAGTCTTTCAAGTGCAGAATTATCTAGATGGGATAAAACCCCTTTTGTTGAAATAATATTAGGTGTAAGAGCTATATTACCTTTGGTGCTTTTTTTAATGTTTGTTTTATTTATAATTTTGAGATCAAAACTACCAAATAATTTAGTGACAATATATGGCCTTACGCTATCAATTGTTGGAATGTGTGTGTTTGGTATTGGATTAACATATGGTTTAGGGGCAATAGGCACTCAAGCAGGATCAACTTTACCTGCTGCCTTTATGGAAGTTCCAGTCAGCCCGATTTCTCCAATTTATAATGAAATTTTGGGGTTAACTATTGTAATTCTTTTTGCATGGCTTCTTGGTTTTGGTGCCACTTTAGCTGAACCAGCTTTAAACGCTTTAGGGCTAACCGTTCAAGATTTAACAAATGGAGCATTTAAAAAATCTATGTTAATGTATAGTGTGGCTGGTGGAGTTGCATTTGGGATTGCCCTCGGCGTTGGAAAGATTGTTTTTGGCTTTGATTTAGCAACGGTTCTCATACCTTTATATCTTCTTGCAATTGTCTTAACTCACTTCTCAACGGAGGAGTTTGTAAATGTAGCATGGGACAGTGCAGGGGTTACAACAGGTCCCGTAACTGTGCCATTGGTTCTAGCAATGGGATTAGGGTTGGGTAATGCTGTTTCCGCCACTGAGGGATTTGGAATCCTCTCAATGGCAAGTATTTGTCCTATTTTAGCTGTATTACTAATGGGACTTTACATACAAATTAAACAAAAAACTAAAATAAAAGGATAAAAATATGGCTAGAGAAATTACCTACCTTTCTGATGTCTATTTAATCACCTGTGTGGTGGAAAGTGGACTTGCTAATAAAATTGTAGAGTCAGCAACAACCGTGGGTGCTCAAGGTGCAACAATTAATTATGCGAAAGGTACAGGAGTGAGGGATAGAATGGGCCTTTTGGGTGTTACTATAGATGAACAAAAAGAAATTATCAGAATTATTGTATCCAAAGAACAATCAAATAGAATTTTTGAAGCAATGTACTTGGCTGGTGATTTAGATACTCCTGGTAAAGGGATAATGTGGATGGTCAGACTTGACAGAGTTGCCACACATATTCCTAAGGATGTAATAAAAAGAGCCAAAGGAACAAAGTAATGGTAAAACTTGTAGAAATAGGTGGCTTAATAAAAAAAGGTCTAGGCCAAGGAGTCACAGAGAAGTTTTCAAAAGAATCAGAAGTATTATCCGTGGGATACGCTAATGGAAGGGCTTCAGATATCTTTGATGTACAACAATTTGGTTCTGCTAGTGAAGCAGAGATCCTAACAATGATTGTTAAAGAAAATAAAAGTAATGCTATTTTCGACGAGCTTTATAAACATCTTAAACTTTCCAGTAAAAAAAACGGATATATTTACAAACACGAACCAATCCTTAAATCCTCTTCTTGATTATTCACCTCTCTGAAAGTGCAAATGAAAATTTAAACTTGAATGGTGACAAAAAATAGTCAATGAAACTTCTCTTTCCAGTAATGATTCCAATCATCACAGGCACGCCTGAATAGAGTTTAAAAGTCTCATCTCTTTTACTAAAAGATGTATCATTGGTCTCAATCTTTACTAAGTAGAAATCTTCTTCTTGATTAGAAATAGTGTCTGCTCCAACAAAGGTAACAATCCCATTGATTGGTTGAAATCTTGAACCCTCTGGAGTATTTAGTCTTATTTTAGCATCTAGACCAACATTAATATAACCTATTTCAGATAAAGGTAATTTTGCTTCAATGATTAGTTTTTCATTTTCAGGAACAATTTCTGCTACTGTTACTCCTGGAGCAACTATTGCTCCCTTTGAATTAACAGAAATGAGTTTTATTACCCCTGAAACTGGACTTTTTAGGACTGTTCTTTTCAAACTATCAGAAAATTTACCAATTCTTTTATTTAATTCGGCCTTTTGTTTGTTTAGATCAGAAAATTCATTATTTAACCTTTGACTATAATCCGAATTAACTCTATCCAACTCATTTTTACTTAATAAAATTAATGATCTTTGCTCATCAATTGAAGATTCAACATCAGAAAGTTCCCTTAGCAACTCAAGATGTCTCAATCTATTAGTTGCTTCAGCTTCTAGAAGTTTTTCACTTATTTCCTCTTGCTCTTTAACTAAACCCAATCTTTTATTTAAATTTTTAAGATTTGTTTCGGCTTGTTTAATAGTTGATTTTTTTGACTCCCTTTGATTATTAATTGACTTTCTATTACTAAGCAGCAAATCATTTTCGTATTTAATTAAATTTTTATCAAAATAGCTTTTTTGATTGTTTGGTATTTGTAAATTACTTAATGACTTTTTTTCAGATTTAACTCTCAATATTCCAAGTTCAATGGATTTAAGACGTGTGTTAATTTCTTCGAAGTCTGATGATGCCTTTTCCTTAGACAAAATAACTAGAGGTTGATTTATTTCTACCTTTTCACCCTCCTTTACAAGTATCTGTTCAACAATTCCACCTTCAAGATGTTGAACATATTTAATTCTTCCTTGTGGTATAACTTGTCCATCTGCTAAGCTTAAAACTTCAATTAGTTTAAGATTAATAATTATTAGAAAAAAAACTGAGAATAAAAGAATAAGAATCTTAAATTTTCTTGTGATTGTTAATTCGTCTATATTGTTTTGCTTATTATTTGTTTCTAACTTCCAATCTAACCAATTACTCATGACCTACCCCTCTAATATAATATTATTATCTACCACTTTTTTTATTAATTCATCTTCACTAAAAGTAATTATTGTTTTTTGTGATTTTTTTAAGGATAAAAGCAATTTTAATACCATTTCCTTTCCTGATGAATCAAGATTTCCCAATGGATCATCAATTAAAAAAACCTGAGGATTCATAGCAAGTAATCTTGCGTAGTGTATTTTTTTTTTAATGCCACATGATAAATTTAGATCAATATTATCAGATAAAGACAAGTTTGACTTTTTAAGACTATCATCAAGTCCAACAGTCTGAAGAAGTCTGCTAATTTCGTCTTGATTAAGTCTTTCATTTGCCATCAAAATATTATCAGTAATTGAGGAATTTAATATTTGTGGATTTTGGGGTAAATAGGCTACCTGTTGTCTCCACCAAACTAATGATAGTTTTAAAAGATTTGTTCTATCTATAAATATCTCACCACTCTTAGGTGAAATCAATCCAAGAATTAGATGTGCAAGAGTTGTTTTTCCTGTACCATTTTTACCAGAGATATTTAGAATCTCTCCAGCTGAAACGTTAATCGAAATATTTTTTAAAAGAAAAAAATTAGAATCTTGATATGAATAGTCAATGTTTTTTACCTCTATATTCCCAGTTATTTTATTTAATTGTAGACCCTTAGATCTAATTTTAGAATCTTTGAAAGCCTCTTGATAATTTAAAGTTAATTCATTTATTAAAGTAAGGCTAAAATATGAACGCTGGGCGCTTGCAGCAGTTATTAGAGCACGTGAAGAAAAAATATTAAAACCAATCAATGCTCCAATGGACAGTTCACCGTTTACCACAAAAGTTGAACCAATTCCAATTACTATTATTGAACTAACAATCAAAAAGTAATGATTATATGATAACTGAAAGTTATCTAAGAATGTTAAAGCACTGTCATTTTTTTCTTTTTTAAGAAAATAATTTTCTATGAAAAAATTTGTATATTTGTAAGCATTAAAATAATTTAAAAGTTCAAAATTATATTTTAGTTCTTTTATTATTTCCTTATCTTGTACTCTAATTAAATTTTTTTTAATTATTTTTTTTTTATTTAAATTACTTTTTCTCTGAACAAGTAGATATGAAATTAAAATTAATACAAATATAATTGAAAGTTTTGTACTTAGAAAAAAAAGAAAGAAAATAATAAATATTAGAAAAAAAGAATCAAAGATATTTGATTGATTTTGAGGTGAGAGAAATTTGCGATAATTATTATTCAGGTCAAGTGATTCTATAAATTTATCTTTGTTAATATTTTCTCTTTGAAATAATTCGGCAACCACATTTAATCTATATTCTCTTATTGGTTTAAGTGTAATTTGATTGAAAATTTTATTTCTCAGGTTTCTGAAGAAGAACTCAAACGTTGAAACCGTTATTGCTCCTATTACTAAAAAATAAAGCGTGCCCTCAAGTCCAAATGTTATATATCTGTTAAAGATATGTATTATAAAAATTGGACTTAACAAACCCATTACTGTGATTAGAACAGAAATGACAATTATTGTTCCAAGTGAATTACATTTTTTTAGTATCTCAAACCAATGAAGCATTTTTTTGTTAATTAATTAAAAGTATAATTTATTAATTAAGAAGTAAACGAAATTTGAGAACTTGTAAGTTCGTCATTATCAAAATTTTCTAAATGAGCAACAAAACTAAGTTCATTATTACTGATACCGTATCCCTCTGATAAGTCATCCCACATCCATATTGCACTATTTGCTCCATCCCCTGCCACAATAAAAACTTCACTACCGTTACCTGTTGTTGAGTCGGTTCTTCTAATTGAAGAAATTAATCCACTTTTAAAACTATTACTTAAATAGTTTGAAGTATTTTCTGTAATATTGAAAACATAGGGAAGTTCATTATTTCCACCAACGCTTGAAGTTGAGGAAGTGCCCAAACCAGTTGATTTTGCTGTTGGAATAATGCTCAGATTTATTTCGTAGTCACCTCTAGTGCTTGAATTTGAGTTTTTGGGTGCATCCTCAAGTAGAATATAAAATGACTCACTTGAAGATGAAGTATATTCAACATAAGAATCCAGTGAGCCAGAACTACCGGTACCTCCTTGACTAACTAAAGAGTTATCATTTTCTGCTACACTAGAAAGAGAAGAGTCATAAACAGTAACATATGAATCAAAATTTATACCATATGAGTCACCATAATCAACATCAACAACTAAAGTCTCTCCGTCTTGAAGATTAACCTTAAAAATATCAATACCGTTATTTATATAACCCGATCCTATATTTACCCAAGGATAGGCATCATTTCCAACTTCATTATTAGTAGAAATTTTAAAAGATGATCTATTAATTACTTGAGCTGAACCAAAGCTACCGTTACTCTCAGTTTCAGTTAAGTTTTGAGAAGAACTTGAAGGTTCTGAAATCCAAGTTAATGCTCCGAGTATAGATGAGGATTCAAAAGTATAGAAAGATGATCTTGTGACATTATAAGTTGATACAGGTGGATCAAAAAGCCAATTTATTTCAATTTTATCTGATGTTGTAAAATCAGTTATTGTATCACCAAAGTCTGAAAGAATAAATGTATCACTCCCCTCCCCACCTGTCAGTGTATCTACACCTAATCCTCCATCTATCGTATCATCTGCACTACCGCCAACTAATACATTTGCATTAGAGTCACCTGTTAAAATTTGATTTGAATTAGATGAATCATCACTATTTTTAGAAAGTTCTTCTGGAGGAATAAAGTCGTCATAAAGAGATGGGTCGTCAAAGAAAAAAAATTGTTCGACAAATGTATCATCACTAATATATTCAAAAGATTCACCAAACCCTCCACCACTACCTGGTATAAAAGATTCCATTGGGCTAAACTGTCCCAGTAATCCTCCTGCTTGAGAATCACCAAAACCAGTTGATGGTCCAAAAGGACTTCCAAAACTACCTGGTCCTCCAAAAGGATCACCATAAGTTCCTGCTCCACCTAGCGGCTCAGCAAAACTGACAGGTGCGCCAGCAAAAGCACCTGGCATTCCAAAATTTGATGAATTGTTAAAAGGGTCACCGGGGGGTGCACCTATAGCGCCACCAAAACTTCCGGGGCTTGCAAGAAGACCAACCGGACCTTCATCAGGCCCACTACCAATTGCTCCTCCAAGTTCTTCAAGTCCTCCAGGACCAGGTCCTCCTGATGTAAGATCGCCAGGACCATCCAGTCCATCTCCGGGGCCGCCTGGAACAGGTCCGTCAAATCCAGCAGCTCCTGCTGCTGCTGCCATAGCCTCCTCAGGAGATGCGCCGTCTGCCATAGCTTGGTCAAATGCTTCCCTTGCAGCTACATCTTGTTCACTACTTGGGCCTTGTGGACCTTCTGGGTCTCCACCCTCCGCTGCTAATGGAGCTTCACCCTCTTGTGGGTCACCATCTTCGATGGGGGCACCCTCACCTTCCGGTGATCCACCTTCACCTTCTAAGTTGCTTTCTTCTCCTTCGGGAGGCCCATCCTCCCCTTCTATACCTTCTTCTCCTTCGGGAAGCCCCTCTTCTTCTCCTTCTATACCATCTTCTCCTTCAGGAGGTCCCTCTTCTCCCGCTTCAGAATCTCCGTCTTCATTTGAACCCTCTTCACCTTCCTCAGATACTTCTTCTGATACCTCTCCCTCTGATACTTCTTCTTCTGTCACCTCTTCTTGTGATTCTTCTTGTTCTGCTTCTGGCTCCGGAGCTGATTGAGGTTGCGGTGCAACAGCAGGTGTAGGTGGTAAAACATTCAATGCTGTCCCATAATTTGCTTGTATTTGTGCAGCGCTTAAAATTATTGGTGCTGGGGGTGCACTTTGAAAGCTTGATACAACTGTGGTTGCACCCACCTGAGATAAAACCTGCGTTCCACCTTCATTGCTAACAGAAATCTGACCAACTCCACCATCTGCATCTTGTAAAAGTGTAAATGAATTTTCATTTCCTTCAATCGCAGCTTTACCTGCAACGGTTGTTCCTCTAATACCCATAGTTACGACTGGAGTTTTGAGTTGCATGGCATCTGGACCAGTTTTTGCTACTTCTCCGCTTATGAAACTGAATGCTCCCTCTACCATATCAACAACCATAGAACCATTACCAGTGGATGGATCATAGATGAGCTCATCAAGCACCATTTTACCACCTTCAGAAAGAGATAAAGTTGTTTTATCGATAAAAACTAGACCAACATTTCCATCATCAATAGTCTCGATAGTATCGCCTTGAAAAACAGGATCTTTTATTTTTAATTCAACTGTTGTTCCATCAATTCGCGTTGCTTCTACTTTCCCTTTAATAGTTGAAACTTCCCCAATCGATAGAGTTTCAATGTTTTCTGCTTGTACATATTGACCAATTATTCTTGGGCCAGCTAAATGTGAAAGTAGTGACCCATTCATAATTAACCCATTCTCTGTTATTAACGATGGTAGATCGTAATTTGAAAAAAAATCAATAAATATTATTTCTTGAGATTTGTCACTTGAAGTAGCAATTAAGTCTGAATCTGTCCTTTTAAAATTAGCTTTAATTAACCAGCTTGGTAAATACTCTATAGTGCTAGGACTTCCAGCAAAAAAGGATTCGGAATATTGGGGTTTTGATTGTTCAGTAAGCATTAGACGTATATTTTTTTTCCACAAATAACTATTGGGGGGGAAATTAAAGTTCCATAACTGCAAATGTCAATTAGAAAATGTCCTAATTAAATTTATATATGTGCTAATACTTAAAAAGTTAATACAAATTTATAATACATAAAGTTATAATAAATGCAATAAATTTGAGCGTTAATTTATTCTAAACTGAAAAATCAGAAATTGATTGGAAAGCAAACTCAGCTCCTGTTACATTGGAAGTGTTACCTCCAGCAATATTGGCTATTAAAGATAATTCAGCTGCCTCTACAAGACCGTTAGAGGTTCCTGTTGATTGGTTACTTGGGTTAGTACCGTCTCTCCAAACAAAAACATTCATTCCAATATCGCTAGGACCTGGTGTAACTAGGAAAAATTCTTCTCCAATTATCGTAGAATTATTACTTTGATCAAACCAAACTCTAAAACCACCACTCGTAAGCGAGTTTGTAACAGCTGAGGTACTTGTCACGCCATAAAGAGAAGTATCTTCGAAGGCAAAAACATATGGCAATTGGGCACTATTATTAGTATAATCAAAAGGTGCAATACTGGACTGTATTACTACTGAGCTTCTTGTGAAAGCTGAAGTAGGTTGATATGCAAACATTATTTTATCTATGTCTCCTGCCTGTCCAAAATCAGTAATTGTATCCACTCCTTCAAGCAAGTCTATGTAATAAAATTGGTCATTACCTCCTCCTCCAGTTAATGAATCATTACCTAACCCTCCCCACAAAACGTCAGCTGCTGAACCTCCAGTAATAATATCATTACCACTATAACCAGATAATGTATGGGCATTATTGGATGAAGAGGCACTAATGGTATCGGCAGCATTTGTTCCTTTGAGCGTAGATTGAGTCTCGTTAAGTTCCTGGGAAAAATCACTTGCATCGTTATTATTTTCATCCCTGTTAAAATCATCATATAATGATGGATCTTCAAAATAATTCATTGAGGCAGCTTCATCGGTTCCACCATATGCCTCAATAAACCCCCCTCCAAATTCATTATAAATTGCATTAAATACAGTGCCGCCCATTGGATCAGTAAAGCCCATGTGGTACCCTCCTCCTAGACCACCAGGCCCTCCAAATGAATCAGAACCAAAACCTCCTAGACCACCAGGCCCTCCAAATGGATCTTGCTCAAAAGCATCTAGGCCTCCAGATCCCCCAAATGGACTGGGTCCAAACCCCCCGGGCCCGCCGAGATTATCAGGGCTATATCCGCCCGGACCACTAAATGGACCAGGAGAAAAGCCACCGGGGCCTCCAAAAGGAGTTGCTCCAAAATTTCCAGGACCTCCAAAAGGATCTACAAAATCACCACCTGAATCTACAAAAATATCTGCGCTTGGATCTCCCGCAAAACCCAAACCTCCTAAAGGTCCTCCCGGAGCTTCTTGTTCACCTGGAACTCCAGGTTCTGCGAGTCCTCCAAGTCCTCCAGGTCCAATTCCTCCAGATGGTATCGGACCATCAAATCCTGCAGCCTCTGCTGCTGCTGCCATAGCCTCCTCAGGAGATGCACCGTCTGCCATTGCTTGATCAAATGCTTCTCTTGCAGCTGCGTCTTGTTCAGGACTTGGTCCACCCGGACCAAAATCTTCTTCACCAGGAGCTAAGGGCTCGCCATCAGGGCCTACAGAAGGACCTTCTTCACCTGCTGTTGCTAGCGGCTCACCATCCGGGCCAACAGGAGGAAGTTCCCCATCTGGGGGGGCACCTTCTTCTCCTTCTAGCGGTATATCACCTTCTGGAGATCCATCTTCACCTTCTAAACCCTCTTCTCCTTCAGGAGGACCCTCTTCTCCTTCTAAAATCTCTTCACTTCCCTCTGAATCTTCATCTTCACCAGAACCCTCTTCAACTTCTTCGGACACCTCTTCCTCTGAGGCTTCTTCTTCTGAAACCTCTTCTTGTGATTCTTCTTGTTCTACTTCCGGTTCTGGAGCTGATTGTGGTTGAGGTGCAACGGCTGGAGTGGGAGGTAAAACGTTCAATGCTGTACCATAATTTGCTTGTATTTGTGCAGCACTTAAAATTATTGGAGGTGGTGGGGGTGCAGTAAAACTTGATATACTTGTTGTTGCACCCACCTGAGATAAGAGCTGCGTTCCACCATCATTACTTACAGAAATCTGACCAACTCCTCCATCAGAATCTTGTAAGAGTGTGAACGAATTTTCATTTCCTTCAACCGCAGCTTTCCCTGCAACAGTTGTTCCTCTTATTCCTATAGTCGCAACTGGAGTTGAAACTTTCATTGCATCTGGACCTGTCTTTGCGATTTCACCACTAACAAAACTAAACGCACCCTCTAACATATCAACAGCCATTGAACCACCTCCAGTAGATGGATCATAAATTAATTCATCAAGAACCATTTTACCACCATCAGAAAGAGACAGAGTTGTTTTATCTAAAAAAACTAAACCAACGGCTCCTCCATCAATAGTTTCAATGGTATCGCCCTGAAAAACAGGGTCCCCAGTTCTGAGGTTAACAGAGTTGCCATCTAGTCTTTTTGCTGTTGCTTGTCCCTCGATACTTGATACCTCTCCTATTGAAAGAGATTGTGAATTGGCCTGCGCATATTGACCCTGCGCTTGTGGACCTGCCAGTGCAGTTATCAAGGATCCTTTTAAAAATAATCCATTTGTAGTTTGTATAGAGGGAACATCAAAGTTGGAAAAATAATCAATAAAAACTAATTTTTCACCTGAATTATTACAAACAACTAAATCACTATCAAGCCTGGAAAAATTTCCTTTTGGCAACCAATCTGGTGCATTTTTTATAGTTAAGGAATTACCGGAATAATGTGAGGTAACTAATTGATTATATTTATCAATATTTGGATTTTTGTCTAACATTTTATCATCTTTATTGAGATGCCAATTCAATTGAATCCAAAGAAAGCCCTCCCATTAAACTTAAAAGTGTATAGCTATTTATTAATACTTCTATTTTAGCAGCGATTGCATCTGCTTGAGAATTAATAAATGCAGTTTCACCATTTAAAACATCAAGTAATGTTCTATTTCCAGCTTGTCTTTCTTTCCTCGCTAATTCTAAAAATTCACCAGATATTCTTGCTTGGTTAGTTAAAAACTCAGCATTCTTCTGAGCAGTATCCAATCCATCCCAAGTAGTTCTTAACATTTGAGTTATCATATCCTCTTGATCTTTAATTCGAGTTTGGGTTGATAAATATGACTGAACAGCCGCATCTTTTCCTGCGTACTCTGAAAAACTTAGATTTAGGGGGTATGAAAAATCAATTTTAGCTGAACTTTCTCTTTTAAAACCAACAATTCCACCAAAATCTTGTTTCTCTGAATGACTTACAATCCCTTTAATCTTAGGAAAAAGTGAAGCGCGAGCTGTATTGATTGCCTCCTTACTTATATCAGTTGAGATTCTGGCTGCTATTAAAGATGGATTATTTTTAATAACTATTTTTTCAGCATCATCAATACTTTTTGGAAGCTTTTCAAAAACCGATTTGGTAAGTCTTAAACTGTCAAGATTTTGAGGGAAATCTCCAAATATATAAACAAACTCATGTTTTGCTGAATCTAAGACACCCTCAAACTGTATTAATCTAGCTTGAGCTCCAGCAAGTTGAGTTTTTGCCTGAAGAACATCAGATGTCAACCCTCCCCCAGCGGAAACAGCAGCATCTTCTAACTCAGTTTGTTTTTTGATATTTTGTACAGACTGTTCAGCAAATTTTACACTTTCTCTGGATTGAATTACTCTTAGATAAGCTGTTAAAGCTCTCAATAAAATATCGTTTTTAATTTGATTTTCTAGTGCTCTAGTTTGTTTAAGTGATAGTTTTGATGTTTTAACTGTTGATTTAGTTAGTCCAAAATCAGTAATTGTCTGAGTAATCTTTGCTGTTGCGTCCCTAGCTGTAAGTTGGGTATTGTTACCTGGACCATATTTAATAATATTTTCGTGTCCATAATTTGCTGTAACATCTAAAGAGGGGAAAAAACCTCCTTTCGACTGTCTTACTCTTAGTTTTGCTGCCTTTATATCTGTTCCAGTAGCCAAAATAGTCTTATGATTTTTTAATACAGAGATTAGTGAATTTTTCAAATTAAATAGGTTTTTTTCTTCAGAATAGCTTTTAAAGCTACAAAAAAAAATGACCGGAACCAAAAGTTTTAACAAAATCATAACATTTAACTAGTTAGCAATTAAAAAAAACTATTTTAAAACATTATTAATAACGTCTCAAAATACCTAATATTTAGCATAATTTTCTAGATGAATCCATATATAATGATTTATTGGTTAACGTATCTAAGAATGACTTAAAAATACTTTCCTTTGAATTACTCAACCTCAACTCATGTCTAAGCCTACTTGTAAATTTTAATCCCGTATCAACATCGAACATAATAGAAGCTAAAATATCAGCATCAAGTATAATTTTTTGTAATTTATCATCAACATTTTCAGGTTTTATCGGAAAATATGTACTTTTGAATATTTTTGAAACTCTCTTTGTCTCTTTGCTAGTTAGATGCATTTCATAGCAAAGTTGCATAAATACCTTGCAACTTTTTTCCTCTTGATAGTATGGTTGAGATATTATTCTTCTCCCTTGGTGAGCAATATCATGAGAAAGAGCAATAAGTATCAACAGAATTTTATCCCTTTGAGTAAGTTTCATTTTTTTTGAGATAACACATGAGATAATTATAACGGCTTTAAAATGATGACTATCATGAAATGTATTTGATGTTGTGTTTCTTGAGCAGATATATGTTAATCTTTTTAAAATTCTCTCTAATTTTCTAGTTTTATAAACTGCGAGTTCATTAAGACAAGATAAACAAATTTTATATAAATCTGGTGGCTTATGGTTAGATAATATAAATCTTTTGAGAAGGGGTTTAGTCCTAGGCCAGTTATTTATAATGTAGTCGATACTTGGAAAATTATTTTCAATAGTATAATTTCTCATTTACTTTATTTATTATTTACTTTTCATTACCCAAACTCCATCCCAATTTGATGGGTTTTCTTTAATTAATTGGGAGCATCTATCAATATATGTTTGAGATAAAACATCTTTTGGATTAGCTTTTAAACATTCTTTAAATGATGAGATTGAGGCTTTAAAATCTCCTTTCCGGTATTTATTTCTTCCCTCATTAAAATGATTTACAACATCCATCAAATTAGGGAAAGTTGTATCTTTATGGTAATCAAGAACCTCATGAACACCAACTGGCTCTGTTTTTCCTTTCACCACAACATCATCTATGTACCTAATTCTATACGTTCCTTTGAGTTTTTTATAAGTAAAATCGCTAATCAGTATTCTAGCATTATATTGCTTGCAAGCACTTTCCAACCTTGCCGCTAAATTCACACCATCTCCTATCATTGTATAATCCATTCTTTTTTGAGAGCCAATGTTTCCCGCAACAATTTTATCTGTATTAAGTCCTAAACCCATATCCAATGGTGATTTTCCCTCCTTTTCTCTATGTTCATTCCATTCCCAAAGTCGTTTAATCATATTAATACCAGCTTTTACACCTCTGTCTTCGTCATCCTCATGAGAAATCGGTAACCCAAAAGCAGCCATAATTGCGTCACCAATAAACTTATCAAGCATCCCGCCTTGCTCTGTGATGCACTCGACCATAATTTCAAAATATTCATTAAGCAATTTTACCGTTCCTTGAGCACCAAGTGACTCAGTAATATTTGTAAAACTCCGTAAGTCAGAAAATAGTAATGTTGCTGTTGTGTCCAAACCACCCATTATATCACCACCTTCCTCTAGTAATTGATTAGCAATTCCTGGATCCATGTATCTCGACATAGTTGATTTCATCCTTTTTTCAGATGAAATATCTTCAATCATCAATAAGATTCCCAAGAATTTATCACTAGAACCAGTTCTTCCGTCATTATCCTCATTAATAAGGGGTAGAATTGTTAAATTTGCAGATACAAATTCTCTTTTATCATTTTCAGGATTAAATATTTCTATCTCACAGTCCATTATCAACTCAGGTTCATGATTCTCCTTAACCTCGTCGATTTTTTCTTGTACCCAAGAATTATTATTATTAAAAAATTCTGGCGAGTTTAGCCCCAATATTTTATCTTTAGAGATTTTGAGAATATGGAGTCCTGATTTATTACAAGTTACAATTTTCCCTTCATCATCAATGGTAATGACACCATTTGACATACTTGAAAGCATGCTTTCGTTATATTTTTTTGACTTTGAAACGTCATCGAATAGTTTTGCATTTTCAAGAGCAATTGCAACTTGTTGAGTAAACGCTTTTAGTCGTGATTCATCCTCGTCACTAAACTTTCCACCTTTTTTATTTAATACTTGCGTACAACCAATTACCTTTCCAACTTTATTTATTATAGGTACACACAAAATTGAACGTGTAAAATATCCTGTTTGCTTATCAAATGCAGGGTTAAACCTTAAATCTGCATAAGCATAAGGAATATTCATTGACTGACCAGAACTAAACACAGTTCCAGCAATACCTGCAGTATTTGGCAATCTTATCTCGCCTATTCCCTCACCCATTGCAACACGAGAAAATAGTTCATTTGTTTTTTCATCGTTCAGAAATAAAGTGGCTCTATCTGCATTAAGCATCTTAGTAGCCTCTTCCATTACTCTTTTAAGTAGTGAACTTAGGTCAATCTCTGCAGTAACATCTGATACAATACTAACAAACTCCATTTCTTGAGCTCTTTTCTTTTCGAAAAATTCACTATTTTGGGCATTTTGAATTGAGATTGCAGCCTGAGTGGATATTTCATTTATGAGACTTAAGTCTGCTTTAGTAAATCTACCTTTGAGTTTGTTTAGTATTTGAATAACACCAATTGTTTTTCCATCTACAGTTTTTACAGGTGAGCAAATCATATTTTTAGTTTTATAACCTGTTTCTTGATCTACATCTTTATTAAAGCGTTTATCTTTATAGACCTCATTTATAATTTCACCTTCTTTATTTTGAAATATTGATCCAGCGATTCCAACATTATTTAATATTCTTATTTCTCTTGTTAGTTCACCCTGAGCTACTCGAGAATATAATTCATTCGTCTCAGAATCATTAAGAAATATTGACCCCCTATCCCCATTTACAGAGCTTGTAGCAAAATCTATTATCGACCATAAAATCTCAGATAAATTATTTAAAGCTCCAATTCTTCTTGAAACATCGAGTAACTGTTTGGTCTTTTTTAATTCACTTAGTTGCTCAAGTACTTTTTTATTCATTTATTTTTCACTCTGCTTTATATTTTTTTATAAGCTTTTCTAGTTCATCTCTTAATGTTTGAGTAGATGATTTTAGTTCACGTATTTCGTCACTTGCATTAAGAACAGATTTTTGAACCGCCTCCTTTTTTTCAAATTTCAGGTTTTCTAACTCTTCTCTAAGCACCTGACATGATTTCTTGAGCTGATTAATCTCGTCTGAGGTTGATTGAATATGTTTTTGAACTTCCTCTTTTTTTTCAAACCTTATAACCTCTAATTGACTCCTCAATTCTGTGATTGTTGATTTTAATTGATTCATTTCGTCGTTTTTGGATGATACTGCTTCCTGAACAAGTCTTTGAGTATTGAATTTTGATTCATCAAGTTGTTCTCTTAGCGAAGCAATGGTTGAATGAAGGTTTTCAAATTCATCTTGATTTTCCAACTTTATGTTTTGAACTAGTTCACTTAACTCAGCTTTAAAGGCTGGATTCTCTATATTATATTTGTCAATCAATTGCCCCATAATTGAATCTCTAGATGTATTTTAGTTAATCTAATTATATAAACAACGATAAGTTTTATTTTTAGAATATTTTATTTTCCTCCAATCTATTCTATCGCCAATATTTATTTTTAATCTTTTGTAACAATCTTTAGGTAACTCCAGCACAGCAATTACTTTTTTTTCCGATGATATAATTTTTTTAGACAATGGGACAGTTTCTTTAATACTTACTACCTTTTTCTTTTTATCAATAAAAATCATGTCAAGATTGAGATATGTTTTATACATCCACATATTAACAATTTGTGGCTTATCGAATAGAAATAACATTCCATTAGAATTTATAAGCTTTTTTACATTCAGAGTTTGAAGC
>JBELJQ010000022.1:0-28223 GCA_042090305.1 Candidatus Pelagibacteraceae bacterium | reverse complement strand
TTATTTTTTCTTTTTTTTATTATTACAAATCTATCTTATTCGTACGCGAACAATCAACTATTATTACATAAAGAAGTTAAAAATATTTCAGATGTAAAACTAAACTCACTGAATTATGAAGATTATTCTCTTTTAAGTGCATCTAACAAGAGTTTATATATTGTAAACTTTTGGGCAACTTGGTGTGCACCATGTGTAAAGGAAATTCCAGACTTAATTTTGCTTAAAGAAAAAATTGGTACAGATGTTGGTGTTTTTTTCATATCAATTGACTCAAATCCATCAGATGCGATACCAAATTTTATAAAAAAAAATAAAATTGACTTTCCACATTTCTATACAGACAAAAAGATGGTTATTTCCAAGGAATTAGATATAAAAGTAATGCCAACTACAATTCTTATTAATAAGGAGCTTCAAGAAATTTCAAGAATTATTGGTTATATTGATTGGAAAGATGAAGAAATAATCAATACCATAAAAAAATTACTTTAGTTCATTCTCAAGTTTAGGAAGTACTTCAAAAAGATCACCCACCAGGCCGTAATCAGAAAAATTAAAAATTGGCGCCTCTTCGTCTTTATTAATACAAGCTATAAATTTAGAATCTTTAATTCCAGCTATATGCTGAATAGCCCCGGATATCCCCACAGCTATATATAAATCAGGTGCTACTATTTTACCAGTTTGGCCTACTTGCCAATCATTTGGAACAAACCCTGCATCAACTGCTGCTCGACTAGCTCCCATTGCTGCTCCTAGTTTGTCAGCAATACCTTCCAATAACTTAAAGTTTTCTCCATTTTGCATTCCTCTACCACCTGAAATAACAATTTTAGCTGCCGTTAACTCAGGCCTATCAGACTCAGATTGATCATAGTCGACGAACTCTACATTTCTTGTTTGATTTGAGGAAATTTCAAATTTTTCATCTGATACATTTGAATTCTGAGCACAAGGTTCAAAACAAGTTGGCCTGACTGTGATAACTTTTAATGAGTCTTTAGATTTTACTTTTGAAATTGCATTCCCCGCATATATTGGCCTTGCAAATGTTTCATGGTCAAATATCTCTATTATATCAGATATTTGTTGGACATCTAATGTTGTTGCAATTTTGGGGCCTAGGTTTTTACCAAAAGTACTTGAGGGTAATAGAATATGTGAAAAATCTTTCTCTTTTAAAAAAGAAGTTATAACCTCCGATAAATTTTCCGCTATTTGAAATCTCAAAAAGTCGTCATCAGAATAATTTACTTTTGAAATGATATCAGTTTTTTTTAGCTTATCTACAACCTCAGAAATGTCACTTCCTAGAGCAATTACTTCAACTTCTTTACTAATCTTTCCTGCAGCAGTTATCGTAGATAAAGAAGTTTGCTTTATATTCTTACCATCGTGTTCTATAATTACTAATGATTTCATATTACTTTTGCCTCATTTTTAAGTTTATCAATTAAATTGGAAACATCTGCTACTTTTACGCCAGCTTTTCTCTCTGGAGGTTCAGTAACTTCGAGAATTTCTAATCTAGGTGAAATATCAAGATTCAAATCTTTGGAATCCAATATCTCTATTTTTTTTTGCTTCGCTTTCATTATATTAGGAAGAGATGCATAACGCGGTTCGTTTAATCTAAGATCTGTTGTTACAACGCAAGGTAGCTTTACCTTGATAGTCTCTAAACCACCATCAACTTCTCGTGTTACATTAAGAGTTCCATCGTCATTCTTCCTTAATTCTGACGCGAATGTTGCCTGCGGATAATTCATGAGTGTTGCAACAATCTGCCCCGTTTGGTTGCAGTCATCATCTATAGCTTGTTTACCCATGATAATCATATCTGGATTTTCTTTCTCACAAATATCTTTTATTATCTTTCCAACACCTAGGGGCTCTAAAAGAGTATCGTCAACCTTTACCAATATTCCTCTATCTGCTCCCATGGCTAGGCCTGTTCGAATTGTCTCTTGAGATGAGTCTTGTCCAATTGATAAAATAACAATCTCAGAGATCACACTATTTTCTTTCAATCTTACAGCTTCTTCAACGGCTATCTCGTCAAATGGGTTCATTGACATCTTAACATTATCTGTTTCTACACCAGATTTATCTGTTTTGACTCTTATTTTAACGTTATAATCTATAACTCTTTTTACACACACTAAGGCTTTCATATAATCACTCTTTCTCTTCTGGAGTCCAAAGTATATCACCAACTTCTCTATTCTCAAACCTTGCCGCTACAAAAAGAAAATCTGAAAGTCTATTAATATACTCTAGTAATGTTGGGTTAACCTCTTCTTTTTCAAGTAAATCAATTATCGATCTTTCTGCTCTTCGTATAATTGTTCGCGACAAATGCAAGAAAGCAGAAGCATTTGTTCCTCCAGGGAGTATAAAAGATCCAAGTTCACCTAACTTTTCATTTAATTTGTCTAACTCATTTTCTAAAAATATAACTTGTTTCTCAAATCTTTTAAAATTTTCACCTTTGTATGGTTTACAAAGGTCGGCACCTATGTCAAATAAGTGATGCTGTACTTTTCTAAGAATTAATCTCAGTTCATCACTCGAGTATATATAAGCTATACCTATTGCACTGTTAGCTTCATCTATCTCACCGTAGGCTTTAATTCTAGGAGCATTTTTGCTCACCCTGTTACCGTCCCCAAGACTGGTTTGGCCTTTATCGCCACCTTTTGTATAAATTTTATCTAACTTTATCAAATTATTTTCAAGTCTAGGATTTCACAAACAAGGCTAGAGTTAAAACAATAAGACTTATAAATTGTATAAGAACTCTATATCTCATAAACATGTTTATCTTATTATTTTTATCATCTCCTGATCTTGCCGTATAAAACAATCCTACCAATAAAACTGCGAAAGTCGTAACTAAACAAATCACGATTAAAATATTCAGGAAAAAGCTCATTATCTTCCGATAAGACCCTTAGCAACGATTTGTGCTTGAATCTCTGCTGCACCCTCAAAAATATTTAAAATTCTTGAATCACAAAGGACTCTACTTACTGGGTATTCTAATGCATAACCGTTCCCTCCATGAATTTGGAGAGCACTATCTGCAGTGCTCCAGGCAACTCTCGCCGCAAGTAATTTAGCCATACCAGCTTCTATATCACACCTTATATCGTTATCTTTTTCTCGTGCTGAAAATAAAGTAATCTGCCTTGATACTGTTATCTCCATTACCATCCATGCTAATTTATTTAGAATTCTTGGAAATTTAATGATTTGTTTTCCGAATTGACTTCTATCTTTAGCATACTGAAGAGCTAGTTCTAGGGCGTTTTGAGCAACCCCAACAGCTCTAGCTGCTGTCTGAATTCTTGCAGACTCGAATGTTTCCATTAGTTGTTTAAAACCATTGCCTTCCTCTTCTCCCAGCAACTGTTTTTTGTTAACTTTTATATCATCTAAGGCTATCTCATATTCTTTCATACCCCTATAACCTAGGACTTCGATTTCGCTTCCACTCATTCCGTTCATGGGGAAAGGATTCTCACAGTTTCCTCTAGGCTTTTCGACCAGAAACATACTCAAACCTTTATAACCTTTTTGATCTTGATCAGTTCTTGCTAGTACGGTCATAAGATCTGATCTAGCACCGTGAGTTATCCAGGTTTTGTTCCCAGTAATTGTATAATCCGATCCATTGAGGGTTGCTCTTGTAGCTAAACTTCCTAAATCTGATCCTGTGTTTGGTTCTGTAAAAACTGCAGTAGTTAAAATATTACCATTAGCAATCTCTGGGAGATACTTTTTCTTTTGATCCTCCGTACCACCTAATCTAATTAATTCTCCAGCGATTTCTGCCCTTGTCCCAAGTGATCCAGCTGCAAGGAAGCCTCTAGAAAGTTCCTCTGTAACAACACACATGGCTATCTTTCCCATTCCTAATCCACCATAATTTTCGGGGATCGCTATACTAAATACTCCCAGTTCGGCCATCTTAGCTAGAGTTTGATCTGGAATCAAATCATCCTTTAAATGCCACTCATTTGCATGTGGTATTATTTCTTCTTCTGTAAACTTTCTAAATTGATCTTGAATCATCTCTAAGGTTTCATCGTTTAAACCTAAATTGGGGAAAATGCCATTCTCCAGGGAATTAACAATTTCTTTTTTCAAGTCATTGGATAAACCTAGGGAAATGAGTTCATTTACTTTGGGTTCATCAGCAAATCTAAAGTCGTCTCTATTAAGACCAATATCAGTTGGTCTTACCATTTCAGTTTGACTAATCATTATTCCGTCACGCATTTGTGAAAGATACTCAGCAAACGAGTAAATTAATATGTTATAATCTATATCTGCTGCTTTATTTGAATCTCTTAATCTAACAAACCAGTTAAAAGTTTCTCTTAGGCCTATTCTGTAGGTTTCAAACCAAGCATAACCATGGGACTCGAACTGATAACTTTCTAGTAAGTTGTTATCAATCCTGTTGTTCTTAGTCAAAGCTTTAACAAAATAATCTTTAGATTTTTTTGAAATGGTTTCCAATTCATTTAGCACCAGTTCAAATGTCTGGGTTTTCTCTTTGACGAAAGATTTAGTATTTATGCTGTTACTCTCAATATTTGCTGTGCTATCCATTTTATATCAATCCAAAGGTTAATCTATATATATTATACTTCATTCAGAGTTTTCAATCCAGTTTTTTTAGCTTGTACTAAAGCGGCCATATTTCCTGGAAGGTGCTTGTTATTCATCATTTTTGTATGTGCGGATGGTATTTCATCCCATTTAAAGCATTCTGACATCAGTGGGCTTATGAGCTTCTGTATCATCATTTCATTAGCTTGGTTTGCCTGATATAAGTTTGCAAAGTGGCTTCCTTGTATCCTTTTTTGTCTCATCCACACATATCTGGCGTCCATAGTTAAATTATATCCAGATGTACCAGCGCATATCACAACCATTCCCCCAGTTTTTACAAGATAGGTTGAAACTGGAAATGTTGATTCACCGGGATGTTCAAAAACTATATCTACATCTTTTTTTCCTGTTATTTCCCAAATATCTTTTCCTAGAACTCTACATTTTTTTATAAAATCACTGTAACTCTCAGGATTTTTAACATCTGGCAGTTGACCAAAACAATCGTAATTTTTTCTATTGAGAACTCCTACCGCTCCTAGATTTTTAACAAAGGGAATTTTATCGTCGTCAGATATAATTCCGATAGCATTAGCACCAACAGCTTTACAAATTTGAACTGCCATACTTCCTATACCACCAGATGCACCCCAAATTAGAACATTCATTCCAGGTTTTAGTGCATGTGGAGGATGTCCAAAAAGCATCCTGTAAGCTGTAGCCAAAGTTAAAGTGTAACAACCACTTTCCTCCCAAGATAAATGTTTTGGTTTTTTCAATAATTGTCGTGACTGAACAGTAGTAAATTGAGCAAACGAACCATCATTTGTTTCATAACCCCAGATTTGTTGAGACTTTGAATACATAGGCTCACCGCCATTACATTCCTCATCATCACCATCATCTCGGTTACAATGGATAATAACTTCGTCTCCAACTTTCCACCTCTTTACATTTTCGCCAACTGCCCATACTATGCCAGACGCATCTGACCCTCCAATATGATAACCTGTATCTTTTCCTATAACTGAGATTGGTATACCCTGTGATGCCCAAACGTTATTGTAATTAATGCCTACTGCCATTACCATTACCAAAACTTCATCTTTACCTGGTTTTTGTACTGGCATCCTTTCGATTTGCATTGCTTTTTCTGGGACACCTAATCTATCTTCTCTTATTACCCAAGCATACATTTCATCAGGTATTTCACCTAATTCGGGTATTTCCCCAAGTTCATATATTTTTTTTGTCATAATTTTTCCTTACAAATCTATTAGCTATCAAATAATTTGAATTATAAAAAAATTACGTTATATCACTTAATTTAAAAAATACATTAATTTTTTATTGTTACCAAAATTATTTGATATAATTTATTTATTATGAATAATACGGCGAAAGATAAACCATGGCTTATTAGAACCTATGCTGGTCACTCCAGTGCTGAGGCATCAAATAATTTATATAAACAAAACTTAAAAAAAGGGCAAACAGGCCTTTCTGTGGCATTTGATCTTCCTACACAAACTGGCTACGACTCTGATCATATTCTCTCTAAGGGTGAGGTTGGTAAGGTTGGTGTGCCAATTAGTCACGTTGGTAATATGCAAACTTTATTCAAAAAAATACCTTTAGAAAAAATGAATACTTCAATGACTATAAACGCTCCTGCACCATGGTTATTATCTCTATATATAGCAACTGCTGAAAAACAGGGTGTTGACAGAAAACTGTTATCAGGAACCACCCAAAATGACATTACCAAGGAATATCTTTCTAGAGGTACTTATATATTTCCTCCAGGCCCAAGTCTTAAACTGACAACTGATGTTATAAAATTTACTACCCAAGAAGTTCCAAAATGGAATCCAATCAATATTTGTTCTTATCATCTCCAAGAAGCTGGTGCTACACCAGAACAGGAACTTTCATTTTCTCTTGCCACTGCTATTGGAATTTTAGAGTTTCTCAGAAATTCAGAACAAATTGACAAAAATCTTTTTGAAAAAATTGTTGGTAGAATCAGTTTCTTCGTAAATTCAGGAATGCGTTTTATTACTGAAACATCTAAGATGATAGCATTCACCGAATTGTGGGATGAAATCTGTAAAAAGAGATTTTCTGTTAAGGATTCAAAATATAGGAGGTTTAGGTATGGTATGCAGGTAAACTCTCTTGGATTAACAGAGCTACAGCCTGAAAATAATGTTTATAGGATATTAATTCAAATGCTTCCAGTTGTTTTGGCCAAAAATTCACGAGCACGCGCTGTACAACTCCCAGCCTGGAATGAAGCTCTTGGTTTACCAAGACCGTGGGATCAGCAATGGAGTCTAAGACTTCAGCAAATAATGGCTTATGAAACAGATTTACTAGAATTTAACGATATTTTCTCTGGATCTCAGGTTTTAAGGAATAAAGTTAACGATTTAAAAGATTCGGCACATCAAGAGCTAAAAAATGTTGATGAATTTGGAGGATTGATTCAGGCTATTGAAAACGGTTACATGAAAAGTCAACTTGTAAAATCTCAAACACAAAGGCAAAGAAATATCGAATCTGGTGATCAAAAGGTTGTGGGTGTAAATTGTTTTGAGGATGGAGAATCTTCACCTTTAATCTCTAAAGTAGATGGAGGATTTATGAAAGTTGATGAAAATTCAGAAAAGTCTCAGGTAAAAAATGTTGTTCAATGGAAGGCTAAAAGAGATAAAAGAAAAATTATCAAACTTCTTTCAACGTTAAAAGAAAAGGCAAAAACTGGTGAGAATATTATGGATATATCAATAAAATGTGCCCACGAAGGTGTAACAACTGGTGAATGGTCTGATACAATGAGAGATGTATTTGGAGAATATCGAGCTCCTACCGGAATCGTTTCCTCAAGTATACGAAAAAGAAAGACTGCTTCAGATGAAATAAACCTTATATCTAAAGAAATAGAATCAATAACAAAAAAAATGAAAAGACGTCCAAAGATGCTTGTTGGAAAGCCCGGATTAGATGGACACTCTAACGGAGCTGAACAGATTGCGGTAAGAGCAAGAGATATTGGTATAGAAGTCGTTTATGATGGTATCAGGTCAACACCTGAACAATTGGTTGTGGCCTCAATTGAAGAAGGAGTGCATATTATAGGCTTATCAATTTTATCTGGGTCTCACGTTCACTTAGTAAATGTAATTCTAAATTTATTAAAAAAAAATAATTATTCTCACATACCTGTAATTGTGGGAGGAATTATCCCGCCTAAAGATGAAAAGAAATTGTTATCCAAGGGGGTTAAGGCAGTGTTCACTCCAAAAGACTTTAGAATTGAAGATATTCTAAAAAGAATTACATCAATCATCAAAGATTCTGTATGAGCAAAAAAAAACTCTTGAATTAGCTATAGACCTTTTAAAGCAAATAAATATTTTTGATTTAAGTGCATATACACCCATAAAGTTTGATAACAAAAATATTGGTTGGTTAAACAATAAAATTGTGTCGGATAATTTTTTAAAAATAGATTATAATTCCATCAAACTTTCTAAATTAGTCGAGTTTATAAGGAATCTGGAAAAAAATGAGTCATCAACTGAGACTTGTCCAGTCTTTTTATATCCATCCCTAAAGCCAAAAAAAGTTTTTTCCGAAACAGCTAAATTCTGTAGCAAAAATATATTTAATATCAAAAGAAACTTCTTATCACTTTTTGGCTTACCATCATATGGGGTGCATTGTAACGTTTGGAAAAAGCATAAAGACAAATTTATTATCTATTTTGCTAAAAGATCAGAAAAATCTAAAAGTTTTCCTGGTTATGTAGATAATACTGTGGCAGGTGGACAACCAATAAATTTATCAATTTTTGAAAATTTAAAAAAAGAAGCATATGAAGAAGCAGGGATTAGTAGTAAGTTCTTAAAAAAAGTTCAACGTGGAAATATCGTTAGTTATTTTCATAATAATAATAATAATTTTATTTCAGCCGTTATTTTTAATTATCACCTTAATAAAGTTGATGAGTTAGAACTTAAAAATATTGATGGTGAAGTTGAAAGTTTTTTTTCTCTTACTCTTGAAAATATATATAAATTACTAGAGAAGAATCAGCTAAAACCTAATTGTATAATCCCTATTTTAGATTTTATTTTATTAAATGATTATCATTTTTTATCAAAAGGGACTATTGTTGAAATTAAGAAAATATTACGATTAAATGAATAAATTTTTAAATGGCCCTGCTATTAATTTTGATCCGGGACAGTTCGATAAGATAATTATATTTTTACATGGTTATGGTGCCAATGGTCATGATTTGATAACCATTGGAAGTGCTTGGCAAAAAGAACTTCCAAATACGATGTTTATTTCACCTAATGCACCATTTGAATGCCCTTGGGGAAATAATGCATACCAATGGTTTGAGCTAAGTTCAATATCCCCTGAAAGTATTGGTAGTGGTTTGGACAAGGCCGGACCATATCTTAATGGATTTATTGATCATATCTCTAAAGAAACAAAGGTTCCTCAAGAGAAAATATTTTTTGTTTCTTTCTCACAAGGAACAATGATGGCTCTATATCATTTGTGTCAAAGAAATTCTAAGTGTGCTGGGATAATGGGTTATTCAGGCCTACTTTTAAGCGACGATGATTTTAATCTTAATATTAAAAGTAAGCCCCCGATTCGATTATATCACGGCAAAAATGACGATGTAATACCATTTGAACAAACTATTAATGCATACAAAAAACTGAAGTCCCTTAGTTTCGATGTAGATCATAAAATAAAAGATTTTTTAGGTCATGGAATTGATGAAGGTGGTCTGGAATATGGTTTAGAATTCATAAAAAAAACATTTAATATTTAAAATTGTAATAAACTTGCAATATTATTACAATAGGAAGTCATTATGAATTTATCTTCAAATAGTTGTCCAGCACTCGTACTAAACGCTGATTATCAGCCTTTGAGTTACTACCCTTTATCCACCTGGTCTTGGAAGGATGCACTTAAAGCAGTGTTTTTAGAAAGAGTAAATGTAGTTTCCGAATACGATAAATATGTAAGATCACCTTCAACAAAATTCAAACTCCCAAGTGTAATTTCATTAAAAGATTATATCTCTCTTCCCGAGAAAGCAGCTTTTACGAGATTTAATGTATTCTTACGAGACAAATTTTTATGCCAATATTGTCACACAAGTTTCAAAGTTGAAGATTTAACATTTGACCATGTTTTACCAAAATCAAGAGGTGGACAAACAACTTGGGATAACGTGGTTACATGCTGTAGGAGATGCAATACTACTAAAGGAAATAAGCTACTTGCCAAAACGAGTTTTTCATTGACCTCAAACCCATACACTCCAAATAATTATGAATTAAAAGAAATTGGAAGATTATTCCCACCAAATTTTTTGCATCAAAGTTGGAATGATTTTTTATATTGGGACTCAGAGCTAGAGCCTTAATTACAATTTTTTTGATATTTTTATTGCTAATTTTGTAATATTCTTTGTGATTTTTTTGAAAAGAAAAGTCCCCTTTTGATTTTTATTTTTTTTTTGGGAGCTCAATTTATGCTTATTTTCTTCATCACAAAATTTCATAATATTCTTTCTTAAATCACTTCTTACATTTCTTTTTTTCAAATATTTTACTTGTTCTTGGTAATGATCGACAATTGTACTTTCGATTGCTTCAGTACAAGCATGAACATATTTTTCTCCTAGCAGGGATGATACAAACCCTAATGCAGTTCCTCCGACCTTCCATAAGGGTTGCATTATTGTTGGTCTAGTTCTGTTTGATAATATTTGTTGTTGAAAATATTCTAAGTGAACCTTCTCTTCAGAAGAGATTCTTTTAAGTTCTTTTTTGAGAGAGTTATTTTTACTAAATCTAATTTGAGAATTATAAATTATTTGTGCTCCATATTCTCCAGCATGGTTAACTCTAAGAATTTCATCAATTTTTTTTTTATTTTCTTTCATTAAAACTTAAAATAGCATAAGCCCATATAATTAAAAGTACAGAGACTATTAAATTAAAATTAGCTAATGACAAACCCATTATTGAAAACAAGATTTCGTTACATTTAGCAATGGGAACTTTTTCTAAAAAATTCCTAAGCTCATCGATTGTTTGTAAATCAGATCCAGTAGAAGTACAACTCATTTCATATTCAATGACCCCCCTTTCAACTAGACTATGAAAAGATGCTATGAAAAGATTAGCTATCTGTAAAATTATAAAAATGAATAAGAACTCTCTTATTTTTTTAAAAAAGACTAGACCTATACCAAGTATTATTATGAGTAAATAAGGAATACGTTGGTAAATACATAATTTACAAGGTGGAAAATTAAAAATATATTCAATCAACAAAGTTGAAATTAAGATACAAAGGCTCACAGTAATTAACAAATACTCTGTGTTTTTTCTTATGAATTGAAAATTAAACATATAAAGTTAATATTGGGAAGAATGCTAAAATCCTTCAAAAAAAAATTTATAAAAACATCTTTAATTTACTATATATATAGGTATTTCAAATATAAATTTAAATCATTCAAATCTTATGGTGGAAGTGGAGAAGATATTTTCATAGCAAAGTTCTTCCGTAACTTAAAAAAAGGTTTCTACGTTGATGTTGGGGCACTTCATCCAATTAATGGTTCTCTTACTTACTTACTTTACCAAAAAGGATGGAATGGTATTAATATTGATATGATGCAAGAAAATCTGAGACTATTTGATATTTTTAGAAAAAGAGATGTGAACCTGGATATTGCAGTATCATCGTCAAAGGGTTTCATAAATGCTTATTTATTTGAAATAGGATCTGGGGTTAATACAACTCAATTAAAGCTTGCCAAAAAATGGAGAGGTGAATTTAATAAAAACTTTACGAAAAGAAAAGTTAAAAAAAACACTCTAAACAATATTTTTAAAACTAATAAAGTTGCAAGAGATTTTAATTTTTTAAATATAGATGTGGAGGGTCATGAATTTGATGTTCTCAAAGGCTTAAATCTAAATGATTATAGGCCTAAACTTATCTCGATAGAAATTCATGTTTCAAAAACAAAAGAAATTTTTCGCTCAAACATATTTAGGTATTTAAGTGAAAATAACTACGAGCTTGTTTCACAATATAAACAGACTTCTTTTTTTACTCCCAAATGACTTATAGAAAAAAATAAATAGATAAAATTAATATAAATATAAAACTTAAAGCACCAATATATTTTGGAATCAACTCATTTGCCTTTTCTTCAAATCTATATAATAAATAACACACTAAAAAAAATCTTAATCCACGAGAAATAAAAGAAAAAATAATAAATACTGTAAAGTTTAAATTCATAATTCCAGATGCAACGCACGTTATTTTAAATGGAAAAGGAGAAAATCCACCAATTACTATTAAAGCTATGCCATATTCATTGAATTGTAAAATAAACGAATTAAGCTTGAATTCAATAGATGGATAATACTCTAATAAAAAAGGTTTAACTTGTTCCCATAAAAGTAACCCTATGAAAAATGAAAGACACCCACCAAGAACTGAAAAAATTGTACTCATTAAAGCAATTTTCCAGTAGTTTTTTTTTTTAGCTAGAACAAATGGAACTAAAAAAATGTCGGTTGGTAAAGGAAAAATAATAGACTCTAGAAAAGAAATAGTATAAAGATAAATTCTACTATTTTTTTCTTTACATTTAGATATTATCCTCACGTAAAATGATTGATTTTTTTCCCTCATAAAATTTGATTAGTTATAACTGTATTTTAGAATTTTAATTTTTTTATATGTTTCCAGAGTCGTTTAAGACCAGTTGGTGCATTTGTTTTTCTTCTTTTTGGCCACTTTCTAGTAGGGTCTAATATGGTCCTATCCAGTCCAATATCTATAACAGCAGGTTTTTCAATTATAACTGTATAAAAGCCTTTTTGTTTATAGGTTACTCCAATATCTAATTCGTTTTTATAATCACTATATCCACCTATTAATTTATAATCTTTCATTCTTTTCACACCTGGTCTAAAGGAAAAATAACCCCATTCCCAACCTTCTTTGCAAAAAACTCTTCTATAACCAATATTCCCAACCTTTTGGAGTGGGCCATATTCGAATATGTCTAATCTGCTAGCACTTTCCATGCTTTCAAGCCAAACTTGTATTATCTTTTCGTCAGTAGATAAAATTTTAAAAGAATCTTCTATGAAGTTATCTCTTATATAAACCCAATCGTCCTCACAATGGAAAACATATGGAGTTTTTACTTTGTTATAAGTATCGACAATTGATGCAATCTGTCCCTTTTTTTCTTCGTTAAACATCAAAGTCAATTTTTTATGCCACTTGTTCTTAATGCGCTTGTAAACTTCATTATCCACAGAATCCTCAACAAGGAATAACTCCTTACATTTATAGGAATTATGTTTAAAAAAACTTTCGAGTGTTTTATCTAAAAGGTCGATTCTTCCACAACTAGTAAGAACAAAAGTAATTTCTTTTTTCATATTAAAGTTATTATATTTTAGAGATCAATCTTATCCAATATAATTTAATAAATAATAAACATTTAAATTAATCTTCTAAAAATTATTAAAAAATATTAGTTGGATGATCATTTCTAAATAATGTCAATAATAATAAATAATTAATTTTTTTTTAACACATCCTAAATTTTTAAATTTCTTTTCAAACATTTAATCTATAGAATTGCTTTAAATATATATTTTGGTCATAGTTACTAAAATTCTTGGAAAATGCTAATTTTTTTTTTAAATTTAAAATCTAAAGATATAAAATGAAAAAAATTTATCCAATTTTACTATCTGGAGGTTCAGGAACAAGATTATGGCCCTCTTCAAGAAAAATGTTTCCCAAACAATTTCTTCCATTTGATAATAATGATTCGTTATTTATTAAAACATTAAAAAGATTTGAAACTGCATATTTTTATAAAGCTACCATTATTTCAAATTATATTCATAGATTTTTAGTAAAAGATTCTCTTGAAAAGTCAAAAATTAAAGTCTCTTCAATACTTTTAGAACCAACAATGAAAAATACATCAGCCGCTGTTACACTCAGTGTACTCCATATTTTGAAAAAAGATCCAAATGCTATTATTTTAATTTCACCTTCCGACCACCTGATTGAAGAAAAAAAATTCAAATCTTTTTTTTCAAAAAATTTAAATTTTTTTGAAAAGAACTTTATGTATGTATTTGGAATTAAACCAACAGAACCTAACCCTGCTTATGGATATATTCGCAAAGGAATTAAAATTAAAAATAATTTTTTTAAAGTAGAAAAATTTTTTGAAAAACCGAAAATTTCTAACGCAAAAAGATTTTTGAAAACAGGTTGTTTTTATTGGAACTCTGGTATTTTTTTATTCTCGGCAAATACTTTTGTTAGCGAAATGAAATTGCATTCACCTAAAACCTTAGATACTTGTAAACAACTAATTAATGAATCCAAAAAACAATATGAATTCGTAACTTTCCCAGAGAGGAAATTTTCAACTTTAGATAATATACCAATTGATAAAGATTTATTTGAAAAAACAAAGAAAGCTGTTGTAGTACCTTTTAACTTTAGTTGGAGTGATATAGGGTCATGGGAGAGTATTTGGAGAAAAAAGAAAAAAAATAATCAGAATGTAACAGATGGAAATATTATAACAGAAAATGTAACAAAATCCTTTATTAAAACCCATGATAATTCAATTGCGGTAGTAATAGGAGTAAACGATTTAATAATTATTAAAGAAAGGGATGCTCTTTTAGTTGCAAAAAAAGATTACCAGGAAAACATTAAAGATATACTTGATAATATAAAAGAAAAACAAAAAGAGAAGTTTGAAATCGGTAGCATAGTACATAGACCATGGGGTAGTTTTGAGAGTATAAAATCTGGAGAAGGTTTTTTGGTAAAAATTTTAAAAATTAATCCAAGAAGTAAGATTTCTTTACAATATCACAAAAAAAGATCGGAGCACTGGGTGGTTACTAAGGGCACGGCTACAATAACACTAAATAAAACAATAACTAAATTAAAAGAGAATGAATCAATTTTTGTTAAATTAGGTCAAAAACATAGAATAGAAAATAAAACTAATGAACTTCTTGTGATTGTTGAGGTTCAAACAGGAAAAGTGTTAGACGAAGGCGACATAGTCAGAATTGATGATATTTATGGAAGAAAATAGAAAATTTACAATAGATAATAAGAGAATCTGGGTGGCTGGAAGTAATGGTATGGTTGGAAAATCAATTGTCAGGTTACTGAAAGAAAGAAAATGTAAATTAATTTTCTCGGATAGAAAAGATCTAGATTTAACCGATCAAAGAATGGTTAAAAATTGGATGTCTAAAAATAAACCTGATGTAATTTTTTTAGCAGCAGCAAAGGTTGGAGGAATACATGCAAATAACAGCTTTCCAGTAAATTTCTTAGAAGAGAATTTATTAATCAATCTGAATATTATTAAGAATGCGTTCATTAACCAAACAGAAAAACTTATAAACCTTGGTTCTTCGTGTGTATATCCCAAAAATATTATGAAGCCTATAACAGAAGAGCAAATTTTGAGTGGTCCTCTTGAGGAAACAAACCAATGGTACTCTCTGGCTAAAATTTCTAGTATTAAATTATGTCAAGCATACAGAAGACAATTTAATTGCGACTTTATAAGCATTATGCCCTCTAATCTTTATGGTCCAGGAGATAATTTCAATGCTTCAAGTAGTCATGTTCCAGCAGCACTTATAGATAGATTTCACACTGCTAAGATTAATAACTTAGAAAAGGTAGAGGTTTGGGGTTCAGGAAAACCACTAAGAGAATTTTTGTATGTCGAGGATTTAGCCAAAGCTTGTATTTTTTTAGCTGAACACTACAGTTCTGATTTTCCCATAAATGTTGGAACTGGTGAGGAGATTTCAATAAAAGATTTTGCTGAACTTATAAAGAAAATAGTAGGTTTTAAAGGTAAAATTATTTTTGATAAGTCCAAGCCTGACGGTGTTTATAAAAAAGTTTTATATACAAAAAAGGTCAACAAGCTAGGTTGGAATCCAACGACATCTCTAGAATCTGGTTTAACAAAATATTATCAATGGTATTTAAATAATTTTAGGAGTATAAGAAGATAAGTCCATGCGAAAAGTTGCTTTAATTTCAGGTGTTACTGGGCAAGATGGTGCCTACCTTGCAGAATTATTACTAAAAAAAGGGTACGTTGTTCACGGTATTAAAAGAAGGTCATCATCTTTGAACACTGAACGGGTAGATCATCTTTATGAGGACCCTTTAGAAAGAAAAACAAATTTTTTTCTTCATTATGGTGATATGACAGATGCAACAAATCTAATTAGACTGATACAAAAAATTAAACCAAATGAAATTTATAACTTAGCTGCACAAAGTCATGTTTTAGTTAGTTTTGAAACACCCGAATATACAGCAAACGCAGATGCACTAGGTACCTTAAGAATATTAGAGGCAATAAGAATCCTAGGTCTTGAGAAAAAGGTCAAGTTTTATCAAGCATCAACCTCTGAACTTTTTGGAAATACAAAAGAAAAATTTCAAAATGAAAAGACTCCATTTTGTCCAAGAAGTCCATATGCTGTTGCAAAGCTTTATGCCTATTGGATAACTGTAAATTATCGTGAAGCATATGATATATTTGCATGTAATGGAATATTATTTAATCATGAAAGTCCGATTAGAGGAGAAACTTTTGTAACTAAAAAAATTGTTAAAAGTGCAGTGAAAATTTCAAAAGGGCAGCAAGATTGTTTATACTTAGGGAATCTAAATGCATCAAGAGATTGGGGACATGCAAGAGATTATGTAGAGGGAATGTGGATGATGCTTCAACAAAAAAATGCTGATGATTTTATTTTTGCCACGGGTAAAACTTACACAGTAAGATATTTCGTTGAAGAAGCCTTTTCTCAATTAAATATAAAGATTTTATGGAAAGGAAAAAATTTAAAAGAATGCGGTATCGATAAAAACACTGGGAAGGTTATAATTAAAATTAACCCTAAATATTTTAGACCAACTGAGGTTGACTTTTTAAAAGGAGATTCATCAAAGGCAAAAAAAAAGTTAGGATGGCAACCAAAAACTTCGTTTAAAGATCTAGTTAAAGAGATGTTAGAACATGAGCTTAGGTTGCTAAAATAAAACTTTAATTCAATAATTTTTCTGTTTTTGGTTTTTTATTTCTTTGAGACATAAACCTGCCACTAATGCACATAAAGTTAAATTAGTATAAAATGAATATCTAAACAAAACAGGTTCAACAATGGATACTAACATAACATTTAAAAAATGAGTTGTTGATAAAAATAGTATTAAAAATGTTGTAGGTGATTTTGATTTAAAAAATTCTAATATAGAAACAGAAAAAACAACTAAACAGACTAAAAACCAGAAGAAATTTGAGAAACCTAGCCTAATAAAGTTATTTAAGTAAATTTTTATAGTTTTAATTGGTTCATACTTCATACTAGTTTTCAGAATGATTTTTGCGAGATTAATTAATTTCTCATCCCTCTGACTATTTGTTAAATCAGGAAAAGATTCTTTTAAAACCGGTAGTATTGAATAACTTATAATTATGTTGTAGGACGTAGCAAAATGATTAATATTACGTAGCGGTAGAATATTTTTCTTTTTATCTACGTTGAAGAAGGGATCAATATTATTGTACCTTTTCTTCATTTTAGCAATAATTTTACGATCTTTTAGATTTTCAATTTTTAAAATTGACTCATCACTGATATTAAATAGTGGAAGAACTATTAACTGAAGACCAACCCTTTTATTCTCCTCAAATTTATCATGTTTTAACAGAACATATGACTTATTTAAAAAGCTAGCTGATAAAAAACTTAAAATGCTAACAGTAAAAAGAATTAAAGATTTCTTGGGTTTTCTTGTAAATAATAAAATAAAAGAAAAAGTTATAGTTGAAAGGATAAGAAAAATCATTTGATGACGTAAAGTCAAAGCAAACACAAGAATTAAAAATAAGTAGATAGTATATTTTTTATCTCGATACTCGTAAAAATTATAAATATTTATAAAAATTAATATACAGCTTATATAGCTAAAAGATTCTGCCAAAATAGTATTTCCATATTGATGAACTGGGTTTAGAGGAATGGTTAAAAAAATAAGGAAAAAATATTTGTAGTAATTTTTAAAATTTAAAATCTTACACAGAAAATTTGAAAAATAAATTGATACATATAACCAACAAAAAACCTGAAAGAAAACAAGAATACTTAAACTATTTTTTTTAAAAACATATTCAAAAAAATTAATTATCAAAGGATAAGCTGGGGGTCTTATTCTATCATCACTGAGATAAGTTGTACTGTCCGGGTTAAAATTTACTCCTAGAAAATAAACTATAAGGAAACTTATAGAAAATATGAAAAAAAATTCAATTATTCTCATTTTATTTTTCAGTACTGTACAATAGTGTAGAGCTAATTAAAGCAACGATTATTACTGTTAATGGCAAATCGGTATAAAAGCTATATCTCCAAATTACAGGCTCCAGAATTGATACTAAAATTATATTACAGTAATGAACTGTAAATAAACTTAACAAAATAAATAGTCTTTTAGTTTTAAGTTTCAAAAAATAATAAAGACAAACAAAAAGAATAGATGTTATTAGAAGAAACCAAATCCATCCAGCAAAACCTAAATGTACTACATTATTCGTATATGCTGCTATCAATGAAATTGGCTGATATTTTAGACATATAAAAATTATTTCTTTGGTAAGTTCAATAAGCTTGTTGTCATTTTGATATGATGTAAATTCTGGGTAGTTTTCATGAAGTACTTTATAAACAGCGCCACCAATAATGCTGTTATATGAAGCTGCAAAATTATTAATTGGTCTTGATGGTTCAAATATTTCTTGATTGTTATATGGATCATTCTTTATTAATTTTTCTTTCATTGCTAATATATCTCTTTTGTTAGAAATGTTGTTGATTTTTGTTATATTTTCTTTTGAAATAGTAAAAAGTGGTAAATTAATAATTTGAATTCCAGTAAAAGGTATAGAATCAAATCTATCATGTTTAAAATAATGGTAGGCTTTATTAATATTTGATGAAAATAAAAAACTCAAAAATGCACAAACTATATAAAACCACGCTTTTTCTTTCTTTTTTATAAAAAACAAAAAAAAAGAAATAATTATTAAAAAGAAAGAAAGAAACTGCATTTGAGGTCTTATGAGTTGCATTAAAACTAAAATTAGAATTAGTATAAGATATTCACTCAAAATATCTTTTTGAAAGGTTCGAAAAAGGAAAATTAGAAACCAAATTAACCCAATGAATGAAAATGATTCAGTTAGGATGGAGTTTCCAAATTGATCCAAGGGATTTAAGGGTATACACATTATTAACCAAAAAAAAACAGTAAAAAAATTTGAAAGGTTAAAAACTTTCGATATTTCATTTGAAAAATAAAATGAGCTATATAACCATAAAAATATTTGCGAATAAGCTAAATATAATAAACCATTATCCATAAAAATCATTTTAAATATTTGTATAATTATTGGATAACCTGCGGTTCTTACTTTATCACCAGTAATGTAAGATAATGAATCTGGGGAGGTTGAAACTCCAAAAAAAAATAAGCATATTAAGCTAGTTATTAAAAATAACGGAATTACGAATATTTTTTTTAGAGACAAAATTGATTTTAAAAAGGGCATATATTCTAGGTTATTTTTTTAATAAAAAAAATAATTTTATTTAGTAAAATCTTACTTGATTTAGGGCTTAACTTCTACTTAAAATATTAGTTATTTGATCAATAAAAAAATCTTTCTGTATTATTTGTAACTTTAAGATAATATGATAAAACCATTAGTTTTGATAATTTATAAAGATTTAATTAATATTTAAGTTCAAATTAACCCCTTTAATTATGATTAATTTTTTTAAGAAAAAGCATAAAAATAATTCACTAGAATCTTTTATTTTTTCATATAAGTCTGAGAATAATATTCTTAATAATCTATGTAAAAAATATGGTTGTGATAAAGGTTATTTTGATGAATCAAAAAGATTTTTTTCATGGAATCCTCACAGTTATACTGATCTTTATTATTTTTTATTTTCTAATCAAAGATTAACTATTAAAAAGGTCTTTGAACTTGGAATTGGAACTAATAAGGTTTTTAAAGATGAACTAAAAAGAAAAGCAATGCCTGGGGCGTCTCTTCGTGTATGGAAGCAATTCTTTTCAAAAGCACAAATTTTTGGTGGAGATATTGATGAAAACACGTTATTTCAAGAAGAAAGAATCAAAACTTTTATCGTAGATCAATTCGATTCAAAAAGTATAAATGCAATGTGGGGTAAAATTAAACAAAAAGATTTTGACCTAATAATTGATGATGGATGCCATCAATTTGAAGGAACAATTAAATTTTTTTTGAATTCTATAAAATTTCTTAGTCCAAATGGCTTTTACATAATTGAAGATGTTTTTTATAAAGACAAAAAAAGGTTTTTAAATTTTTTTGAAAAAAAAAATTTTAACTATTTTTTTGTGGAGTTGTCTTCTAAAAAAAAAGTTAAGGATAATAATTTATTTATAATTAAAAAGTAATTCTTTTTCTTAATATAAGTAGATTCAATTTTTAAATAAAGTCAATTTTTAAGAAGATTAACTAATTTTTTTTCAAGGTTTTTACTTATTACTTTTACACCCTTTGGGTTAGGATGTTTTCCGTCGTTTAGATTCAACTCAGGATTAAGTGCAACTCCATCCAATAAAAATGGTAAAAAAGGGATTTGAAATTTTTTTGCAAGCTTTGGATAGATGTTATCAAATTGTGTTTTATATTTATCTCCCAAAGTCTTTTGAGATAACATACCTGCTAAAAGGATAACTATATTATTTTCTTGTAAAATTTCTATTTTCTTATTTAAATTTTGTTCTATAAAAGAAGGCTTAATACCTCTTAACATATCATTAGCCCCAAGACATAATACAACAATATCTATACTTCTATTTTGAAGCAACCATTCTAGCCTATTGAGACCTCCAGATGTTGTATCTCCGGACACGCTAGCATTAATGACATTTACATCAAATCCTTTTTCTTTAAGGCTTCTTTCTAATATGGTCGATAAATGAAACTTTTTTTCAAGACCATAACCAGACATTAAGCTATCACCAAACAAAACAATTTTTTGGTTACAATAAACTTTTGTTGATATAAAGTTAAAACCAATAATCAAAACAAAAAGAAATCTTAACGTGAAAAAGTTATATAAATTAGATGACATAAATCTTAATTACAAAATAAACGGAAATGATACCAGGATTTTAAAAAATATAAATTTTGAAATAAAAAAAAATGAAAGAGTGGCTATAATCGGAGAAAGTGGTTCTGGAAAAACAAGCCTTTTAATGCTTATGTCTGGTTTAGAAAATCCTTCAGCCGGATCGATTATTTTTGAAAATCAAAATTTTTCTGAAATTAATGAGGAACAAAAAACTGCAATAAGAAAAAAAAAAATTGGATTAATATTCCAACAGTTTTATCTAATACCAAATTATACAGCCCTTGAAAATGTTATGTTTCCTATGCAAATAAATAAAATTGAAAAAGAAAAAGAAAAAGCTACTGCAATCCTTTCAGAAATTGGGCTAGAGCATCGAAAAAATAATTTACCATCTGAATTATCTGGCGGGGAACAGCAAAGAGTAGCAATTGCAAGAGCAATTTCATTTAATCCAGAGATTATTCTAGCAGATGAGCCTACTGGTAACCTAGATAGAAAAAATACAGAATTAGTTTCTAATTTACTTTTAAATTTATCAAAAAAAAAAAAAATTAGTTTAATTCTAGTAACTCATAATATTAAATTAGCAAGAAAGTGTGACAGACTTATAAATTTACTCGATGGGCAGATAAAAAATTAAATATGCATTCTTCAAATTTCCTAGAATTTATAATAAAAGAATTAAGTAGAAACAAATCAAAGATCTCAAAAGTCTTTTTCACAATTTTCATAAGTTTACTAATTTTTTCTTCAGTAACCGTTTTAAAAAATAGTATTCAAAAAGAAATTAAAAATAATTCAAAAACTTTTCTTGGGGGTGATTTGGAATTATCTACAAAAAATAAAGCTCTGAATGTTAATTTTTTAGAAGAGCTAAAAACTAGTTTTTTTATAACCGAGGTGGCTGAATTTACCTCTATAATAACGACTAATAAAGAAGAAAGTAAAACAACAAGAATAAAATCAATTGATAATTTTTATCCCCTAATTGGTAACGTAAAAGTTGAACCTACTGGTTCTCTAAAGCTACTTCAAACAAAATCTGATGCTATTTTGATTGATAAAACAACTAAAAATAATCTTGATTTAAGAATCGGTGACAAAATTAAAATACAAAATATTTCATTTGAGATCATAGGCATTATAGAAAGTTTGCCAGATATTGGAGAGGTTTTTCTTTTTGGAGATCAGGCTCTAATTAATAAAGAAAGTTTTAAAAATTTAAAAGTAGATAATCTTGGAAGTTTTGTGAATTTTAAATATAAAATGATAAGTAAAGATAGTAATTCGGAGTTACCTTTAAAAATTATTGAAAACAATGAGGTTATTATTAAGTTTCCCGAAGATGTGGGTCAAAATTTAAAGAGAACAATTGAAAATTTTATTTATTTTCTTTTAATTATTGCTGCCTCAGCTATTTTAATCTCAGGAATTGGATTAAAAAATTCACTATATTCATTTTTTAGTAATAATCAGTTTAACATTGCTATATACAAATCGTTGGGATTAAGTTCACGGAATATAAAGGTATTATACTACTCACAAACTTTGATTATTTTAGTTTTTTGCTCCCTAATTGCCTACATTTTAAGTTTATTAATAATTTTTTTTATTGATCATAGTCTTTTAAATTTTTTAAATGTTGAGTTAAAGATAAAATTTAAATTCGATGAATACTTAATTATTCAATTTTTCAGTATTTTAGTTTTTTTTATATTTGCCAAACCAGTGGTAGATAGTATTGATCAAATTAAAGTTGCACAGCTATTTAGAAACAGTAATACGCAATTAAATTTGAGTTTTACAAGAAAATCAGTCCTAGAAATTAGCATTTTATTATTAATCTTCATTTTTCTTTTTTGTATTTTGAATGTTAAACCCCAACAAACAGCAATATTTTTTTGCTTCTTTATAATTATTAGTTCTTTCTATTATTTTTTATCTAAATTTTACATTTTTATATTTAGCAAGATGAAAAACATAAAAAATATACTTTTTCAAATGGGAACAAAAAATTTGAAAGCTTATCGTAGCCTAAATTCAATCACCATAGTAACTATGGGACTGGGAATGACTATATTATTATTTCTTGGAATTTTGTCATCTAATATAAATAAAGAACTCAATACATCAATACCCAAAAATGCACCACATTACTTTTTTTTAGGAATTCAGGAGAAGGAATTAAATTTATTTTCAGATCAAATTCTTATAATTGACAATCAAGCAAAACAAGAAGTTGTTCCAATAATATCTGCAAGAATAGAAACTATAAATGGTCAAAATCCAAAGGAATTTATAGATGAAAAGAATAAAAGTTATTGGTTTATTAATGGAGAAAGAAGGATTTCATGGGCTAAAAACCCTCCTGCAAATAATCCAGTTGTCAAGGGCAAATGGTGGGATGAAGATAAAAAAAATGAATTAAAACTTTCATTAGATTACAAAGTCGCAAAAGATCTAAAATTAAAGATTGGTGATTCTATCAAATTCAATATTTATGGTAATTCTGTCCAAGGAATTATTCAGAATTTTAGAAAAGTTGATTATAGAAATCTAAACATTAATTTTGCAATTTTATTCAACCCTAAATATGCATCAAAAATTCCTCACGAGTTTATGTCTACAGTAAAATTTGAAAATGAGGAATCAGTAAAGCTGAGTAATTTATTGAGAAAATTACCTACAATTACTTATATTAGGTTATCTGAGTATATAAATAAGACAAAAAAATTCTTAAATAGTTTGTTTACCGTAAGTATTCTAATTTCTAGTGTTGTAATTTTAATTGGACTCATTGTTATATCAAATGCTCTGAATGTGATAGCAAATTTGAAACTTTATCAAAATCTAGTTTTAAGAATTTTGGGGTTTGGAAAATTTAACACGATTAAACTAATAATATTTGAATCCCTAATATTATTTATGCCTATATTAATTTCTTCTCTAATATTTTCTATTACATTTTCCCACTTTTTTGTAGCAAATTATTTTGGTATTGATTGGTATTTTCCATTTTCTGTTACTTTTATTATTTCAATATTATTTCTGTTTGTATTTTTCACTACTTTGCTAATTTCAAACCGAAAATATTTAAATTTCGATGCATACTATTTGTTAAGGAATGGGTAAGTAGTAAGAGAATCTGAGGCAATAGCCAATTCATGTAGAGATTTAGGTATCAATGTGAAAGCTTTTTGTGATTCAGAAAAAAGATAATCTCTTCTGTAATCAAAAAGTTTCAATTGTTCTATATTTAAGGAGTTATTAAAGTTAGAATAAAATTTTAACAATTATTAATATAATAAATAAAAATCGCAGAATATTGATATTAAATTTAGCTTAAATTAAACTTTTCAAAGATTTAAACTTCTCTGTTTTTTTAATAAAATTTTTAATAGAAATTGGAATAAGGTTTATACCATCTCTTCTTTTTTCTTCTCTAGCATATTCAATGGTTTCAAAAGCTGGCTCTGGGCTTATTTGTACACAATAACCTTTTTTATTTGGATTGTTTCTTAATTCTGTTAACAAGTGTTTTTTATTACTGAAGCTTTCTTTCTCGTATTGTCTTGTTTTTGTTAGTAAAGTTGGTTCTAATGTAAAAAAAGAATTATTTTCATAAATTATTGCATCTACTCCAGAATTATTAGTGCTTTCACCATTTGCATGTTTTGTTGGTTGACCGTCAGCATTAATTATATATTTTGGTACTATTTTTTTAATATTATTTTTTAAAATACCATAACAGTATAAACTAATTAACCATTCCAATCTCAGCGCTGGTCTTACATATTTTAAAATCTCATCTTTAGATTTCGATCTTGGTTGATCTAAAATTAAAAGTTCATTTTTAATTTTATCTAGTCCAAATTCGTTAAACCATTTATCTAAGTGAGTATTTTCAGATAATTTTTCAACTATATTTTCATCAAATAATTTATTATCTAACTTTGATGTATGTTCAAAATATTCATCTGGTGAGTTGAATTCCTTAGTATCAGAATAATTTTCAATAATATAATTTACTAGATCTATCTGATCTTCATCATACGATATGTAAGATTTTCCAATTACTTTTTTTTTATATATTAAAGTGGTCTCTTTCATATATCTAAAATAAGTATCAGGATAATCCTTTAAAATTGTACTTATTTTTGTTTTAGTTCCAGATAATTTAATTTTTTCATTTTTATCTATGCCAACCCATTCATCCCCAAAAATATCTGAACAACATTTTAGTGTAGTAATATCGATCACCTCATTTTTTTTTAAAGAACTTAAATTTTGACTTAAAATTTCATCAATTTTATTCCTATAATCTTTAATATAATTAAAAAGTTCCTCACTAACATTGTTTTTCCAGCATAAAATAATAGGGACTTCTCTTGGCAGAATTCCTTTACCAGTTTCTGCCAATGATAATTTTATTACTTTTAATAATAGTGAAAGATGCTTGTTGTTATTAGCATTATTCATTAAAGGATTACAAGTCTGCCAATGTGCTACAGCATTTAAATGCAGCATTGATATCTTGCTTCTTTCTTCATCATTAAGTTGAACAAGCTTAATACCCGTATCGCTAATCCTAATTTTCTTATTTAATTTAAATGAACAATATCCAAGTTGTTGCATGTTATGATAATGGGTAATAAATCTAGTTCCCCAGCCATACATACCTCCACCTCCATGGTCTTGCGTAAATACTTCCATTATTTTTTTTGCTTCATCCTCTGTAAATTCTTCCTGGTCTTTAAATTCCGGAAAATGAGTGTTCAAATTTGGCCTATATAAGCCATTCATTATTAACTTTTTTTCAACTTCTTTTGCTAATTCCTCAGTAAGAATTTTGTCTTTATATTCCACTAGAAAACTTAAAAATGTTTTTATTCTTTCAGGATTTCGTAAAGAGGTATCAATATAAAGAATTCTATTTTTTTTTTCTCTAGGCATTGGAAACTAAAACCTCTTTAAAACTTTTAATCGTATTATCATTAAAGCTTATATAATTACTCTTAATCTTGTAGCTTTTATATTTTTTTAACCAGTCTATTAGAATTTTGTTTTTCTTTCCTCTATATTCAATTACATTTGAAAGTGCCCATTTAATTTTTCTTTTATTAAATTCATCAAGTTTCTTTAGTAGTTCAATTTCATCATTCTCATTCCAATATTTATTATACTCTCCAGCTGTGATCAAATATGGAGGATCACAATATAAAAAATCATCTTTTTTGAACTTTATATTTATAAGAAATTCCTTATAATCTTGATTATAAAATTTTACTTTTTTATTTCTTATTACTTTAAAATAATTGTTTAGAGCTAAAACAGCATTTTTGTTAAAATCTATATTTCCAACCGGAAGATTAAATTTACCATTAGCGTTAAATCTTAAAATTCTATTAAAACCTAAAATCAATAATATATACAAGGATGTGTAATTAATTTTTGAACTATTATTAAAATCATTTTTTAATTTTGTGTAACCATCTTTATTAAACTTAGCATAATAAGTTTTAACAAATTTTTTTCTTAGATCTTGAGGAATAATATCTTTTTCATAAGACCTAGATAATTTATATTTTTCTAAAGTTTCTTTAATATTGAAGAAAAATGATTTTGGATTCTTGCTACATTTTAATAGATGTTTATGTAGACCTATTAGATGTTTATCTCGATCATTTAGAAAGTAATTATTTGCTACAACATTTAAAAATACACTTCCTCCACCGGTAAATGGTTCAATAAAGTTATTAATTTTTTTTGGAAACTTTTCTTTAAGCTGATCTAGGAGTTTAAACTTATCTCCCATATAAAATAATGGAGATCTAAAATTATCTATTTTCATACTTTTGTAATAAAAAGAATTTCTTGATGGTCATCAAAATCGGTCTTACCTGCATTAAAATGGTTATGTTTTTTTTTAAATATTTTAGTCCTACCCTTTTTTTCTAATGTACTTTCAATTTGCTCTAAAGTAATTTTATTTTTTGAAGATGAGCTTTTTGAATTATAAGTATTGTTATAAGACACTGCAATATACTTTGAGTTAATATTTTTTATCAATTCATAAAATTTTTCAGGTGCTTTTGTTTTACAATATTCACTGGTATTTTCTGGTTTTGGTTTTAAAGCTTCGCCAAATAATTTTGGTTTTTTCCATTGTGTCAGGTTTTCTAATACATGATAAAATCGACTATATTGTCTCGAGTTATAAGGTGGATCTATATAACAAATATCACATTTAATCCTTTTTACTAGTTCGTTAGCATCTTCTCTAAAAATTTGAATTCTTGAATTATGTTCAATTGGTTCAATAAGTTTGAACACAAATTTATCCTTTATTTTTATTTTTTTTCTAAATGCATCATAATGACCAACTGTATTTGCTGATTTATCTGCAGAGTATAAAAGTGATGCAAGTAAAATGTTTTTTTCTGAGATGTTACAATTTTCAGTATCAATTTGTTCTCTAATAAAACCTATAAGTTTTGCATCATTTAAACTAAAGAATTTCCCTCCAAAATTTTTATCAAAATAATTACTGGAAACTTTGCTGGGTTTTATTTCTAAATATTTTGTAGAAATTCCTATTATCTTTTTTTTGTTATAATTTCTTGAGTCAAAAAAAGCTTTGTAAATAATATTATTTGAAAACAAAAAATCGTTTATAATTAAGTTTTTATTATTTCTAAATTTCTCAGCAACACATCCTGTACCTGCAAAAAGATCACAAAAGGTATCATTTTTTTGTGTCTCATCTTCAATGGTATTTTTTATCCAATCTAATAGTTTGAATTTACTACCTGTGTAGCGTCTATTATTAATTTTGAAATAAAGCATATCTATAAATTCTAGTTTATCATGATTATAGATTAGGTATTACTTTTACTGAAGATATATAGTCAAGAAAAATTACAAATTATTAGATAGTACCCCTAGTCCGACTTGAACGGACATGAACCGAAGTTCAATTGATAATAGTTTTTCACAACTGAGAAATGATTGAACTCATAAGTTCTTATTTGGATCATCATTCTTAACCCAATCCGTAAGAGATTTTTCATAGAAATTAAATTCAATTCCTTGATGATTTGTAAATGTTACGTACTGATTATTTCTATTTATTCCAAAATTTTTTTCAACTCCAATAATAAAAGTCTTTACTAATTCTAATTGTTGCTTTTTGGTTCTACCTAAACGAATATCTAAATTCATCAAGCATACGTG
>JBELJQ010000045.1:0-5480 GCA_042090305.1 Candidatus Pelagibacteraceae bacterium | reverse complement strand
GATATCATTTTTTTCATGTGTACATCCTTTTGTTAGTTGGTTAATTTAACTACGTAATTGAATTGAGGTCAAAGAGATTCTTATAAATTTTTAACCCAATTTGACAATTTAGAAACACCTTCAACTACATTTGGGGCATACTTTTTGATCATCTCATCATCTATCATTTTACAGTTTGTAACATTTCTAAAAAATTCTACTCCATCAAAATCAGTGTAGCTTAATCTCGTTAACATTTTTTTTGTTTTAAAACCAAAATCTGAACCTGGCAACATTGCTACTCCTGTATCTTTTAAAATAGCTTCACATAGTTCTGATGATGATTTATATTTTTTATTTTTAAATTCTGGCATTAAATAGAATGCTCCTTGAGGAGGTGTTATTAATATCTTGTTTGATTTAAGATTATTATAAACATAGTGCCCAACAGCTTTTAATATTGCTCTAACTTTAAATTTGTATAGATCGTGTTCGTCAGCATAAGCTTCTACAGAGGCATATTGTGTAGGCGTATTTACTGTCGAATAAGACTCACTCGCAAGAGACTTTAGGCTTTTTAAAAATTCAGTTAATTTTTTTGGAACAGCTAAAAATCCTAGTCTCCACCCTCCGGCTCCACACCATTTACTTAGACCTCCAGTTATAAAAGTTAATTCAGGATAAAATTTTGAAATCGAATTGTATTCTCCCGTAAATGTAAGATCAGTATAAATTTCATCAGACAAAACCATAATTTTATATTTCTTTGCGACTTTAGCCAGCTCTTCTAAATTTTTACAAACAGCTCCCGATGGATTATTTGGAGAATTTAGAATAAAAATTAAATTTTTATTTTTTCCTACTGACTTAATTTTTTTTTCAAGTTCTTTCCCAGTTGGAAACCAATTATTTTCTCTTGCAGTTTCTAACCAATGAACTTTATTTGAACCTATCTCTGCCTGAGGTTCATAAGAAACCCAACCAGGTGCTGGAATTATGATTTCTCCATTAAAAGCAATATGTATTAATAACATTGCTTCTTTTGAACCAGGTGTAATCAATATATTTTCTTTAGGGTAATTATTTCCTGTTCTTTTAGATAAGTATTTTGAAATATTTTCTCTTAATTTGGGCAATCCTTGAACAGGTAAGTATTCTTTTCTATGAGCATTTTTTTTTAGTGCCTCCACAACTTTCTCTGGAACTGGGAATGGTGATTGGCCAAAACCGAACTGATATACTTTTTGGCCTTTTGAAATAAGTTTCTTAGATCTTTCGTTAATTACAAGTGTTGATGATTCTTTTAATTTTAGAATTTTTTTTTTAACTTTAGAAGACATTAAACTTTAAATTACCTATACGGGGAGTGCCTGTTAAAAGTCAAATCAATTGTTAAAATTGGAACATTTGACAAAACGATTCGGTCATGTTTTAATCTTACTTTGTTCTCAACCTTGATCTACATATAGTATAAAAAAAATTATCTAACACAAATATGAATGCCAGCTCTTCAAAAATCATAGCTCTATTAGGTCCGACTAATACCGGGAAGACTTATGTTGCTATTGAAAAGATGTTGAAATTTGAGACTGGAATATTTGGTTTACCCTTAAGACTTTTAGCTAGAGAAGTTTATGACAAATGTGTAAATAAAGTTGGAATTGATAAAGTAGCTTTAATTACGGGTGAAGAAAAAATAATCCCAAGCACTGCGAACTATTTTATTTGCACAGTAGAATCTATGCCAAAAAATAAAGACGTAGATTTCGTTGCCATCGATGAAATACAAATGTGTGCTGACCGAGAGAGAGGTCATATTTTTACTGAACGACTATTAGAATCTCGCGGTAAAAAATTAACTATGTTTTTAGGTTCTCAAGTAATGGCAAATATTATTGAAGAACTTGTTGATAATGTTGAGTTTGAAAATAAAGAGAGATATTCAAAATTAAGTTATTCAGGAATTAAAAAAATTTCAAGACTTGATAGGAAAGTAGCAATAATAGCATTCTCTATTGAAGAAGTTTATGCAATTGCTGAATTAGTTCGACGTCAAAAAGGTGGAGCTGCAGTTATTATGGGATCATTGAGTCCAAAAACGAGAAATTCTCAGGTTGGTCTTTATCAATCTGGTGATGTGGATTATTTAATTGCAACTGATGCTATCGGTATGGGTTTAAACATGGACATTAATGAAATTTACTTTTCAAACCTAAAAAAATTTGATGGAAAAAAAACAAGAAGACTTAATATAGTTGAAATGTCTCAAATCGCGGGACGAGCAGGGAGATATAAAAATGATGGTGGTTTCGGGACCACTGGAGATTGTGAAACTTTAAATTCAGATGAAATAGAAAAGATTGAGAAACATCAATTACCAGATACTAAGATGATTTATTGGAGAAATTCAAAATTAGATTTCAGTAAGCCTACAAATTTAATTACTACTTTAGAACTTAAGCCGAAACAAAAAAATCTCCTGAGAACTAATGACTCGCTTGATGAAAGTGTATTGAGATTTTTTTTAAAGAAAGGAGAGAATAATATTATATATCATAAAAATCTTGAGCTTTTGTGGGAGTGCTGTCAGATACCTGATTTTGAAAAGAAAGCTTATGGTCAACATTTAAATATTGTGGATAAAGTTTTTCAATTTTTATCAACTCGAAAAAAAAGAATACCAAGTTTTTTTATGAAAGAACAACTTAAAGGGCTTGAAAAAGATCATGGAAACGTAGATTTGCTATCTCATAGATTATCTAACGTTAGAACTTGGTCATATGTTGCAAATAAAAAGAATTGGGTGGAAAATTCGGATTACTGGATACAACAAACAAAAAGTATAGAGGATAAGTTGTCAGATAAGTTGCATGACGAATTAACAAAAAGTTTCATTGATAAAAAAATAAGCATTTTATCAAGGAGCTTAAAACAAGATCTTGTTTTACAAACTGAAATCAATGATAAAAATAAAATTTTTATAGATGGTCAATTAATAGGAGAATTAAAAGGGTTAAAGTTTTTAATAGAAGTTACTTCAAAAACATTGGATACGGATATTAAATCAATAAAAAAGGCGGCTAGAAAGGGTGTGGAAAAAGAACTAGTTAAAAGAGTTGATGAAATTATTTCTAAGTCTGAAATCAAAATCAAAAATGACGTTCACATTTTTTGGCAAGATAATCCTATAGCAAGATTAAAAAAGGGAAATGACTATTTAAATCCCAATTTTGATATCATTGCGGATGAATCTCTTAATGAAGAGTCAAAATCGAGATTAAACAAATTTTTAAGCGAATGGTTATCTGGTCACATAAATAAAGTATTAACTGATTTAATTAAGCTTTCAAAATACCAAATTACTAATAAATATCTTAGAGGCCTTATGTTTCAGTTATATGAAAATAATGGAGTTATTAAAAGAAGTGAGGTAGACAAAATAGTAAAATCAATACCAATAGAGGAACGAAAAAAGTTATGGGGAATGGGAATAAAAATTGGGAGGTATCATATTTATCTACCAAAAATGCTCAAACCAAAGGCTGTAGAATTCAGAATTGGTCTATGGAAAATATTTCATAATTTGTCAAAGCAAAATAAAATTCCGAAGTCGGGATTAAATTTTATTATTGGATCATCCTTAGACAAAGATTTTCTATTATTATGCGGATATGAAAAATTTAGAGAATTTTTCATAAGAATTGATATTCTTGAAAAGTTATTTTTAAAAATAATTGAGAACACAAAAAACAAGAAGTTCCAAATAAACGCAGAAATGATGAATTTATTAGGTTGTTCTAAGGAGAATTTTTATAAATTAATGACTTATATGAATTATAAGAAAGATAAGGTGGTTGATACTTACATTTTCATGGGTGAAAAGAAGAAAAAAAGGAAAATAATACGATTTGACAAAAAAGAAAATCCATTTAATAAGCTTCTTTCTTTAAATATAAAATAAATGGTTAAATTAAATAAAGAGAGTGTTGTTGGTATATCTGCGTTGCTTATTCACGCAGCTAGTATAGATGAAATCTATACAAACCACGAAAAAGATTTAATTAAAAACTTTATTCAATCATATTTAAAGAATGAGAATGTTGATGAGATTTTAAGTGAAGCAGAAAATTTAGAGAAAAATTCTAATCAACTTTTAAATTATACAAATATTATCAAAGAAAATTCAATGGAAATAAAGAAAGATATAATTGAACATCTCTGGAAAGTAATTATTTCAGACAATACTGTAGATCAATATGAATCTAACTTGATGAGAAGAATTTGTGGCCTAATATACTTTTCTGATAAAGAGTGTGCAGAAATAAAATTAAATTTGTTGAACCAGCAATGACCTATATTGTAAAAGATGAATGCATAAAATGTAAGCTCACTGATTGTGTTGAAGTATGCCCAGTTGATTGTTTTTATGAAGGTGAAAACATGTTAGTAATTAATCCTGATGAATGTATAGATTGTGGTGTATGTGAACCTGAGTGCCCTATAGATGCAATTAAAGCTGACACAGACGATAGCACGAAAGATAAAGATAAATGGTTATTGCTAAATAAAAAGTTTTCTGCAATATGGCCTAATATTTCTAAAAAAAAAGAGCCTATGGAAAATCACGAAAAATTTAAAGATATAAAAGACAAATATGATAAACATTTTTCTGAAAAACCCGGGAAATAATTAAATATGCCAAAAAAGCAAAAAACAAAAAAAGTAAAAAAAGTAAAAAAAGTAAAAAAAATAAAATCTTCTAATAAGATAAAACAATCAACAAAGATAATTGACAAAAAAAATATCTCAGCAAATGATGAGAAGCCCGAAATTAAAAAGATAAAAAAACAACCTACTGAAAAACGAATTTATAATCTTAAAGATTTCGTAGTTTACCCAAAACATGGTGTAGGAAAAATTATAGCTGTTGAAAAAGCTAAAATAGGAGAAATAGATATTCAATTTTATAAAATACTTGTCGAGAAAGAAAAATTAACTCTAACAGTACCGATAAATCAACAATCTAAACTCAGGCCAATAGCTTCTATAAATCAAATTAACAAATGTATTTCTATTTTAAAAACTAAGCCAAAAATCAAAAGAACGATGTGGAGCAGAAGAGCACAGGAATATGATCAAAAAATCAATTCTGGTAAAATATATGAATTGGCAGAAGTGGTTAAAGATTTGAATAAGAATACCGATATTATTGCAGATCAATCATACTCCGAGCGACAATTATTTGAAAAAGCTTACGAAAGATTAAAATCAGAATTTGAAGCAGTTTTAAAAGCAGGTCCTGAAGAAGTGCAAAAAAAAATGGATAAAGCTTTAGGTAGAACAAATATTTCTGAAAGCGCAGAATAAAAAAACGCCCTTTCTAAAAAAATTAAAAAGGGCGTTTAGTTAAAGAGAAAACTATCTTTTTTTTCTTCTTCTTTTTTTTGCTTTTTTCTTTTTAGTTTTCTTTTTAGCTTTTTTTCTTCTTTTAGCCATCTTTT
>JBELJQ010000044.1:0-5522 GCA_042090305.1 Candidatus Pelagibacteraceae bacterium | reverse complement strand
GCTTTTTTATCTAATGGTAGTTTTATTGATATTGGAACTCCTGAATCTTATAGTTTTGCAAATGATTTTTTTAAGAAACTTTTATGAAAAATAATCGTTATCATTTTAAGAAAATATAACTATTTAATAAACTGTGTATTAAAATTATGAAACTTAAAAGTGTAAAAAAATCTGTGCTGTCAAAGTGGGTAACTTTAACTACAAATTCTGTTGAGTATAATAATCAGGTTGAAGATTATCATTCATTTGAACTTCATGATTATACCTCAATAATAGCCATTAATAATCGGAAAGAAATTGTATTAGTAGAGCAGTTTAGACCTGCAGTTAATAAAACTACTCTTGAATTACCAGGTGGAATTGTTGAGTCAGATGAGGGGCCAAAAAAAACAGTAATAAAAGAGTTATTCGAAGAAACAGGCTATGTAATCGATGGGGATATAAAGTTAATAGGAAAAATTGATGTTGATTATGGAAGAATTAAAAATAAAGCGTTTGGATACTTTACAAAAGAAATCAATTCAGTCACAAATAGAAAGAATACTGAAGGTATAAAAACTGTTACAATGGACATTGATCAATGTCTCAATTTGGCCTTAGAAAATAAGTTTACACATTCTCCACATCTATCATTTCTGCTGCTGGCTAAAATTAAAGAATTGATCTGAATTATCTTAAGTTAAAAATAAAAATCAGAATATAAACTTAATCTAGGGGTAAAAATTATTGACTTCGAATGAATTGTGAATACAATGTTCATATCATGAACACTGATATTTAATGAGTTACTTAAATTTATAATGAAAAAAAGAAAAGTAAGGTCATCAATAGTTTTGTGTGGTGGAATTAGTTCAAGAATGGGTGATCTTACACTCAATATTCCAAAGGCATTATTAAAAATACAATCTAAACCAATCATATGGTATACAATTGGATTCTTAATAAAAAATGGTATTAATAGATTTATCTTTCCTTTAGGTTATATGGGACAGATGATAGAAAAATTTTTGTCAGATATGTATTCAGATCTTAATATTGAACTTATATTTTGCGACACTGGTCAAAACACATCCATTCACTCAAGAATTGAACAAGTTTCAAATTATCTTGATGAAAATGAGAGTTTTGTTTTAATTAATAGTGACACTCTTTTTAAATTTGATTTACTTTCAATGATAGAACTACACAATAAAAAAGAAAATGATATAACTTTATCGTCAGTCCCTGTCGAGAGTCCTTGGGGTATTATAACCGCAAATAATAAAGACGAAATTGTTGGTTTTGAAAGAAACCTTAAAGTTAAGAATTTAGGTCTAATAGGAGACGTTAATTTAATAGGAGAGGTTTATTCAGGCTTATGTTTAATAAAGAACTCTTGTCTATCAGATTTTGATTGGAAAAATTGTTTTGATTTTGAAACAGATTTATTTAATAAATATATAAAAAAAGGTAAAGTTGATCAATTTCAAATTAATGGAGTTTGGTATCCAATTGACACCCCAAAACATTTAAATGCTGTTAACAATAAATTAACAGATCTTCTTGGTAAGAAGGGTTTCGATTATTACGAGGTAGAAGATGACTGAAGAAAACCGTCTAAACAAATCTTATACCTATTCTAACACAATAGTTGACGACTTTCAGGATTTTAAAAATAAAATTGAATCAAAAAAGATTATTCCATATCAAGTTGAATTTCAGCCTCCACCATCAAGCTTAAAAAAAATATGTTGGCTTGAATGTTCTTATTGCTATGGAGGTTCTGCTGATGACTCCGAATCACCAAGAATGGAAAAGGATTTAGCATTAAGAGTGCTTAAAGAGGTTGCCGAGGGTGGTGTGCAAAAAGTAATATTTGCAGGATATGCAACAGACCCACTAAACTCTCCCTACATTGATGATTTACTAGAAAAAGCCGTAGATTTGAATTTAATTTTTGGGTTTAATACTAAGGCCCTTAAAATAAGTGAAAAATTCTTAGATCAGCTTAAAAGAAACGAGATAAGAAAAGATAGCTATGTTAGTTTGAGCATAGATGCGGGGTCGAATCAAACATATAACTTTATGCACGACGTAAATTCTATTGCGAAAATTTATGATAAAGTTTTACAAAATACTATTAAAATTAGAGAGGCTAACAAAGATATTGATCTTAGTGCAGCGTATTTAATAAATAAAAAAAATGATAAAGTTGATGATGTCAAAAAGTTTATTGAAGATTTTAGAAATGCAGGATGTAATTTTCTAAGATTTTCATTTTTACAAAAACCAAAAGATCTTAAACTTTCAGATGAAGTTCTGCCAAATTATGAAGAACAAAAGAAAATTAAAGATGAACTAATGGAAATAATTTCAAAAGAAAATTCTGAAGAATGTAGAATTAAGTTAATCGATATTGATAAACAGGAAGGAATATACAGAAAATCCAGAACTGTTCCGTGTTTTGCAAGATTTATATTTCCAACAGTTGGCTATGATGGTTGGTTATATAATTGTTCTCAATCAAGCTCGCCAAATTTTCATTCCATAGCTGTAGGTAATCTAGCTAAAAACAATTTTTGGGATCTCTTTTATAACTACGATATATCTCATCCAAAATCATTTTTTGAAAATTGTTCGAATCAGCTTAAAGCAAGTGGATGTAAATGCGACAGAAAAATGCATTTAGCTAATAAAGCTATAATAAATTCAAAAGTCTTCGATACATAAAAATATGACCAAATTTATTGGAATGATAGGTTTTGGTTTGATTGCCAAAGTTCATGCAAAAATTTTATTCCAAAAGAAAAATTATGTTAACGTTGTTTTAGTGAAAAAAGAAAATAGTATTAATGATGTAAAATCATTTTTTGATAATGAATTCTCCTACGTTCCAAAAATTACTTCAAGTTATGAGCAATTTTTCAAAGAAAAAATAAAATTGTTATTTTTGTGCTCTCCACCTCAGACCCATTTTTTTTATTTACTTAAAGCTCTGGATAGAGGGATCTCTATTTTTTGTGAAAAACCTCTATTTTGGGAAAATCAAATTAGTTACAAAGAAATAAAAAACAGAATATTGAAGATAAAAAATCATAAAAGACTAAGTCTTTTTGTTAACACAAGTAACTCACAATTTGCTGACGAGATATTAAAATTTAATAAGATTAAAAAAATTAAGTTCTTAAAGTTTATCTTTCATACCAATGGTTCAAATAAATTTTCAGATATAGGCGTTGATTTGTTACCCCATGGATTATCAATCTTGATAAGAGTTTTAGGTTCTGGTAAAATTTCAAATCTTGAAAGTAATATTTTTGAATTTTTGGTAAAGTATAAATTTTTATATGACGCTGCAGATATTGAATTTGAATTTATGCAGGGTGATAAGATCGAAAAAAAAATGATCATACAACTAAATGATTTAGTTTATAAAAGGGTTCAAACTGGTTATGGCTCAAGTTATAAAGTGCATTTAATTGGTGAAGGTGGGAAAAACATAGAAAATATAATTGATCCTTTTCAAACATATATAGATTTTTTTCTAAATGGTTGTAGACAACACCAAATAGATTTATTTAATCTAGAACTAATGTGTGAAATTTTAAAAGGTAAAATATGTTAAAATCATTAGAATTGTTTTTCAAAAAGAAAAAAATATTAATAACAGGTCACTCAGGTTTTAAAGGAAGTTGGTTGAAGAGATGGTTAGAAATTTTAGGTTCAGAAACTTCTGGCATTTCATTGTATCCAAACACAAAAAAAAATCATTTCGATCTTTTATTCAGTAGGAAAGAGGAGGGTAACTTTTGGGTAGATATAAGAGATTGCGAAAAAGTTCATAAAGTTTTAAAAAATATTGAACCAGAAATAATTTTTCACTTAGCTGCTCAACCATCTGTTCTAGAAGGTTATAAGTTTCCAATAGAGACATTTGATACGAATATTATTGGGACGATAAACGTTCTTAGTGCTGCAAAAAAGGCTGGCTCAGTAAAGTCATTTGTTGTTATTACTTCCGACAAGTGTTATGAAAATAAAGAATGGACGTTTCCATACAGGGAGACAGATAGGCTTGGAGGTTTTGATCCCTATAGCTCATCAAAAGCTTGTGCAGAATTAGTAACTGAAAGTCTTAGAAATGTATTCATTTTAGAGAATCGTAAGACTCGAATTGCTTCAGCAAGAGCAGGAAATGTTATTGGTGGTGGTGATTGGACTTCTGATAGACTTGTCGTAGATCTTGTTGAGGCAATAAATAAAAACAAGTCTTTTATTTTGCGTAATCCCAAAAGTACTAGACCCTGGCAACACGTTTTAGATCCTTTATTTGGCTATTTACTATTAGCTAAGAAAAATTTTGAATCTTCAAAATACTCAGAAGGCTGGAATTTTGGCCCTGAAATTAGCTCAAATCTGACAACAAAGAAAATTGTTGAAAAATTTTTAAGAAAATGGAAAACTATTAAAGTCATTGAAAAAGATCTGTATTCTAAAAAATATGAAGCACAATCTTTAATGGTTGATAGTACAAAATCAAAATTGAGATTAAATTGGAAACCCAAAATTCTTATTGATGAGGCTTTGGATTTAACAATTCAATGGTATAGATCATACTATGAAAATAAAAATGTTATCACAGATAAACAAATAGAATATTTTATGAGTAAACTATGAATATGGAATACTCTGAACTTGGACTAGATGGAGCCTATGAGTTGCAATCAAAAAAAAACTCAGATCATCGAGGTTGGTTCGTCAGACTTTTTTGTCAAAGTGATCTATTTGCTATTAATAAAGGAAAAAACATTATGCAAATTAATTCTTCGTTTTCTAAAAGGAAAGGAACAATTAGAGGGTTACATTTTCAAAAACAACCTTTTCAAGAAGATAAAGTTGCAAGATGTATTCAAGGAGAGGTCTTTGACGTAATTGTTGATATTAGACCTGATTCTAAAACTTTCGGGAAGTGGAAAAGTATTATTCTATCATCAGAAAAAATGAATGCATTATATATACCGAAAGGTTTTGCTCACGGCTTTCAGACCTTAACAAACAACTGTCAAATTCTATATCTTCACACAGAGGTTCATAGTCATAAATCTGAGATGGGATATCATCATGCTAGCCCAGAACTAAAAATAAAATGGCCTCTTAATCCGATAGATTTATCGGAAAGAGATTTAAAATTAGAACCCTTTAAACTTAACAAAAAATGATTTGTAGATCGTGTAAAAGTTCAAAATTGAATTTAATTGTTGATTTAGGATTTGCCCCTCCCTCAAATGCTTTCTTGAAAGAAGAAAATTTAGAAAAAAATGAAATATATTTTCCATTGAAGGTTTATGTATGTTCCAAGTGTTGGCTAGTACAAACTCAAGATGTTGTTGACCATAAATTGTTATTTAATTGTAACTATCCTTATTTTAGTTCTTACTCAAAAACATTTTTAAATCATTGTAAAACTTACTGCACAATGGTTGTTAAGCGATTTAATTTAAGTAAGTCCTCTAATTTACTTGAAATGGCATCTAATGATGGTT
>JBELJQ010000043.1:0-5676 GCA_042090305.1 Candidatus Pelagibacteraceae bacterium | reverse complement strand
TATTTTTTTTTTACTGTAGGATTTTGTTATATTCTTTACTTCTAATCCTTTATTACTTACTGCTATGAAAGGCATATCTATTTGACCCATATTAATTTTTTGTCTCCTTTTCAATTAATGCTCTTACCTTACTCTCATTTGGTCCTTTTTTAGGAGCAGGAAGAATCTTACTTATTCCACTTTTTAAATCAACCTCAGCATATTCTCCTGTCAAGAAACTATCTCCTCTTTGAAGTCTAACATTTCCAAATAATTTACAAACTTCAGTAATATTATTATAGATACCTTTATCGCTAAATGCTACTTCATTATTTGATCTAATTGAAACATTACTAAAACCTATTATTTTTTTTACTGTAATTTTTTTATTTATTTCATGTAAATTCCAAATTAGTCTATCAGCTTTAACAATAAATTCATTTTCCTTCTGAGCTTCAGCCCCCCCTGTTGCTACAGCAACACCCTTAGACCTCCAATATTCCATCTTATTATTTGATCTTAAAATATTTTTTTGTGAAGTTAATTTGAGTCTAGAACCATTTACTTTAAAATAATCTTTTTTTACGTTATATTCTGCAAAATTACCTCCAATAATTTTCATTTTTTTGTCCTGAATAACTACGTTTTTTTTTGCTATTACATTTGCTATATCCATTGAGGAATCCTTCGTTTCATTATAATAAGCCTCTATTTTATCAGATTTTAAAGATAGGCTACCTGATACTGCTTGCGCATTGCCTAGAGCAACATACTTTTTACTATTTTTATGCCACTCGATTCCGTTATCTGCATAAATTTCAATTGGTTCATCTGTATTTGAAGTTGATTTGAATTGTTGAGAAATACAAGTGTTGTATTTTATTGATAAAAAAACAAAAACAATCAGGTATATTTTATTAATTTTCATTTTTAAGAAGTAGTTTGGTTTTTCCAGTAAAGATTATTTTATTTTCTTTATTTAATATTTTGATTCCCTGAGAATCTATTTTTGAGTTATTTCTGTAACCACTTACTGCTTTTTCTCCAAAAAGAATTTGATCTTTAAAGTCAAAGAGAACTTCTGTAGTAGAAAATTTTAAATCTAAATTATTATTAAATTTAACATCTCCATTAATTTTCAATTCTTGAATATTCTTGTCATAAATACCACTATTACCGCTAAGAAAATATTTATCATTGTCAATTAAAATCTCACCTACAGGATTTTCTAAATAAAAAGTATTAGATTCTTCTTTAAACCTTGTTGCTTTGCTTGCTGTAACTTTGAAGGGTTGTTCTTTTTTGTTAAGTCCCATAAAGATAGGTTTTACCAGAACTTGGTTAATCGACCCATCAATTTTTTCAGTATAAGAAAATTTTTCACCAACTATTTTTATCTGATTTTGTCTATTATTTATAATAATCAATACAAGCATAAGAATTGAAATTGCAAGGAATATAAATTTTATAGTCTTAATAAATTTTGAATATGTCATGTACTTTGCAATCTAAGTATTTCGTGCATATGTATTATGCCAACAGGTTTATTTTTTTGTGTTACAAATATGTTTGTAATGGATTTTTCATTCATGAGGTTAAGAGCCTCCGACACTAATGTTTCTGGTTTTAATGTCAATGGATTAGTGGTCATTATTTGCTCTACCTTTTTTTCTAATAATCCTTTTGTCATATGTCTTCGTAAATCACCATCGGTAATTATACCTAATAATTTTTTATTATCAGAAGAAACGATTCCAACGCAACCAAATCCTTTCGAAGACATCTCTAAAATAGCATTGCCAACTATATTTCCAACTCTCATAATTGGAAGTGATTTACTAGTCTTCATTATTTCACGGACGGATAAAAGAGTTTGTCCTAACTTCCCACCAGGATGAAGTGCATGAAAGTCTGATTTTGTAAATCCTCTTTTTGTTAAAAGAGTAACTGCTAGTGCATCGCCCAATGCCAACGCACAAGTTGTAGAGCTCGTTGGAGCAAGCTCTAGTGGACAAGCTTCTACATTTTTAGGAATCACAAGTACAATATTTGCGTTTTTTGCAAGTGTACTGGACTTTTCACTAGTTATCGAAATGATAGGAATCTTTGATTTTTTACAATGGAGTATAATATTAGTTAATTCAGATGTCTCACCAGAATTTGAAATTAAAATAGTTGAATCACCTTTTTTTATCATACCAAGATCTCCGTGATTAGCTTCTGTTGGATGCAAAAATACTGACGGGGAACCAATTGATGAAAAAGTTGACGAGATTTTTGTTGCAATATGACCACTTTTACCTAAGCCAGAAATTATTATCTTCCCTTTAGTTTTATATAATACTTCAATAGCTTTAGAGAAATCTCTTGAAATTGATTTTTTTAATAGATCTAGCGCCTTAATTTCAGTATTTATTACTTTTTTTCCTATATCTATTTCCACTTTAATTTTCCTGTTTCTCAATGTGAAAATATATCTGTATCATTCCACCCCGCTAAATCAAGTTTCACTCTACTTGGAAGAAAGTCAAAAGTCTTTTGTAATAACTCTTTTCTACCTTCTCTGACAATCATTTCCTCAAGTTTTTTCTTTAATCTAAAAAGGTAGATAACATCATGAGAGGCATATTTTAGCTGATCTTTTGATAGTTCTTTTGCTGACCAATCTGATGATTGAGAAGATTTGTTTAAATCTACATTAAGCATTTCTTTGCATAATTCTTTCAGTCCGTGTTTATCAGTATAAGTTCTAACAAGTTTAGATGCGATTTTAGTGCAAAACATATTTCTTATTTCAACACCCAAAAACTTTTTTATCATTGCAAGATCAAACCTTGCATAATGAAAAATTTTTTTAATATTTTCATCACTCAATAAATTAACTAAATTTTTTGGTTTAGCTTTCCCAGATAGAGAATCTCGATTAAATTTTACAAAGTGACATTCATTTTCTGAGAAAGCAATTTGGAGTAAACATAATCTGTCTCTTACAAGACTTAGTCCTGTTGTCTCGCTATCAACTGAAATTATATTTGGTGCAGAAACACTTTCTGAGATATCATTTTCGTGGAGGTTAACAGTAGTTTGACCAATTGTAAAATTTTTCATTTTTGATAATTTTTAAATATGATATTAATACCTTAATATAAAGATAAATAGCAAAAAAAAAAAAAATGAATAAAGCTTTAAATGGTAAAAAAATTTTAATTTTTGGAGGAAGTGGTTTTATTGGATCCCACCTTGTAAAGAACTTATGTACTCACTCATGTCAGATAGAGGTTGTTACTCGTAAACTAAATTTTAAAAGCTCCTTATTTTTAGGAAATGAACCAGGACAAATAAAATATAAACACATCAAAGACTTCCGACAGGAGTCGATAGATAAGATGGTTTCTGGTTCTGATGTTGTAATAAATTTGATTGGTATATTATACGAGAAAAAAAAAAGTACATTTGATTTTATTCACTCAAAGATTCCCATGATGATTGCAAAAGCCTGTAAGAAAAAAAAAATTCGATATTTTCTTCATATGTCAGCATTAAATATAAATAAAATTAAAGACTCCAAGTATGCATTATCAAAAATGGAGGGAGAGAAACTTGCTAAAGAATATTTTAAAGATACGACCGTAGTTAGGCCAGGAGTAGTTTTTGGCAAGGGCGATAACTTTATCAATTTTTTCTATAACCTTTCAAAATTTAGTCCAGTTCTTCCTCTTATAGGTACACCAGAAATTGTGAAGGAAAAGAAATTCATTTCAAAGATCGATTTTACAAAGAGAGTCAAATTTCAACCTATTTATGTTGGTGATCTTGTAAATTTTATTATAATTAAATGTTTATCTAAATCTAATACTTTTGAGTTGGCAGGTCCAACAATCTGTTCCTTTGATGAAATATTCGATATAATTTTAAATTCAAAAAAAAAAAAAAGATTTTATTTTCCGGTACCATTTTTTATGGCTACATGTCTTGCTTTTGTTCTAGAGATGTTGCCCACCCCACTTCTTACCAGAGATCAGATTAAGTTGTTGAAAAAAGATAATATCTCCAATCAAGGCCTTCAGACCCTCAGAAAAGAAATTAAGAATCCAACTTCAATTGAATCTGTGATTGACACTTACATATAGAGATAAATTAAGATGGCTAGTCCAAATAATATTCTATAAACTGCAAAAATTGCAAATGAGAAATTTTGAACCCACTTTATAAACAAGAACAAAAAGATTAATGAGAAGATAAAGCTTAGTGTTAAAACTATTAAAGCAATTGAATTTGAAAAGGTTCCTAATTGAATTAGACTATCATTTTCTATTATTAAATAAGTAACAGCACCTAATATGGCAGGAATACTTAAAAGGTTTGAATATTCAACAGCAAAGTCCCTTCTAAATCCCAAAAAACGCATAGATGTAATTATTGATCCTGAACGACTTACTCCAGGTATTAAAGCCAAACATTGAGATAAGCCTATAATAAAAGAGAGTTTAAAAGTTAAGCCCTCCAGGTTTTTGATTCTTAAACAGAATTTGTCAAAAATATAGATAAGAATGCCAAAAATAATGCTTGTTAAAGAGATTATTATTATCAATAATTCGCTATCATAGTCGAAAAATTTTGCAAAAAAGTATCCCATTATTACTATCGGTATAGACGCTATAAAAATACTTAATAATAGGAATAATTTTCTATCAAGTTCAGGCCTTACTATCATATTAAATGAAAATATCCAATGAATAACAGTTTTCCTGTAGTAAAAAATAACTGCCAATAAAGACCCCATGTGGGCAATAATATTCATCTCCAAGATCGAAATTGTTGAGGATTGACTAACGTCAAATACATCATTGAATAAAATCAAATGACCCTGCGAACTAATTGGAAGAAATTCAGTAAGCCCTTGGATTAAAGCGAATGTAAAAATATAAATCAATTTGATATTGGCCCTTAAGTTACATTATTACATAAAATTAATTTTATAAAGAGAAGAACAATTTTATATGTTATACGATAACATTTAAAGGTAAGTGGTGCACTCATAAAATAATTGTTTTTGATAATAGTGTAGACTCTGGTAAATTCATATAATGAATATTAAAAACTTCGATCTCAATCTTCTTTTAGTGTTTAGAACTGTTTTTGAAGAGAAAAATGTAACTAAAGCAAGTAAAAAGCTTGGAATAACTCAACCAGCAATGAGTAATGCTTTAAATAGACTAAGGTATTTAGTTAAGGATGAATTATTTATTAGAGGTCCCAGAGGAATGAGGCCAACTCAAAGGGCCATGGACCTATCCTTACCAATAACAAATGCCTTGAATAATTTAGAATTAGCCTTGTCGTCTTTAAATTTTACTCCAGAAACAACAAAAAAATTATATAGAATATCAATAACAGACGATGTTGCCCCATTAATTTTACCAAACTTAATAAATTTTCTTGAAAAAAAGTCACCTAATTCATCTTTGAGAATTAGATCGGAACAGGGAAATGAAGCATTAAAGTTACTAGATAGTAATGAACTAGATTTTGCAGTTGGAAGATTTGAAATTATACCAAGTAGATTTGGTTCTATAGATTTATTTACAGAAAAATATGTATGTATAATGAGAAAAGATCATCCCCTTGCTAAAGATGAAAAATTATCTCTTGACCAATATTTATCAGCAAAACATCTGAGAGTGGCACCGTCAAATG
>JBELJQ010000042.1:0-5761 GCA_042090305.1 Candidatus Pelagibacteraceae bacterium | reverse complement strand
TATCAGTAATAGTTTTTTCATATTTTTAATTACATCATCATTATTAATATACAAATTACTGTTCCAATCATTATAAATCTAAACAACATAACTATTTTTTTATTACCTTAGTAATATCTAAATGAGTATCCCCATCAAAATCTTTCGGTAGTCTAATCATATCACTTTCTGCATTGTGATAGTAAAAGTCATCAACATACTTCATAGCATCGTCTTCATTTTTTACTTTATAAACATATCCATCTGGGTCTGACATCTCTTCACCAAGTTTCACTTCCATACTACCTTGAACAGCGTTGTCATATTTTTCAAAAACAATTTCATAATGGACAATAAACTTTTTCATTGATTCATAATAATCTAAAACCTGTAAATATTAAATAAAAGGTTTAATAGAATAGGGGAGAATAAATACGCGGATTATAGGTAATGTATTAAATGAATGTTTGACCCCTTTTCTGAATAAAAATCAATACAATATTTCTTTTAACAATAGTATTTGTCACTAACTAAAAAAAATTATATATTAACCATAAAGGTAATATTATGACAAAATTCTCTATAACTCTCGCTCTACTTAACATGCTGGCGTTCTCGAATGTCAAATCACTAAATATATTTGAATTTTCGCTTATTGGAGTTGGAGTAGGTTTAGTCTATGATCAATACTATGATAGTTCTTTAAGTAAAGAAAATACTTATCAAAATAAAGTTGATGTTGTCTCAAGGTTTGAAAACAGTAGGCAAATTAATGTAAATAAAAACTATTTTAATAATCTACCAATACAGCAAAAGCTAATGATTATAGAAACATTAAACTACAACTAAATATTATTAAAATGAGTCGTTTTAAGAATTATGAGAACTATAATTATAATCTTAGCTTTGTTATTGTTTAAAAGCGTCCAATCAAATTCTTTTACTGAGATCTTTGGAAGTGAGGGAGAAGCAGGTGTCTTAAACTCTAAAACTAGAAGCTTAAGTTATGCTTTACAATATTTAACAATAACTGGAACTTCGGGTTACTTTTTAAAACAACTTCACAGCGGCGGATTCTTCGAACCACTTGGTTTTATTTCTGATTCAATGGTTAAAAGCTCCCCTTTAGCATATGGTAAATCTGAAATAATCGATTCACATACTGCAAATATTATTAGAATAAACCAAAAAGTTGAGAAAATGAATTATGCCAGTCAACTAAAAGAAAATTTTATAAAAAATAGATACTCTTCAAAATCAATTGAGATTAAAAATAATAGTAACATTAGCAACTCAGAAATAAGATTTTTAGAGAGAGAAAGGCTAACTAAAAGGTATTTAGATGATTAAAAAATTTGTTAAGATTGTCATAATCTCTTCTTTTATAACAGGTTGCTCAGCAGTAAATCTTGATAGAGATACCGTGGTTAGAACCTCTTCTTCAGCTGCTGGCGGTTATTTAGGATACGAGCTTTCTGATGGAGATATTTTTAGTACAACAGTTGGATCTGCTGTTGGAATATTATTAGGGTCGTACCTTTCTGAGTTTTTAGGTCAAGATGACTATTATTTTTATAAAAAAGAAACCATTAAGGTATTAGAAATCAACGATAATAATAATTTTGTACGATCAGGGTATTGGAAGAATCCTAAAAGTGGAAATGAAGGTGTTGTAGTAATTAAAGGACATTATGGAGGGCCAGAATGCAGATTAATTGAACATACTTTCTTCTTAGATAGTGAGTCTAGGAAGACTTTGGACACTGCTTGTAGGGAAAAAAGTGGTCAGTGGGCAATGGTAAAATAATTAAAGTTTAATTTTTAAAAAAAGTTATTATCATATATTTATGATTATAATTTCACCGTCAAAAAATTTAAATATTGAAACTGAAACTGTAAATTATAAGTTTTCTGAGCCAAAATTTAAAAAAAAAATAAAAATACTTAGCGAAAATTTAAAAGGTTTAAGTACCTCAGAACTTAAATCACTAATGCCAATTAGTGATAAACTCATTGAACTTAATAAAAAAAGATTTGTAAACTTTGATAACCCAAAGAATATCAAAAAGCCTGCTGTATTTCTTTTTACTGGAGCAACCTTTGATGGTTTATCAATTAGAAGCTTAGAAGAAAATTTGTATGATTATACTCAAAAAAAATTAAGAATTTTATCAGGATTATATGGACTTCTTAAACCTTTTGATGTTATCCAGCCTTACAGGTTAGAAATGGGGACGAATACTGTGAAATTAATTAATTCTGATCTTTATAAATTTTGGAGAGAGGATGTTTCTAAAAATTTAAATGAAGAAATAAAAATTAATGGTTCAACATTCTTATTTAACTTGTCATCAAAGGAGTATTTCTCAGTTTTAAATCATAAAAAAATTAGTGCAAAAGTCATTAACTTTGATTTTAAAACCAAATTAAACGATGAATATAAAAATATTGGGATGCAAATTAAGAAAATGAGAGGATCTATGGCTAAGTTCATAATTGATAATAGAATTGAGTCAGTTGAGCCACTAAAAAATTTTCAAGTTAATAGTTTTAAATTTGACAAAATATTACCTGAAACGAATACATTATTATTTACATCATAATGAAAAAGAAAGCTCTAGTTTTAATTCCATGCTTAAATGAAGAATCAACTTTAGGCCTTGTAATTAATAATATTAAAAAATATTTACCTAAGGCAGGTATTGTGGTTTACGACAATAATTCTTCAGATAAAACAGTAAATGTTGCAAAAAAAATTGGTGTTCAAGTAAGAATGGTTTGCGAGAGAGGGAAGGGAAATGTTGTTAGAAAAATGTTCTCTGATAACCATAAATATGATTATTATATTATGGTGGATGGAGATAATACATATGATTTAAGAAATATAAATAAAATGTTAGATTATGTTAAAAATGAAAAATTTGATATGGTAATCGGAAAACGTGTACATAAGAACTCACAAGCATATAGAAGAGGCCATTTACTAGGTAATAAAATTTTCACCTCTTTTGTAAATCTCTTTTTTGGCAAGAATGTAACTGATATTTTTTCAGGTTTTAGAGTCTTTTCTAAAAGATTTGTGAAGACTTTTCCAGTTTACTCCAATGAATTTGAAATTGAAGCAGAATTAACTATTCACGCTCTAGAGCAAAAACATTCAATTAAAGAAGTAGAGTGTATGTATAATTCAAGACCAGAAGGTTCTCTTAGTAAATTAAGTACCTATCGTGATGGAATAAAAATTCTTAGGCTAATCTTAATGTTAATAAAGCATGAAAGGCCATTATTATTTTTTACATTTTTGAGTTTATTTTTTTTTATTTCATCCATAATTTTAGGTACACCAGTAGTTCATGATTTTTACAATACTGGTTTAGTTGAAAAACTACCTTCAGCAATATTAGCTGGATTTCTAATGATATTATCATTTATAAGTTTTTTTTCTGGTTTAGTTTTAGATGTAATTAAAAAGATGCGATTTGAAAATAAACAAGTTGTCTACCAATTATTTAAAGAGTAGTTATTTGATGGGTATAATTACCTTTTTTGAATTATTTTTATCATTTTTAATAATATCTTTTTTGTTTTCATATAGAATCCAAATCATTTGCATTGCTAAAGAGTGAACCCTTTTAGCTGGAGTTTCACCGGAAAGAAATCTAGAAAATTGCCTTTTACTTATGCCTAAAATTTCAGCAGATTGATCAATATTTAATTTATTTTTTTTCATCCATTCCTTTATCTCTTGAGGATGCGGTTTATCTATATCTATAAAAATCAACTTTTACTTCCCTAAATATGCTTTTTTCATCATCTCCATAAATTTTTCTTTATCTGTATCAGATTTACTCTTAAAATCTAATTTTGAGATAATGAAAATTGCTAAAAAAGATAAAGTCACTGAAAATAGAGCAGGATACTTGTAAGGAAAAATTGCCTTTTCAAATTTAAAAATATCAACCCAAATTGTTGGACCTAAAATCACCAAACTTACAGTTATTAATAATCCTATCATCCCGCCATAAAAGGCACCATTAGTTGTAAGATTCTTCCAGTTAATACTTAAAAATAGGACAGGGAAATTGGTACTTGCAGCGATTGCAAAGGCTAGTCCAACCATAAATGCCACATTTTGTCCTTCAAAAGTAATACCAAGAAAGATTGCAATAATACCAATAAGTACACTTGATATTTTTGAGACAAATAATTCCTTTTTTTCATCGGCCTTCCCATTATTTAAAACATAGACATATAAATCTCTTCCAACAGCAGATGCTCCGGCTAATGTTAAGCCTGAAACTACAGCTAAGATAGTTGCAAATGCTACAGCTGAAATAAATCCTAGAAAAATATTTCCTCCAACAGCATGTGATAAATGAATTGCTGCCATATTATTAGAACCAATCAAGGTACCTTCTGCATTGGTATAGTTTGGATTTGTTGATAAGTAAACTATTGCACCAAAACCAATTATGAATGTAAGTAAGTAAAAATATCCTATGAATGATGTTGCATAAAATGCAGATAATCTAGCACTTTTAGCATCCGGAACTGTAAAAAATCTCATAAGTATGTGTGGCAGACCTGCAGTTCCCAATATTAAAGCAATTCCAAGTGAAATTGCTGAAACTGGATCAGCTACAAGCTTCCCAGGCTTTAAAATATCAATGCCTGATTTATGAGCTAAAATAGCAGCATCGATCAAGTTTGATAAACTAAATGAGAATTCCTTTAGAACTAAGAAACTTAATACTGAAGCTCCAAAAATTAATAAAAATGCCTTAATAATTTGAACCCATGTTGTAGCTATCATTCCACCAAAACTTACATAAATTATCATTAGAATACCAACAATCCAGATTGCAAAGTTGTAAGGTAAATCAAATAAAGTTTGAATTAATGAACCAGCCCCAACCATTTGTGCAATAAGATAGAATAAAACCGTTATAAGGGTGGAAACCGAAGATAAGATTCTTATTTTTGATTGTTTAAGTCTAATTGTGGTTACATCTGCAAAAGTAAATTTGCCAAGATTTTTTAGTTTTTCAGCTACTAAAAAAAGAATAATTGGCCATCCAACTAGAAAACCAATTGAATAAATCAAACCATCAAAACCTGATAAGAAAACTAGACCTGAAATTCCCAAGAATGAAGCGGCAGACATATAATCTCCCGCAATCGCAAGACCATTTTGAAAGCCAGAAATTTTTTCGCCTGCAGCATAGTAGTTTTCTTTTGTATTTGATTTTTTTGATGCAAAATACGTAATTGCTAATGTAACAAATACAAAGAGAAAAAAAATTATTGAAGCTACAAAATTACTTTCCATATTTTTGTTTATTAAAATTTAGCATTTATTTTTTAATTTCATCGATATATCTATTAGATATGAGTGTATAGATCAGTGTAAGTATTATTGAAAAAATTATAATTGACAGTCCAAAAGCTACACCATATGTCATGGAGCTATTTTCTATTTCTTTAGCAAGTAGTTTCGGATTAAAACCAATCAGAAAAATAAAAGAAAAGTAAATAAATATAACAAGGAAAGAAAACAAATGAGAAATATTTCTTTTTACTCTTATATATTTTTCGTTTTTTTCAGTTATTAAAGAATTCATATTAGAAAGAACCAAGCTAATAAAAATTAGCTTGGTTTATTTACATCTCAAAATTAAAGATTAACAGTTACTGCTTTTACTTCTGTATAATTTTTTAACACTTCATGACCCATTTCTCTTCCCCATCCTGATTCTTTAAAACCACCAAAAGGAAGTGAGGC
>JBELJQ010000021.1:0-31118 GCA_042090305.1 Candidatus Pelagibacteraceae bacterium | reverse complement strand
GAAAAATTTCACAAAAATCTGAATTGTTTTTATTAAATGGTGTAATTGATAAAAATTTCAAAGAAATAAAAGAAATATTTCAACACAAAATATCACCTGTTATTAATTCAATGGAAGAACTAGAAAAAATTATTGACTATAAAAAAAGAATTAAAAAAAATGTAAATATATCACTACATTTTGATACAGGCATTAATAGATTAGGAATAGAAATTTCATTAGCTGAACAAATAAAAGATTTGTGTAAATCAAACAATTTGAATATCAGGTGTGTAATGTCTCATTTAATTGCATCAGACGAAAGAACTAATCTGAATAAAATTCAAAAAGAGAAATTTGATACGATAATAAAATTTTTTCCTGACTCGATTCATAGTTTATCTAATTCTAATGCAATAATTAAACTTAGATCCTTAAATTATGGGATGGTAAGAAGTGGTGGAAATATATTTGGTCTAAATTCAAATGAATTTAAACCAGTTTTTAGCTTTTTTGCCAAAATTCTTCAAATAAAAAAAGCAGAGGAGTTAATTAATCATTTTGGATACAATTCAACTTTCAAAGCAAAAAGTATTAAAAAAATTGCAATAATTGGGGTAGGTTATGCAGATGGCTACCCAAGAATATTAAGTAATTTAAGTGAAGTTTTTTATATTAAAAAGTTACCTATTATTGGTTCGATATCTATGGATTATATGATGATTGATATTACAAACCTTAATGATGATTCTATCAAGGTTGGAAATTGGGTTGAGTTGCTCGGTGAAAATATTAAAATACAAGATATTGCAAAAAAAAGTAAAACCATACCATATGAAATTTTAATAAATATTTGTAGTAGAGCTAAAAAACAATATATTGGTTAATCATGGAGAGTTATTTTTTTCTAATTTTTAAATATTTTAAAAAATTAGGTGATTATGTTTTCAATTTTTTTCATAGTATTGGTGATGTCGTTATCTTCTTTATTGATTTTTTTAAATATCTTATAACTGGAAAGTTTTATTTCAAAATATTTACCAGTCAATTAGTCAAGATTGGATTTAATTCATTACCGGTAGTCGGGCTTACATCAATATTTACAGGAATGGTTTTAGCATTACAATCCTATACTGGTTTCTCAAGATTTTCAGCTGAGAGTGCAATCCCAAATGTTGTGGTGCTCTCTATAACAAGAGAGTTGGCACCAGTTTTAGCAGGATTAATGGTCTCTGGCAGAGCAGGTGCTGCTATTGCTGCAGAAATAGGAACAATGAAAGTTACAGAACAAATTGATGCACTCAAAACTCTGTCCACCAATCCTTTTTGCTACCTTGTAACTCCAAGAATAATTGCTGGACTAATATCTTTACCAATTCTTGTCTTAATAGGTGATATAATTGGAGTGCTCGGGGGATATTTAATATGTGTGAATTTACTAAATTTTAATCCTTCAGTCTACCTGCAAAATACATATAATTTTGTTCAATTCATTGATATTTTTTCTGGGTTAGTAAAAGCTGCAGTTTTTGGTTTTATAATTACATTTATTGGGTGCTATTTTGGTTTTAATACTAAAGGAGGAGCTCAGGGCGTTGGTCAGTCAACAACATATTCTGTTGTATCTTCCTCTATATTAATATTACTAATGAATTATATTATAACATCACTTTTTTTTAAACTATGACAGATATAAAAATATCAATTAAGAATCTATTTGTAAGATTTGATAACAAGCATGTTTTAAGAAATCTAAATCTTGATATATTTGAGTCAGAATCTCTCTCAATAATAGGTGAATCAGGTTCTGGTAAATCTGTCTTAGCTAGGTGCATAAGTGGCTTAATGAGTTTTAACAGTGGATTTATTAGAGTTAAAAACTCTGAAAATATAAAGAGTTTAAATCAAAAAAAATTAAATGAGCATACATCGAAATTTGGTATTTTATTTCAAAATGCTGCTCTACTTGATAGCCTGAATATCGAGGACAATTTAAGTTTTGGCAATCCAAAGATTGGTCTTAAAAAAATTTTAAATGAGGTAAGCCTATCTAAGACAATATTAGGTAAATTTCCATCAGAGATATCTGTAGGAGCGCAGAAAAGAGTTGGTCTAGCAAGAGCAATATTGAAAAATCCAGAGGTACTCATTCTTGATGAACCTACAACAGGTCTTGATCCCTTACTCTCAAATCAAATAAATATTTTAATAAGAGATATTGTTAAGAAAAAAAAAATTACTGCAATTACTATCACACATGACATGTCGAGCGTTAATGAATATGGAGAAAAGGTAGCATTTTTAAAAAACGGGAAAATTGAATGGTACGGCAATGCAAAAAAAATATACAATACCAAAAATAAAGAATTAAAAGACTTTATTAATGGAGTTATATAAATTTAATGTTTGATTTAATAATTATAGTAATAATAATTCTTTCAGCTTTTTTTGCCTTTGTAAGAGGTTTTTCGTTGGAAATTCTATCTTTATCTGGTTGGTTTATTTCAATTGGTTTGTCTTATTTGTATGGTGGAATTGCAACAAACTATATAAATACCTTACTTAATAATCTTATCATATCGTCAGTCATATCCTATACTTTGTTTTTTGTCTTAATACTAATAATTTTCTCATTATTAACGAAAAATATTTCATCAATTATTAAAGATTCATTTGTTGGCATTCTTGATAGAAGTTTAGGTTTTTTTTATGGCTTAGCCAGAGGTTACTTGCTTATAAGTTTTTGTTATTTTTCTTATGATTATTTTTATAGAGGAGAAAAACCTGATTTTTTAGACAATTCTAAACTAATACCTATAGTTAAAATCACTAATAAAGAAATATTTGAAATTATGCAAATTGACAATGATTATTCAAAAAGATTACGTGATGAAATTGAGGAAAAATCAAACTTCCTTTTTAAAAAAAGTATTGAGTCTAAGCTCAAATTTAAAAATAAAAGTGAGGAAAATACTTATGACGATAAAAATAAAAAAGACTTAGAAAATATAATAGAAAATAATATAAACTAGTTATGCATTATTTCTTTTCAAAATCTAAACCAAGAGATGAATGTGCTATATTTGGTGTTTATAATCATGAAAAATCTGCCGAGTTGACTGCATTAGGGCTTCATGCCTTACAACACAGAGGACAGGACTCGACAGGAATTGTAACAACAGACAAAATAAAGTTTTTTGCTCATAGAGGCATGGGTCAGGTTTCAGATGTTTTTTCGGATAATAAGGTTTTTAATCATTTAAAGGGTATGACAGCTATTGGACACAACAGGTATGGAACAACAGGTGAATCGGCTTTAAAAAATGTTCAGCCGTTATTCTCAGAACTAAATATTGGTGGAGTTGCAATTGCTCATAACGGTAACTTAACAAATACCAATTATCTTAGGGAAAAATTTATCAACGAGGGTGCTATTTTTCAATCAACCTCAGATACAGAAGTAATATTGCATCTTATTTCACGTTCAAAAGGAAATCTTTTAGATAGATTGGTTTATTCTTTACAATCTATAAAGGGTGCATATTCGTTAATTTTAATGACAGAGGATTCTCTAATAGCAATTCGGGATCCTTTCGGCATAAGGCCATTAGTAATTGGAAAATTAGATGATTCATATATTTTTAGCTCTGAAAGTTGCGGACTTGATATTATTGGTGCTGAACTTGTTAGGGATGTAGATCCTGGAGAGATTGTAATTCTTAAAAATAATGAATTGACTTCATTTAAGCCATTCAACAATACTAATCTAAGACCCTGCCTATTTGAATATATTTATTTTGCTAGACCTGACAGTATTTTAGATGGAAGAAATGTTTATGAAGTAAGAAAGAAAATTGGTCATCAACTTGCCAAAGAGAATTGCTCAGATAGTGAGATAATAGATGTTGTTATCCCAATACCAGATTCTGGGAATGCATCAGCACTTGGTTATGCAGAAAAAATAGGAAAACCATTCGAGCTGGGTATCATTAGAAATCATTATACTGGAAGAACTTTTATTCAAGAAAGTAATTCAATCAGAAACTTGGGAGTAAAATTAAAACATAACCCAAATATAAATTCCTTTAAAAATAAAAATATAGCATTAATTGACGATTCTATTGTCAGAGGAACCACCTCGGTAAAAATAGTTGAAATGTTAAAAAATGGAGGTGCTAAAAAAATTCATATGAGAATTGCTAGCCCTCCTGTAAAATTTCCGTGTTTTTACGGTATAGATACACCAAATAAAAATGAACTACTTGCTTCCAAATATACAATTGAAGAAGTCGCTAAATATATAGGAGTCGATAGTCTAAAATTTATATCCTTAAATGGTGTTTATAAAGCTTTAGGACATAAAAATGGAAGAGATAATAAAAACCCAGCATTTACAGATCATTATTTTAGTGGAGACTATCCCGTAGAGTTGGTTGACCAAAATTCAGGAGCACTCTCATCTCAATTATCCTTGTTAATTGAGAGTAAATAATGAATAAACTAAAAGACAAAAATATTATTATTTTTGGTGCAACAGGTCTCATAGGAAAGCATTTGACATCTTCATTTGTAAGTAAAGGTGCCAATTTAATTGTTCATGGAAGGTCAAATGAAAAATTAAAAATATTAAGTGATCAAATTCCAAATGAATTTAAAAAACCTGTTTTCCTTGAAAGCGATATTATGTCTGAAAATTTCTATCTGGATATCTTAAAAATTGTATCACTAAAATTTAAACATATAGATATAATGATAAACCTAGTAAGCAGATTTGATGGTCTCAAACCTTTACTGGACCTCTCTCACAAAGAATGGAACGAACTTATGGAAATTAATTTTAATAGTCACTGGAGAATATTAAAAGAATTAAATCCATTACTTGGAAAAACAGGTAAATCGAAAGTGATATTTCTTAATAACCAATCAATTCAAGATGGAAAAGCTTATCATAATTCTTTAAGTATATCCATGGGTGCTCATCATTCATTTGTTCAGACACTTAACCTAGAAAAAAAAAAAATGGGTGTTGAGTTTTTCTTAGTTGAATCAAAAGAGCTATTAGCTGGAGCAACCAAGTTACTGGGAGGTAAGAAAAAATTCACAAAAAAAGATTTAGATTTTACCGTTAATAGCATTATAAAAAGATGTTTAGCTTGTTAATAATATATTGATTTGACTAAACTATCATACCACCCATAAGCCTCCTTAGTTTCTCTTAAATAGTCACCCTCACTATAATCTAAAGAACTCGTATTACTCCCTAAGGAAACTATTTTATTTTTATTTTTATTAAGTTTGTACCATGATGAAATTGAAAATGCCCTTCTAGATGTAGAGAAACTGTAGCAAGTATTCAAAAAAACTGGATCAATAAACGGTTTATTAAGAATTCTATTTATAAGATTTAAAGATAAAACCTTAGCTTGACTATTTGCAGAAAAAGCGGATTTTGGCATATCCCACGCATTAATTGAGTCACCAACAACAAAAATATTTTTGTAATTTTCTAATTCAAAGGTAACTGGGTTAATTGAACACCAACTATCTTTAGAGTTAAGTTCAGATTTACTAATTAAGTCTGACGTTGTTTGATTAGGTATTATATTTATAAAATCACCTTTAAAAATTTCTCCTGAATTTGTTTTTACATATTTATTTCTTTTATCATAATATACAACTTGTCCACCTTTTGATCTCGAAACCCATTCTATCGAATCCTTATAAATAGTTTTCCATTCATTTTGGAAGTTTTCTTTTTTAGTGAAAGAATCCTTTGAATCTAATATTAAGACTTTAAACTTTTTCTTTTTTCTTTGAAGGACGTTTGCTAACAAACACGCTCTTTCGTATGGTGCCGGTGGACATCTGTATGGATAATCCGGTGATGATATTATAACAGTAGAATTATTCTCTAAATCATTAAGCCTTCTTTTGAAATCTATTATATTCTTTGAACCATCCCAGCAATGAGGAACTATTTCTTTATCTTTATAATTATAACCTTCTATATCGTTTTTAAATCCAACTCCTGGAGATAGAATAAGATAATCATAGTATAATTTAGTATCGTCATTGAGAACCACAGCTTTTTTATAAGGTACAACTTTATTAACATAACTGTTTACGAACTTAATATTTTTAAATTTATTATAATCAAATTCATGAACTATTCTCTTATAACTAATAATATCTGATAATACTAAATTTGATAATGGACATGTTTGAGTTTTATTATTTTGTTCAACTAAAACGATTTCCATGTAATTAGAGTAATTTACTAAGTATTCAAGACAAGTTGCGCCTCCAATTCCATAACCTATTATAACGACTCTGGGTTTTGATTTAACTTTTGATTGCAAACCCCTTGGTATAAACGAACTACTCAAGGCTATAAAACTTGAATAAAGTCCTATTTTCTTTAAAAATTTCCTTCTCGCACTATTTTCTACCATATATCACATCCGCCATCTTAAGAATATCTGATTTGTTAAAAACTTTTGATATCCTAGACATTACTTCACTATCATTTCTAATAATGTAATCATTCATTCTTGTAATAAAATCATTTTTTTCGAGCATTTTTAATGAACTAATATATTCGTTTCCTTCATAGTTCTCACCATGACAAGATTTGCAGTTCTCTAGAATAATAGAAACTTCGATTTCACCAGCGATTGTGAACTTAAAAGAGATAAGAAATAAAAATATACTAATTATTTTCATATGGATTTGTTGACTTTTTAAATATTATTTTAATAGGTAAACCATTTAGGTTAAAATTATTTTTTAAATTATTGGATAGATATCTTTTGTAGTGAGTATTTACATAATCTGGATAATTGGTGAATATAAAAAACTTTGGGGGAGCAACATTTATTTGAGTAATGAATTTAAACTTAACTAAACTTCCATTTTTCAAAGGATGTGGGTTTTTATTTATAATACTATTAAGCCATACATTAAGTTCACTTGTTTTAATTCTATTTTTCCATGCTTTAAGTTGTTTTTGTATGATTGAATCAAAATCTTTAAAACCATGGTTTTTAAGAGCTGAAACAAAACAAACACATGAACCTTTTATTTGAGGGTTAAGCTCAAAAATATGATTCTCGATTTCTTTTTTTTGAAAATTTAAAGTATCAGTTTTATTTACAAGAATTAAAAAACATCTATTTTCACTGTAAACTAAGTTTATTATTTTAGAATTTATTCTCTCAAAATAGTCATTTATATCTAAAACAATTACTACCATTTGACATAATCTAATTTTTTTTAAGGTTTGTTGAATAGAAATTTTGTTAACTTTTTCATGACTTCTATTTCCTTTCGAAAAACCAGCAGTATCAAAAGCCTTAAATTTAAGATTTTTAAGAATTATGTCAGACTCTACAGTATCTCTAGTCATAAACGGTAGTTCGCTTGTCTGAGATGTTAACTTTTTATTAAGTAAGTTAAAGATAGTAGATTTTCCAGCATTTGTTCTTCCAACAATTGCTACTGAGAATTGCGTGTTATCTACATTAATATCCTCTTTAATTTCAATATTCTTATATATTTCCCATTTAAGGTCATCAATTCCAATATTGTGAGTTGCGGAGGTGTAGACTTTATTATTAAAACCCTTGATTATATGTTCCTTTTTTTTTTTAATATCGCATTTATTAAATACTATGATTATTTTCTTATTTAACTTTCTTACTAATTTAATTAAATTATGATCATCAGTTGTTAAATCATTTTTCAAGTCGATGACTAACAATATAAGTTCGCATTGTTGAACAGTATTTAAAGTAAATTCACTAATTTGTTTTTCTAATTTATTATTTGAAAACGTCAAACCAGGAGAGTCCATTATTTCAACATTTTTCTCCCATAAAGTAATATTTTTCTTTCTTATATCTCTCGTTAATCCTGCAAAATCATCTACTAAAGCGATATTTTTTTTTACTATCAAATTAAATATCGAAGATTTTCCAACGTTTGGTTTTCCAAGAATTATTATTTTGTTTAGCATTTTAACCTAAAACAAAAACAGTACCATTCTTTGTGATTAGAATCACTTCATGATTTACTTGTACTGGAGACATCACAAACTCCTCATCAAGATTTAGTTTACTAAGAGTCTTGCCAGTGAACGGTGAAAGCGAAAGAATCGTACCTGAGGAATTAGCGATTATTAACTTGTTTGAAGTTAAAAGCGGGCCAAACCACCTTATTTCTTCACCTTTTTTATTAGTTTTTAGCTGCACAGCCCATAACAGTTTGCCAGAATTACTATCAAGACAGAGAAGTTTACCAAGTGTATCGATTACGTAAAGAGAATCGCCTGATATAACTACCTGATTAATTGATGAAATTTTGAGTTCCCAATTTTTTGAACCATCCTCAAGTTTATAAACTAAAAATTTATCTGAAAAAGTTGGGACATATAACTTTTCATCATAAATTGATAAAGGTGACTGGATATCATTAAGTGCAGATCTAGAAAAGTAGTTGCCAGAGTCAATATTATCAAACCATACCAAAGAACCATCATTTTCATCTAAAACATAAATTTCGCCTGATGAGTAAGATAGAGCAATAAAGTTACCAAAGGCAGCTGGTTTTGATCCACCAATTATTGAAACTTCTTCGAGATTACCAATATGAGTCCAAATTAACTCTCCATTTTCTAGATTGAGACAAAATGTTTGGTTATCGTCGGAAACAACTATAACTTTATTTTTGTAAACTAATGGAGGTCTTGAAAATTGTACGAGAAATTTCTTTATCCAACCTATCTTTCCTGTTAAGGAGTCAATAGAGTAAACGTTTCCTAAACCGGTTGTTAATAGCAAATTTTTATCATTAAGACTCATTCCGCCCAAAAAAGAAACCTTTTCAGTTTTTTCATTTTGGAGTTTGACTGTCCAGTTTAGTTTGCCTGAAGTAAATTGTTTAGATATAAGATTATAATTTTTATCAGCATAGTAAAAATTTATCCCATCGTTTATAGGCTGTGCAATTAAATTAATTCTATCTAATGAAATATCTCCAAGTGATAATTTTCTTTTTAATTTTAATGTTTTTTTACTTTTAAAATGAAAAAGATGATTTTTTTCATTTTGAAATTGTTGACTCCAATTTTTTATTTCAACTGGCTTGTCAATTTGTATTCTCTTATTGGCTTTTACAATTATATCATCTTCAAAATCAAATACATTTACCCTTTTACCAGGCAATACAACTTCTTTTTCCTCAAAAATTGAAGTGATATCATTAATCGAGCATCCTAAAATCAGGAACAGTAAAATGCTTAAAAATGCATTTTTATTTATCAAACTACTTATCCTCTAAAAGGTTAATGATATTTTTTGCTCTTTGAACTAAATCACCAGGTTTCGTAGGAAGGTTTACAATAGTTTTAAAAGTTTCAATTGCTTTTTCTCTTTGATTGCCCTTGAGATAAATATAACCTTTGATCTCAAGCGCTGATGATCTCCAAATAGGACTATTCTCAAGTGGCGAAATTTTTTTTATCAATTCTTCTTTATTCACCGAATCCAAACAGTTTAAAACATATAATATTGTTGCTATATCCCTAAAAGATTGGTCTACAGCATTTTTCTCAAGATCCAAATAAATATTTAATCCATCTTCTAAGTTACCTTGACCAATTAAAAGTGAAGCCTGTTTCATTTTAGCCATTGTTGCATAACCATCTGACCCCTCGTCTACTATTCGTTCAAGAGCAAGTAACGATGCATCAATATCTTCCTCATTAGCAAGGATAACAGCTGCTGTAAAATCATCTCCAAGTTGTTGCCTTTGTTTGTTTGAGAAATTTTCCCAAAACACAAAACCGGATACAAATAAAATTACTCCTAAAGAAACGCTTACTACGTATGGAAATATCTTCTTCCAAAGCTTAAGTCTTTTTTCTTCTTTTAGGTCTTCGTCAACTTCCCTTATAAATTCATCAGTCATTTTTACCTATTTTTTCTATTGTAAATATCATATAATTCATAGATATTTATATTCTATCAAATTAAAAATTCAATTTTTTTTATTTATGAATAATTTAAAATACAAAAAAACTGCTATCTTCGAGAAAAGGGAAATTTATAAAATAATGGAACTTTATTCTAAAAAAATTTCAATTGGTGAATGGAAAGATTATTCAATAAGCTTTAATAATGAATACGCAATCTTTTCGATCTATCGGTCACTAAAATATGGATCCTCTTTTCAAATTAAAAAAATTAGAAGAAGAGGAGTTTACATTCTGACATTCCAAAATAGAACTCTTACCATATCAGATTCTTTAAATAAAGTTATCAATTTTTTGAAAAAACCTAACTTAATGATTATCAAGTGATTTCTTTCTTAATCCAGAAGTATAAGTTTTGTTGGAACTTTTTGATAAACGCTGAAAACCCATTACACCATTGAACCAATAGTCTATCTTTCCTGAATCCCACCTTATCTCTAAGTTACCATCTTTAATTTTCCATATTCCAGATTCTCCATTGCCGTATTCTGATGTTGCAGTTCCATCTTCATTGATTTCAACAATGTATTCAGACTGCCATTCATCTAGAGCAATCCAAGCCCCATGCCATGATGAATTTGCAATTAAATAAGAAAAGAAAAGTAAATTTAATAAAAACATTAGTTTAAACATTTTTTCTCTCTTTAAGAATTTTCAAAAGCTTTAACTTTTGATAATTTGAGTAATTTGACCAATTTGTAATTTCTTCCAAAGTTCTAAAGCAACCCTCACAAAGCTGACTTGAAGGTTTTAGTTGACATTTACCAATGCAAGGTGATTTTGTCATAACTCTAACTTTAATCCATTTATAACGTATTGAATAGCAAGAGCTCCTAAAATGAGTCCAAATATTCTTTGTATTATGTTTAATATTGTCATGTTGATAAAATTTCCAACCATTTTTGATAAATAAATAATCAATGATGTAATAAATAAAGTTAAGATCATTGGTGATATTTGAAAATAAAAACTTTTTAGAGTATAATCAAACTTTTCTGAAATCAGAACAGCTAAGGTTATTGCTGATGGACCTGCTATAAGTGGAATTGATAAAGGAAAAACCGCTATTCCATCAATAGGATTATCTTCTAAAAGATTATCAGTTAAATTTTTTTTTCTCTTTAATCTCTTTTCTAAGACCATTTCGTATGAGATTATTAATAAAAATAGGCCACCTACAATCTGGAATGAACCAAGAGATATTCCCATGAAACTGAGAAAAATATTCCCAAAAATTGAAAAAAATGTTAATATAAAGGTTGTTATTAAGAAAACTATAATTGCTAAATTAAATGTTTTTTTTAGACTAAGGCTACTAGTTATAGTCGTAAATATTGGAATTAGTGATATTGGATCAATTGCAACAATAGCTTTTAAAAAGTTTTGGAAAAAAAAATCATGCATTTAAGCTTTATAGTTTCAAATTTTTATAAATTCAAACCTTTTAAAAATATAGATCAGCTAAAACTAAATCTAAAAAATAAAATTGGAAAATTTGATGTAAAAGGCTCATTCTTGATAGGACATGAAGGAATAAATGCAGCATTTTCAGTTCCTGAGAAAGAATTTGAATTAATTCAGCATGAGTTAAATCAATTATTTAATGAAAATCTCATATTTAAAAAACAAAAACACAACTCACACGCTTTTCTAAGATTAAAAATAAGGCTCAAAAAAGAAATCGTAACAATGGGTGATATAACAGTCAAATCAGATAATGAGTCTGGTAAATATCTCACACCTGAGGAGTGGGATGAATTATTTACCAAAGATGATGTGATTGTTTTAGATACTAGAAATTATTATGAAAGTGACATAGGTACATTTAAAAATTCAATTAAAGTAAATAGTAATAATTTCAGAGAATTTCCAGAGTGGTTTAAAAATAATAAAGAAAAATTTCACAACAAAAAGATTGCAATGTTTTGTACAGGTGGAATTCGATGCGAAAAAGCAAGTAATTTGGTAATTTCACGAGGATATAAACATGTATATCAGTTGAAAGGAGGAATAATAAATTATTTACAGAAAACTAAAAATAAAAAAAAAAATTGGAAAGGAGATTGCTTTGTTTTTGATGATAGAGTTTCGGTAAATAATGCTCTTAAAAAAGGAAATTATTCTCAATGTTTTGCATGTAGGTCCCCAATTTCTATAAAAGATCAAAAATCAAAGTTATTTAAAATTGGTGTATCTTGCCCAAAATGTTTCAATAATAAAAATAAGAAGCAGGTTAGAAGATATCAAGAAAGACAAAAGCAAATTAAGATTGCTAAAAGAAAGGGCATTAAACATTTAGGTCTATAAACCTTTAATCTAAACCAACCTTAGGTATCGAATATTTTTTCATTTTTTCAATCAATGTTGTTCTATTAATTTTAAGACTTTTTGCAGCATCAGTCACAGAACCATTTGCATTCTTTAAAGAACTTTCAATCAATACAAGCTCCACTTCACTTAAATGTCTCCTCAAATCAATTTGATCAAGAATTTCAAACCACTTTTTATAATGACTTGGATGTGGCATTGAAAAATTCTCTTCATCTGAATTCTCATCGAGATCAATATCTTTTAAGTTTGATGTCATATCCCATATTTCATTTTTTTCATTTTGGTTATCTGGTACATTTACCCTCAATAGATTCTCTCTTATATTCTTTGCGTTGATTGCTTTGGATGGAAAAATAATTGCAGCTCTCTCTATAACGTTTCTGAGTTCTCTAATATTTCCTGGCCAAATATATTCCTTCAATGCTTGTATCGATGAATTATCAAAACTTGGTATGTTTGACCCAGACTGCTTGATTTCTTTGAGAATATGTTCAACGAGCTCAGGTATATCTTCTTTTCTCTCTGATAAAGACGGTATTTCAATTGGGAAAACATTTATCCTGTAAAATAAATCTGCTCTAAAGGTTCCGTCATCAATTTTCTTTTCAATATTCTGGTGAGTTGCACAAACCAACCTTAAATCTAATTCAATCTCTTCTTTACCCCCCACTCTTTGAATCTTTCTTGATTCTATCGCTCTAAGTAATTTAGCTTGAAGTGGCAAAGGCATATCTCCTATTTCATCTAAAAATAATGTCCCTTTGTTTGATGTTTCAAATCTTCCTTCTCTTCTTGAATCTGCTCCAGTAAAGGCTCCTTTCTCATGACCAAACAATTCTGATTCTAATAATTCAGCAGGTATAGCTGCACAATTAACATTGACTAATTTTCCTTTTCTACTTGATGATTCGTGAATAGCCCTTGAAATTACATCCTTACCACAACCAGTTTCTCCTCTTAACAAAACAGTTGAATTGGATTGAGAAACCATTTCAACAAGCTTTATAAGGTTCTTCGTTGCCTCACAGCTACCTTTTATAATTTTTGACATTTAATATTCAATTAATTTAAATAATGTCAGAAAAATGACAATAATCAAATTCAAATTTTGAAGAATTAAATAATATCAAACTAAGTGACTGATTATACTGAATAAAAAAAAAAATTTAAAAATAAAAAAAAAGTTGGCAACATTCTTGCTTTTACCCATTTGTAAATAAATTTTTAGGGATAACACGATGGACAACATATTAATTATTGAAGAATTATTTGACAATATACAGAATATTAATAATTTTTTTTCTGAGAAGGATTTATCAGTGAAAAATATTAGTGAAGAAGAATTTAAAAGTATTAACTCCGCAAAATCAACTTTAATCTGTCATAAGAATTTTGAAAATAAAGTTAATGGTAAATCTGGTCTCATGAAAGTTGCAAGAAACTTTGGTAGTACAAAAATTATTGTTCTTAACCCAGGAAATTCCGAGAATTATTTAATGGAAAATGAAATGGGTGGTTCATTCGTATGTATAAATTATTTAGAGTTTGATGATGTGATTAAAGAAATAGTTTTTCAACAAATTTCTAAACAAAAATATAGTTTCTCAGATTCTAAAACTATTTCACTTATAAAAATGGCTGAGAAGGTTGCAAATACTGATGTCACAGTTTTCATACATGGACCAACAGGCACAGGAAAAGAAGTAATTTCAAATTATATTCATCAAAAATCTCAAAGATCTAACAACCCATTTATAGCTATAAATTGCGCTGCTATTCCTGAAAATATGCTTGAGGCTATGTTATTTGGTCACGAAAAAGGTGCATTTACGGGAGCATCCTCAGCTAATAAAGGCATATTTAGAGCCGCAGATACTGGAACTTTGTTATTGGATGAAATATCTGAAATGCCACTATCATTACAAGCAAAATTATTGAGAGTTCTTCAAGAAAAGAAAGTAACACCAATTGGTGGGCAAAGAGATATTGATGTGGATGTGAGAGTTATTGCCACAACAAATAGAAATATGATGGATGAAGTTAAGGAAAAAAAATTCAGAGAGGACCTATACTATAGATTAAATGTTTTTCCAATAGAAACGCTTAATCTATCTGAAAGAAAAGAGGATATAATTCCAATCAGTGTGGCGCTACTCAACAGACACTCTCAGAACGACATTCCATATATTAATAAAGATGCACAAAATATTCTCAAAAATTATGAATGGCCAGGCAATGTAAGGGAACTGGAAAATGTTTTACAAAGAGCAATAGTTTTGAGCGAGGGTAATGTAATTAAAGCAAAAGATGTGATGATAGATATTTCTGGAAAAAATAACCTTTACTCAGATATTCAAGAAAATCTTAATGATAATAAAATAATGCAAGCTTAAAGGAGAAACTCATGAAACCTGGACTTACAAATTTAAAACCTGCTTTAGGTAACATTAATAATCAAGAACAAATTAAAAATATTCAAGAGGATGTTGTATCTTTAACACCAAAAGTAAATTATGAAGAAGAAAAAAATTTTCTAGAAAATATTAAGTCTGCAATCCAAGATGTTTCGGATAACCAAGTTAAAAGTGCTGAATTGACGAAAAACTTTGAGTTAGGTGTAGAAAATGATCTAACCAAAGTAATGATTCAACAACAGATCGCAAGCTTAGGCTTTCAAATGACATTAAATGTTAGGAATAAAGTTTTAAGTGCATATAAAGACATAATGAATATGCCTGTTTAAATAAAGGAAAGTAAAAATGGCTGAAGATATAAAAAATGCTGAATTAGCAACAACTAGCCCAAAGATGGTAAATCAGGGTCTAGTAGGAAATATCTCAAATACACTTGAGAAAATTAGAAAATACTCCAATGAGCCTGCAGTTCAAAGGTCTGTTCCTGTAATGATTACTTTATTTGTAATTTTTCTAGGGTTAGTGTTTTTTATTTCATTTAAGGAGCCATCAAGAACAACCCTTTTTTCAGCACTTCCAGAGCATGAAAAATCAAGGGTTGTAGATGTTTTGAGAAATAATGGTATTGACGTATCAATTGACCAAACAACAGGTGAGGTGCTTGTACCGAAGCCTGACTATTATGAGGCAAAAATGAAGTTAGCATCCGAAGGGTTGCCAAGCTCTGTTCCACAGGGCTATGACATGCTAGAAACAATTCCTATGGGTACAAGTAGATCAGTTGAATTTATGAAAATGAAGCAAACCCAAGAACTTGAACTTGCAAGGTCAATAAATGAAATTTCAAATATTATGGGTGCAAGAGTTCACTTGGCAATACCTGAAAAATCAGTTTTTGTTAGAGACTCTGCACCACCAACTGCTTCGGTATTTGTTAAACTTGTTAATGGAAGAGTTCTTACACGAGAACAAATTAGATCAATTGTACATATAGTGTCATCATCAATTCCAAACATGTCATCAGATAATGTTACTGTAGTTGACCAATATGGAAAATTACTTTCCAAGCCAGAAGATGACCCAAATATAGCACTTACTGACAAACAACTTTCTCATAGAATAAAAGTTGAAAAGCTCTATAGAGAAAGAATAATTTCATTAGTATCACCAATTGTCGGTGCTGGTAATTTAACAGCACAAGTTAATGTGGAAATGGATTTTACTACTAACCAAACAACTGAGGAAGTTTTTGATCCTGAGTCAATTTCGACAAGAAGCGAACAAAATAGTATGGATGAATCTACTGACAGACCTGCTAGAGGCGTGCCTGGAGCTGTAGCTAATCAGGCTCCACTCGCAGCTGATTTACAAGTAGATGCTCCTGAAAGTGGAGAAGATGCAGAGTTCAAACAAAGATCATCGAGTAATGTTAAAAATTATGAAGTAAGTAAAAAACTCAGTACTACTGTTGGTCAGATTGGAAGAATAATTAAAATTAAGACAGCTGTTCTTGTTAAAAACAAAGTGGTTGAAACACCGGAAGGACAAACTTCAGAACCCATAAGTGATGAAGATAGAGAGAAAATATCATCTTTAGTAAAAGAAGCTGTTGGCTTTAATGTAGATAGAGGAGACAGTATTGTAGTAACAAGTGGTGAGTTCATCGAAGAGGTTCAGGTACTAGTAACTAATTGGTATGAAGAGTCCTGGTTTCAAAATTTAATCACACAACTATCAACCGTTCTTATACTTGCTATAATTACATTTGGAGCATTAAAACCATTACTTAATAGAATTTTAGTACCATCTGCTGGTGTTGGAGGTGGCGCTGGACCTGCAGCTACGGATGACGACCTTGAGGCCCAAGATGCAGATGAAGTTGAAGTTGAAGAAGGTGAGTCACTTGAAGATATTAAGGCTAAACTTAAACCTAAAAAAGCTTCAATCTCTGCTGAAATGTTGGATACAGCTAACACATATGACGATAAGGTTGCTGTAATTAGAATGATTGTTGGAGATGAAGCGGGTAAAGTTTCAAATGTCTTCAGACAACTAATGAAAAAAGATGTATAGTTTAAAATAAGGAGCAGATAATGGCTGAAAAAACTCAAGAAACTAAATCTGACGAAGATGATAAGTCGACATATGATAAACTAAATAATACACAAAAATGTGCAATTTTAATGATGTTGTTAGGTGAAGATGAAGCATCAGAAATTCTTAGAAACCTAGGCCCTAAAGAAGTACAGCAATTAGGTAAAGAAATGTATAATGTTCAAGGTCTTGACCAAGATACTGTCAATCAAGTATTAGATGAATTTCTTGCAGTAATAAAACAACAGACTGATCTGGGTATGGGATCATCAAACTATATTAAAAATGTCATGACTAAAGCATTAGGTGAAAATAAAGCAGAATCCGTATTAGGAAGAATAACTCCAACCGAAAGTAATAAACCAATCGAAATACTTGATTGGATGGATGCTAGATCTGTGGCTGAATTAATTTCTGATGAACACCCACAAATTATGGCATTAATAATATCTTACTTAGAACCTGGGGTGTCTGCAGATGTACTCAGTCTTCTTCATGAAGATATTCAATCTGATATAATTCATCGTATAGCAACCCTAGAAACAGTCCAGCCCGATGCACTTGCTGAGTTAGAAAGAGTCATGCAATTAAAATTTAAAACAAATACTTCTTTGAGGGCTTCTTCAGTAGGAGGGGTTAAAGCAGCAGCTTCCATAATGAACTATACAAAACAAAATATGGAACAAAGAGTAATGAAAACTCTCGGAGAAAAAAATAGAAATTTAGCTAAAGAGATTCAAGAAAGTATGTTCACTTTTGATACATTAATTCTAATGGATGATAGAAGTATGCAAACACTTCTAAGAAATGTTGATCAAGAAATTTTAATTATTGCACTCAAAGGAACAGAAGATGATTTAAAAGATAAGATTTTCGCATCAATGTCACAAAGAGCGGCAGCTAATATTAAGGATGAAATGGAGGTTTTAGGACCAATAAGATTAACCGAGGTTCAAGAAGCTCAAAAAGCAGTGATTAATGTAGCCAGAACAATGTCTGATGAAGGAACTATTGTACTTGCGGGAAGAGGTGGGGATGATTTCGTATGATGCAATTAAAAGAAAATTCAAATGAAAGCGAACCAGTCGAAAAAAAAGTTTCTGATGCTTTAGATACGGAAGAAATACTTAGTCTTTTAAGTAAACAAATATCAGATTTCCAAAAAGAATCAGAAATTTCTTCAAATGTTACAAATCTCTATAAAAAAGTAGACCTATTATCCCTAGCAAAGTCCAAAAGTGACTCTTCAGAAAAAAGTGATAATAAGGCTGCAGATGAAAATAACATTAAACAAAATGTTGATGAAATCAAATCAGAAGATTCATCAACGATTACTGAACCAGAAAAAAAATATACTGAAGCTGAAGCAAATGAAATAGCTCAAAAGTTGGCTAAAGAACATTATGATAAAGGCTATAATTTAGGTGTACAGAAAATAAAAGAAGAACTTCAAAGAGGAGATCATGAGCTAGCATTATCGCTAAAGAATATGTCGGATAATCTTTTTCTTAAGACACCAGAACTAACTAAGGAAATTAATTTATCAGTTACTGAATTATTAAAAAAAGCATTAAATGAAATACTTGGTTATGAAATTGACACCAACACAGAATTCTTTCAAAAAAAAATATCAACCGTCGTAGATTCAGTTAACTCTAAGGTAGATAATTTAGAAGTTTTTTTAAATTCAAAAGATTTTAAGGTAATAAAAAGCTACCTAAATGATAAAAAAATAATTTTACCTTTTGAATTATTTGAAAACTCTGAACTAGAAAGGGCCGATATATTAATTAAAGCAGGTTCGATTGAAGTCAAGCAAATAGCCCAAAAAAAAGTGAAATATTCTGATTCTACTCCCGTAGAAAATGATATTGAAAAAATTAAGGAATCCAAGACTAGTGAAATTAATAAGTCAAGTAAAGAGGTTCCTCAAAAATGATTATTTCGGAACATATAATAAAGAATATAAAAAAACACTCTATTGTTAATAATCTATTCTATAAAAGTAAGACTACAAAGTTTGATGGTAGGATAATTGAATGTGATTCTTTCCCCTCGCCCATCGGTACTATATGCGAGATAGAATGTAATGATAGAAGTACAGTTACAGGAGAGATTATAGGCTTTAAAGAAAATAAGAATGTCATAGCTGTACATAGCCAAAATGCAAATATTGTTCTTGGCTCTGCAATTAACGTTTTAAATGCCTCAACGAACATTAATGTTGGAGATGAAATCCTTGGAAGGGTAACCGATGCTTTTGGAAATCCAATTGATAATGTTGAAAAAAGTATTTTTACAAATGATATTTGGCCAATAAACGGCAAACCCATTAACCCGATGGATAAAAAACCAATCAATGAAAAACTTGACGTTGGTATACGTGCAATAAATTCATTGTTTACAGTTGGAAAAGGCCAAAGATTAGGTATTATTGCAGGTTCAGGTGTCGGAAAATCAATTCTTCTAGGAATGATGACAAAATTTACAAAAGCTGACGTTGTTGTTGTTGGATTAATAGGAGAAAGAGGTCGTGAACTAGGAAATTTCATTTCTGAAATATTAAATAGTGAAACTAAAAAAAGAACAACTATTGTGGCAGTTCCTGCTGATAAATCACCTCTTTTGAGGATTAAAGGTTCAGAAAGAGCTACAGCTATAGCAGAATATTTTAGATCTAAGGGAAAAGATGTACTACTAATAATGGATTCACTTACTAGAGTGGCTCATGCTAAAAGAGAGGTTGGTTTGGCACTTGGTGAACAGCCTACTTCAAAAGGATATCCACCGTCTGTGATATCGATGATACCAAATCTAATTGAAAGAACAGGTACTGGAACAAAAAATGAAGGATCAATAACTAGTTTTTACACAATACTAGCAGATTCTGATGATACTAATGACCCAGTTGTTGACACCGCTCGTGCAATATTAGATGGTCATATTGTATTATCAAGAGAGCTAGCTCAACTTGGTATTTTTCCAGCTGTAGAAATAAATTTTTCTTTGAGCAGGGTCATGAATTCTATTGTAGATGATCAACATATGAAGAAAGCAGAATTTACAAAAAGAATGTATTCTATTTATCAAGAAAATAAGGATCTTGTTCTGATGGGTGGTTATACAAAAGGACAAAACCAAGATATTGATATCGCAATGTCAAGTTGGCCTAAAATTTGCGAACTAATCAAACAGAATTATAATACTAAGTCTGACTTTAATGATGCTTTAAATAAACTAGAAAAAGTTATTACTCAATGAAAAAAAATAAATACAAAGTTCTACTAAAATTAAAAAAAATTAAAAAAAATAAATTAATATCCAATTTAAATACTTTAAATGACGAAAAAGAAAAGTTACTTTCGGTGAAAGACTATCTTGAAGACGTACTTAAGCAAAACATACCGGATGAGGGTGTAGTGTCAGGTAATCATTTAAAACAACTTTCAGATTTTAATAATGAAATTAGTAAAAGATTGGAAGTATCTAATAATAGATATTCTCACATTCAAACAGAAATAAACAATAACCTTGTGGAAATTAATTTAATAGAAAAGCAAAAAGAAAAGATTATTTCTCATAAACAAAAAAAAGAACAAATAGAATTGAAAAGTAAAGAATTAAGAGCTGAAACCTTTGTAAATAAAATTTCGATAATTTAGATTTAGTGGCACTATATTTGCAAATTAGTGAATAATTATGGTTTCTATAAGTAAAAATATTATGTCTCAGCTAGATGGAGCATTATCTATTGGCAAATCTAAAGAAAATAAAGATGAGTTGTTTGCTGAACTTTTTGCTTTAATGAATTCAAATCCAGAAAATTTGATTGATCTTCAAAATGGAGAAATTAAAAATATACTAGATGAGAACATCCAGCCAAACGACAACTTTGAAAAAGTTGACTTGGAGGCTGAAGCAAATATAACAGAAAATGAGATTGAAATTGCAAAATATCTTGCTCAAACGTTTTATAAGGAAATTGGTATAAATGTTGAAGAAGTTCAACCAGTCCCTGAATCTAAGTCTAAAGATTTTATATTAAATACTAATCAAAAATTCAAAAATCCTGAAAACTTTTTTAATTCTAAAATAGAAAATAAGCTTAATTTAAACACTCCAATGATATCAGAGGACAAAAGTGAAGATAAATTCTCTAATCAAATTGAATTAATAAGTAATAAAAAAACTAAAAATAAATTAGAAATCAAAAATAACTTATCGGTTAATATTTTAAGAAAACCAGAATTAGAAGTTACTGAAAAAAATCCGATTAAAAATATACCTATTGATATAGTGATTAAGAAGGATCAAAAGGTTATCAATAATGAAATGTTTGAGAAAAAGGTAAAAAAAAAAGAAAAGCAGATTGATAATAAAAAATTCTCTACTGTTAACGAATCATCTGATTTATCGATTAATAATAAAGTAAAAAACGTCAGTAGAGTGTTAATTCCAAAAGTTTCAGATAATAAGTCAGTATCAAGTAATATTAATAAATTAACTAACCTAAAGAATGATTCAAATTTGAGGAAAGTTGATGTTTCAAATAATACAAATAATCATTTACTCGATTTAATGGAAAATAATTGGGATGAAAAACTTTCATCATTAATTAAGGATTCAATCAAAAATAATGCTAATAAAATTGAAATAGATATAAAGCCTAAAAATCTTGGTAAAATACGTTTAGAAGTCAGAGTAGAAAACGAATCAACTAAAATTGATATCACTGCTGAAAATGTGGAGACTGCTAACATCTTGAGTGACAATTTGGGTAAAATCAATGACTTATTGAATAAAGAAAAGGAATTTAATTTCTTAACAGAGAATAAAGGGTCCAGTGATAGCTATCATAGAGACCAAAAAAAAAGAGATGATAGTAACTCAAATAAATTATCATTAAACGGTAAAAAAAATACGATTGATAAACCAACTAATAATTCAAACCATAACATTGATGTTAATGCTTAATTAATGTATTTTACAAGGAGTAATTATGGCTGAAGAAAATAATCAAGAAGAAAATAAAAAATCCCCAGTTAAATTAATCTTAATGATTGTAGGCGGGGTTGTTTTACTAGGTGTAGGAGCAATCCTAGGAGTTTTTCTAGCTGGTGGCGAAGAAACCGATCCATCTTCTGAAATATCACAAATAATAGAAAAAAAAGAGAATCCTGATAAAAAAGAAGGCGATGATGATTCAAATGAAGAGGAGGAATCAGCTAAAAATGATTGTACTGAGGAAGAAAAGGACGAAGAAGGTAATTGTCCTTCAGGCCCAAAAAAAATGCCGAAAATTACACCTGAACAAGAAATTTTCACAACTACTTATTACGAATTTCCAGGAAATTTTACATCTAATCTAAAAGGGTCTAAAAAGTTTTTGCAAATATCAGTTGGAGTTTCAACGCAATATGATGAACAGGTAATGGAAAATGTCGAAAGTCATCAACTCGCTTTAAGATCCGAAATTTTAGCGAGTATGTCAGAATTTACATCAGAAGATATCGATGGAAGAGAAGGAAAAGATAAATTAGCTAATGCTATCAAAGATAGTATTAATGACATGCTACTTAAAGTTGAAGGATTTGGTGGAATTGAAAATGTACATTTCACATCTTTTGTAATACAATAGAGATATTATGAGTGAGCCATCAAGAAAATTATCCAGTGAAGAAGTTACCGCATTAATGGATGGACTTAAATCGGGTGATTTAGGTGCGTCAACTTCTGTTGGAGATCCAAAAGACATCGAATTCAAAAAATTTAATTTTGGCTCAGACGATCTCACGTTACTTGGTGATTACTATGCGTTAAGGTTAATTAATGAAAGATTTGCCCGAACTGTAAGGAGCGTTTTCCTTCCGTTATTGAGAGTTCAACCAAGAATAAGTTCATTTCCTCCAGAAGTAAAATCATTCGAAGAATATAGTTCTGGTTTAGATGCTTTCATGAGTCTTACTAATAGTAGAATTGAAGAGTTGCGAGGGTCTATGTTAACCGTAATTCCTCCCGCTTTTGTTAGCCTGTGTACAAGTAGTAGATTTGGAGGAAAACTTGAGGTAACAGATAACACAAGAACCGAGTTTACAGCTACCGAAGAAAAAATTATTGAAGTCATAAATGTTGGTGTAAGCGATATTCTTGAGCAGTGCTGGAAAGATTTAACACCCATAACTATTAAATTTCACAGCAGAGAACAAAACCCTCAATTTGCTGCTTTTGTTGAAGCAACTGACTTAGTTATAGTTTGTTCATTTGTAATGCAACTCCCTAATATTGACTCAATGTCCTTTGACATTGTTTATCCATTACAAACCTTAAAACCAGTATCCTCACTGCTTCGCTCAAGAGTTCAATCAGATGTTGTAGAATCTAATATGACTTGGAGAGATAAAATTGAAAAAGCAGTGTTAGAAATACCTTTAAATGTAAAAAGTAATTTATCAGAACCGGAAGTAGCAATGTCAAAACTTTTGAGAATGAAGTCCGGAGATACTTTAAATATTAATCTAGATGAAACGGTAGAATTTTACGTTGAAAATCAGAAATATTTTAGTGCTGAAATGGGAGAATTTAAGGGTAATGCAAGTGTTAAACTTTTAAAACGGTTAAATTAAGGAGAAAAAAATGAACGCAGAAACTGCAAAAAATGAAAATGAAAAAAGTCAGGAATCAGCCGATAAAGCTAATCCCGATGAATCCGTTTCTCAAGAAACAAAAACTCAAGAAGAAACTTTGAAGGATGATCAAAAACCTAAGTCCTCTGAAAAAGCTGTTGGTTCTGCAGCAGTCAATAATTTGAGAGTTTTAGAAAACATAGAAGTAAAGTTAACGGTAGAAGTGGGGAATACCGAGATAAAAATCAAGGATTTACTTAGATTAAACGAAGGCTCCGTAGTGGAATTGGATAGATTAGCCGGAGATCCTCTCGATATATTAGCTAATGGAACTCGAATAGCCAAAGGTGAAGTCGTAATGGTTGGAGAAAAATTTGGAATCAGATTTACAGAGGTAGTTGCTACAGAGGAAATTGTTCAAAACCTTTAATGTCATAAGTTTGACATAGAAATTTATAAATCATTATTTCACAATATAATCAACTACTTACAGACATTGCTCTGTAAACGGCATTGCTCTTGCATTATTTATCCATAATTATTATTGGAGATAAATATGTCAGGTTACGAGGGACCAGGTTTTACGAGTTACATGCTTGTTTTAGGTTTTCTATTTTTACTATTTTTAGGGTTTTATTTAATAAAAAAAAATAGACACTTGATAACCCAAAAAATTAATTCAAAAAAAAGAATGAGAGTTTCTGAGGTTACTATTTTAGGTCAAGGTGATAGAGCCTTGATTTTGAATTTAGATAATAAAGATTATCTTTTTATATCAGGAAAGAATTCAGGCGCTCTTCTTACAGAAATCAAAAAATCTGACAATTTAAAAGTTAACAATCTTGAAAAAGTCATTGAAAAAAGGTTATCAAATGAGAAAATTTAGTCTTTTTATATTTGTATTATTGTTACCTTTCATTACTTCCGCTCAAGTTTCCCCAGGTGGACTAGAAGCTTTGACTATTACAGAGTCCGCAAATGGTACCAAAACATATTCTTTGTCTTTAAAAATACTTGCCTTAATGACAGCATTAACAATTTTACCATCTTTAGTCTTGGGTATGACTGCATTCACAAGAGTAATTATAGTTATGTCTATTCTTAGGCAAGCTCTCGGCACACAGCAAACACCACCTAATCAAATTTTAGTTGCTATTTCTTTATTTCTTACTTTTTTTATCATGGCACCTACTTTTAATAAGATTTATTCCACGGTTTCAGGACCTTATAATGCTGGAGAAATGAATTTAAGTGAAGCTATAGAAACTGGTGGAGGAGAACTAAAAAACTTTATGATAAGAAATACAAGAAAAAATGATCTTTTAATGTTCTCAAATTTAGCAGATAAAGGAGAGTTTGTTGATAATTCTCAAGTTCCATTCTATATTGTTTTACCAGCCTACATTACAAGTGAGTTAAAAACGGCTTTTCAAATCGGGTTTCTGCTTTTTCTTCCTTTTTTAGTAATTGATATGGTAATAGCATCTGTATTAATGTCTTTAGGCATGATGATGTTATCTCCCATGTTAATAGCTCTTCCGTTTAAATTACTTCTTTTCGTACTTGTTGACGGTTGGTCAATGACAGTTGGTTCTTTGGTAGGAACATTTTCTTGATTAAAGGAGAAATATAATGGGATTTGATGAAAATGTAGAAATGGTAAGGTTGGCTTTTTACCAAGTATTAATTTCGAGCGGTCCATTTTTAGGTGCTGCTTTAGCAATTGGTTTAATAATTGGAATTATTCAAGCTGCAACTTCAATACAGGAAATGACTCTAAGTTTTGTTCCTAAAATTGTTTTAGTGATATTTGCCATGGGGTTTTTAGCAAATTTCTTTTTAGTAAGTTTAACAGATTACTTCAACTTTATTTTTGATTCAATTTCAGGAATTAAATAAGTGTTTATTCCACTTCCATTTTATCAACCTATGGATGTATTACCAGGTCTAGATCTGAACCTACTTTTAGATTATTTATTCAAATTTTTTCTTTGCTCTGTCAGATTATCTGCGTTCTTAATTTCAAGTCCATTTTTAGGTTCGAGAAGTATACCTCTTAATGTTAAAATAGTTTTTTCTCTTGTTATTTCTTTCTTTTATTTTGGTTATTTGTCAGACATTGAACTTTCTGAGGAAATTTATCAGAATTTAATTTCAATTGTAATTATTGAGGCATTAATTGGTCTGGCATTTGGACTTACCCTAACTATTTGGTTTTCTGCAGCAGCCTTAGCTGGTGAAAAAATTGCGTCAACAACTGGGCTTGGCTTCTCTCAAATGATTGATCCAGAGACAGGTGGTCAAACTCCAGTTATTAGCCTGGTGCTAGATTTATTTTTGATAACTATTTTTTTATCTTTAGATGGACATCTATTAGCAATTGAATTCTTATTTAAAAGCTTCGAAATATATAAAATAAATTCTGGTTTACCTGGTCTTTCATTAGTTGGGTTAGGAATACAAGCAACTGGCGCAATGTTTTATACTGGAGGACTTATTATGTTACCGGTGGTTGGTGCCCTTCTTTTAACTAATATTGCAGTTGGAATAATTACTAGGTCAGCACCACAACTAAATATGTTTTCCTTTGCTTTTCCAGTTACTATGTTGTTAGCATTTTTAATACTATATTTATCATCTCAATCGATGGGTAATGCTTTTGCTGAGCTAACAAAAAGTTCATTAGAGTCGATAGAAAGTAATTTAATAGAAAGATAAGAATGGCTGAAGATAAAGACCAAAGTCAAGAAAAAACCCAGGACCCCACACAACGGAGACTTGAAAAAGCACGTGAAGAGGGAAAAGTTCTCTCATCAAAAGAAGTTTTTGTTTTTACCTCATTATTGACAGGAATATTGCTGTTTTATTTATCTACATTCTTAATTGAAGATTTTTTAAAGATTTTTAAATCATTTTTCAGATTTGGAGAAGATTTAAACTCTGGAAAAACTCTAATAATCTCATTTTCTGAGGTTATAAAGCTAATATTTAAAACTATAATAGTTTTTGCAATACCACTTTTAATTGTGAGTATAATTACTCAATTTGTGGTTGGTGGAATTAATTTCTCTTTACAATCTATACATTGGAAATTTGATAAAATAAACCCAATTACTGGTTTAAAGAGAATTTTTTCTATGAAAGGTCTCGTTGAATTAATTAAGGCTATTTTAAAAGTTTCTCTTCTTGGTATGATTTCATATTTTGTAATTTTAAAATTCCTTCCTGACTTAGTTCATATTACAAATGTTAACCTTTTCTCTGCCGTTAATAAAATTTCAGAATTTTATCCTATTATTGCTATTGCTTTATTAGTAGTTCTTGCATTCATAGGAATTATAGATGTAATTTGGCAAAAATATGATTTTATAAAGTCTCTAAGAATGTCACATCAAGATGTTAAAGATGAATATAAAGAAACTGATGGACAACCTGAAGTAAAGCAGAAAATTAGAAAACTTCAAGCTCAAGCTGCAATGAAAGCTAAAAAAGAATCCTCATCAATTGATGATATTGGAGAAGCTACTGCAATCATAACAAACCCAACACACTTTGCTGTAGCGTTAAAATATGAGGTTGGAGAGGCATCAGCTCCGAAAGTAATATGTAAAGGAAAGGGTAGAACTGCTGAACTTATAATAAAAAAAGGAAGAGAGCTTGAAATTGGAACAATGCAAAGTCCAAAACTAGCAAGAGCGATTTATTTTACTTGCGAAATCGGAGAAGAGATTATGAGTCAACTATATAGCGCTGTTGCAATTGCATTAGCATACATTTATAAAGTAAATAATGGTGAAGAAATTGAAAAACCAGATATTGACATACCTGATGAATTAGTTTTTGATGAATTTGGAAGAAAAGATGCTAAATAAAAATTTTTCAAAAATAATAATTTCTTTTGCTTTTTTTTATAGCGCTTTTGTTTGTTATTTTAGAGCATTAGAATTATTCGAAGCTGAACAAAATATTTTAGCTACTTTTCTGATTTTTTGTGCTTTCTGCTCCTTTTGCGGCGCTTTGAGATTTCAAATAGCGAAGATAATTTATAAAATTAGAGATTATAAAAATGATAGATAAGAGTTGTAAAAATTGTAGTAAATTTTATATCACCTATCAAAAGAAATATCCTTACGGTTGCAAAGCATTCAGAATTATTTCTAAAAACCTTCCCTACTATGAGGTTAAAAAAATATCTGGCACAAATTGTGCAATGTTTTCAAAAAAAGTAAAAAATGTTAATATAAAAGGAAAAGGAAGGCTTGCATGAAACCACAAGTAAATGCTGTTCAAGAAAGTATAAAAATTGCGTTAGATGCTGCCGATGCTGCCACAGATGTAACGGCAGAATATAAAAGAATTAAAAATGAATACATAAAAACGGAGCAAAAAATGAAAGAAATTCATAAATATACTACTATCATTTTTTCTAGTTCAATTGCTACAGCAGTGATCGCTATTATTCTAACTGGTTTACTTTATTTTAAATCTCTTTCAGAACTTGAAGAAATGACAGGCACAAGTCGAGAAGCATTAGTTGTATTTGCTGAAAATGTTGAAAACGTCAATAAGGCTGTTGAAAATATGAATTCAAGTTTAGCAAGGCATACAGATCTTCTTAATGCGAGTGAAGAAGTTAAAATCAAAATGAACGAATTATCTGATGCGATATTAAATAATGATAAAAAACTGATGATTAACCTATCAAAGGAAATTGCTAATCTATCAAGTATTCTGTCAGATTCTTTAAAAGATGAAACACAAAAGATTGGTAAATCAATTCAAGAATCAAACATAGTAACCTCTTCAAAAATTAACAAAGAAATTAATAAAATTATTGAAACGAGTAAGAAAAATAATAACACTAAACTTTTAAAAGAGCTTTCAAACAGTACTTCATCTTTGAATGCCGCACTTGAAGCAATATCAAATCAGAATAGGCTTCTTGTTAAAGAAATTAAGGATAAAAAAGAAAGTATTACATTTCCTTAAGATATTTTACCAATGGCTGAAAATATAAAAAATAACTTTCTGATAAAAATTGAATCACTCAGAAAAACATCATACGGTGGAGCAAATTTTTTGAAGTCTGGAGATATTATTGTAGCCTTAAATAATCAACTATACACATTTGGAGAAAAACAACTCACTGAAGAATTGAGAGAATTAAAGAAGTCTAATAATAAAGCAATATTGACAATACTAAGAGAGGAAACTTTTTTTGATATAATTGTTGATAATAGTTTGGGCTGTAAGTTTGTTACAATTCCGCCAGAAGAGACAGAAGACATTAAAGGGAAATATAAATCAAAACCGAATTACGATATTGATGAACTTAATGAGTTTATAGTTATGAGAGATGTCTATAGAAACTATGAGTTATTTGATAATTCAAAGTCTTTATTAGCTGGGTTCGCCACGCCACTATGGCTCGCATATTCAAGAAAGTGGTGGGTTTTATCATTCTATGCAGCCTTACTATCCGTTTTTGCCTCTGTAAATATCCTTATACTAATATTAGGATGGTTACTAATGTCACTTTACATTTATGGTGCCCAACATAACCTTCTCTTCAGCTTTTCTATGTTAGAGGGTAAAGTCTTTTGTATGAAAATTGCAACAAAATCAATTGATGAAGCGCAAAAAACTATCAGAAAAATTGATCCAAAATCAAGATTCATGTTTTCACGACTCCCGCCTCCTCTTGTTGAAGAAGTAGAAGAACAAAAAAAGAGTGAAGAAACTTCAAAAAAAGATATAGTAGATAGTAAGGAAGTTACTGTTTAATATATGGCTGAAGAAAAATACACACCTCAAGCGCAAAACTTAATGAATGTTACAATCGAGGATTTTGAAGAAGAACTACTCGAAGTCAAGGCCTCAGATGCAAACTTAAATGTTTTGCGGGGTATCAGAATTAATATTCAAGGTAAACCAAGAAGACTTGTTGATGTAGGTGACATAAAAAAAACAGAAACTAAAAACTTTATTCAAGTCCTAGTTTTTAATACAGACCATATACCACTTTTAACTGAAAAGATTGATGAACTAGAGTTTCCTTATGAAGTTGAAGGACAGTTTATCAACCTCAACCTTCCAGATCCTAACTATAAACAACTAATGGAAGTTGTAGATGATATAAACCGAAAGAAAAATAGTGCTCTCGCCAGACTGACTAAAGCAAAATCAGAGGCAACTACTAGAGCAAGGACTGCACTTGAAAATGAATTTATATCACAAGGCGTAGCTACTGCTGTTTCACGAAAATGTGCAACACTTCATGAAGAGTTCACAGAAAAAGTAAATGGTCTTTCGTTGGAGAAGATTAAGCAGATCTTGGGGACAGAATACTTTGAAAAATATAAAACAGAAGAGTTAGACTATCTATAAGATTACGCATCAATTTTGATTTCTTTAGCTCTAATTTCACTTTCATCTTTAAAATTATTGTAAGAACCTTTCTTGTTTTTAATTGTACCTTCATTCGATACATTTAAACTAGGTTTCCAAGTTGGGTACTGAAACTCTATTTCTCTAAACTCAAGTTTATTATCATCTTTTTGATATTTTCCTTGAGGTATTATTTTATCCATATCTTTTATCAATGGAGTCCTTTTTAATGATGACTCCCTAACAACATTTAAAGGCTTAGGCAAATGTGATAAGGAATTATTTGGTTCAATTTTGATTATGTCATGAGACTTTACTAGTTTATTTGTTTCACCCTGCAAATTTATGTTAGCAGCTTTCTGAGTTGTTTTTACTGAGCTCATTGATTCTTTTGAATCAAGTGAAGTAGTTTTCTCTTTATCTATTTTTGTTAATTTTATCTCTTCATTAGTCTTATCGTTTTTCCATATCTTACTTACACCAGTAATATCAAAGGCAAGCTCAGTTGGAGTTTTGTCAAATAATTTATTAAAAATCCAATTTCCAAAACCTGCTATTGCTCCTACAGGGCCACCATATAAGAAGCCACCCAAACTATTTTGAACTAAGTCTCTATCGGAATTGGGATTTTCTGAATTAAAACTTGAATAAATTCCGCTTATTATTGGAAGGTTTTGAAGAGGATTGATTAACCCCTTAAACCAGCTCCAGAAAGAATTTTCATCACCCTCTTTATTATCTAACTTATCGGCACCTTTTATATTATCACTTGGCTGGATGCTAGTTTTACTAATATGGAATGAGCTTTTTTCTAATAACATAATTCTAATAATTTATTTCAATTTCAATTCTTCTATTCTTTTCCCTACCTTTTGAAGTATCATTACTTTCAACAGGTTGGGTTTCACCATAGCTAATTGCCTTCATTCTCTTAGGATTTAATTTACCAGATCCAGTTAACTCTTGAACAACTGAGGATGATCTTGCTGCTGCAAGGTCCCAATTATCTCTATACACGGAACCAAATGTCAATGGTTTATTATCCGTATGCCCTGATACAAGTATCTCGCTTTTTCCCTCTTTATTAACATCTGCTATCTTGGCCATGATATTTTTTGCTTTATTTGTTAAATCAGCAGAACCTGATTTAAAGGCACCGCCTGAACCAACTGTGATTATTACTTTATCCTCATCCCTTTCAATATCTATTAAACCTTCACCAATTTCTTGCTTTAAAGCAACTTTAAATTTATCTTCAGC
>JBELJQ010000020.1:0-31688 GCA_042090305.1 Candidatus Pelagibacteraceae bacterium | reverse complement strand
TATTTAAATGTTTGGACTGAATTAAGAAAGTTACAAAAATGAAAAAACTATTACTCATACTGATTGTTATCTTTTTCTCTAACCCCTCTTTTAGTATTGAGATAACAGGAAAATCAATCAAGTGTGAAACACAAAAAAAAACTATAAGAGGTTATCCGTTCTTCTTTTTTTTTGAAAATGAAACGAACGTAAGAAGTTTTTTTATATCTGAAGAAAATTTAATAAAATTTCATAATCTTAATTATAAAGATATTGAACCAAATTTTATTGAAATAAGATATGTTGGAAAAATTGAGAAGAGTGATCTAATTTTAATTCATACTAAAGGGGGAAGGGAATACACTTGTATTTTCTTACCAACAGAAGAAAAAATATATAAAGAGTTAAGTAATTTTATTGGTTTTTAACCCACTGATATTTGTGATAATATTTAACGATCAACCTACAGAGTTGGTTTATTGGATGACAGTGGAATAGTTTTGGTTGGGTACTTTGATAATTAGATGAATAAATTAATCTCTCATATATCTCAGTGTATCGACTTTCATAAAGGACGAACCATTAACTATGCTACTAAAAGTATCACAGTTTTCAGTCATCCATTGTCGTTTGATAAAATACATACTCATCTTTTGAAGGATAAAATTAAGCAAGACTTAGATAAAACTGATTATAATTTTTTAGAAGAGAATAAACTTCATCATTTATTAGTTGATTATAATAATGTTTTTTTTGAAAGATTAATATCTTTTGAATTCCTATCCATTGGACCAATGTCTTATTTTAGCGACATTGCTATTTTAGATATTGGTGACAATTATCGATATTTTATTTATCATGACGATGAACAGGAACCTGAAATTATTCTCAGATGTAACTCAAATGACATGTCTGTAATATATAGATTTGTTCTAACACAGATATTTTCAGATTCTTCATTTTTTGGATTGCAAACTCTAGAAGAATCATTACCTACAAAAATTATTTTTTGGCATGAATCAATTAAATACACAGCAGCAGATCTAATTTTTGAATGTATCCACCTATTTTTAGATAAGTTCACCGATTCTCAGATTGATGAAAAATGGAGTAAAATATTTGATGATGTCACAAGTAAAAACGTTGTATCACATTATGACTATGTTAATGATTTCTGGAATAATTTTAAATTAGACAGTAAAAAAAGGAAATATAACGGCCTAAAAAAGGAAGAGTTCATTAATATGATTATCAAGAATAAGATGTATATTGAATTCAGAGATAGTGGTAAATCATGATGTTCAATCAAAACAAACCAGTCACCGTGGAGTAAGTTATGAAAATAAAAAAAATAATAATTCCTATTAAAGTTTTGACCAACCTTCATCTGTTTTGAACTTTAAGGTTTTTAGATTTTGTGTTGGGTCTGACCTTCCAAGAATAACTCTTCCATCACCAAATTTTAGTCGTAAATAAGATACATTATTATAGTTTGAACTAATTTTTAGGATTGTGAACTCATTATCATGATCTTCATCAAGGAGATATGTTTGAAATATTGGAGTTACTTCAAAGTTATCATCACGAAAATCAGTTGGTAATTCAAAGATATCTATACCTGAATATTCATGTTTTATACATTCATCTAGCTCATTAATAAACTTTTTTACAAAACTCGACATTTTATATCCATCAATAAGCTTTTTTATAAAATTCGACATTTTATAAAGTATAATAAATATTATATTAAATGAAAAATATTATTAATTTCTATAAAATGGTTTTCTTGGATAAAATTAAATGACTAACTTAGAAATCTTGAACGATGGGTTACAATAGAATGATTCCACATTTTTTTTTCATAATTTTTATAATCATTTTTTTTAATGATGAATCTTACGGAAAAAAAAGAATTAATATTGATGGAGTATATTATGAATGTAAATTGCCGAAAAATTCTTTTGAAAGAACAAGAGGTGTTAGAAATAGAATATGTGTGTTTAGCAGTAAAGACAAAAATGAAATTAATGAAAGAATTAAAAATAAAAATTTAAATTTAAAAAGAAAATTTAAAAAACGTTAAAACTTTGATAATGACAACTATATTACCTCCACCTAGTAGAAAAGATTTTAAGTTTGAAAAAAATACAAAGAATCTTATAAAAAGTGGAAAAAAAGAATTAAGTAGGTTCTTGAGAAACAAAGGTTTACAATGAAAGAACTTCTACTTATGATCATTTTTATTTTTTTCCTAAACCCCTCATTTGGTATTGAGATAATAGGAAAATCAATTAAGTGTGAAACACAAAAAAAAACTATCAGGGGTTACCCGTTCTATTTTTATTTTGAGAATGAAACAGATGTAAAAAGCTTTTTTATAACCAAAGAAAATTTAATAAAATCTCATAACCTTAACTATAAAGATGTTGAACCAAATTTTATTGAAATAAGATATGTTGGAAAAATAAAAAAGAGTAATCTAATTTTAATACATACCAAAGGTAGTAGGGAATACACTTGTATTATTTTACCAACACATGAAAAAATATATAAAGAGTTAGAGAAATTTATTGGGTTTTAACCACCGATATTTGTGATAATATTTAACGAACAACCCACGAAGTTGGTTAATTGTTTGACGGTAGAATAGTCTCTTATTATTGGCGTAAAGAGAACAAAAAGAAAAACAGACTTTCAAAGGAAAATATTAATGAAAAATACTTTTTTTTTTTATGATTTTTTTCTGTATATTTTCAAATTCTAATGAATTTTGTACATTTACTGATATTTTCAATCAGACACAAAAACCTAGTTGTAAGACTGGTAATTTAACTTTTGGGAATTTTGAATTTTCTTCTAAAAATGATAAGTTTGAATATGAGATTATCAATGAGTTAAAATTAAAAGTTTTAAAAAAATTTAAAAAGGAAACGATGTTATATATAAATAAAAATTGCGATAAAAAAAGAAGTATTAAAATCAAAGAAATCACAAACTATATTAACTCTAGTGAAGATTACTCGACAAAAGTAATTATAAGTTGTTACTTTAAAGATGAATTAAGATTATAAAAAGAGGAAATAAAGTTTATGTATGAAGTTTAAGCAATTCCTTTATCTACCTCATAACTTATTTTAAACTATGTTTGTAAATAAAAATGAAAAAACTATTACTTATATTGATTTGTTTGTTTTTGTCCTTTGAAGTGAAATCTGAATCTGATGGTTTTAGTGGGAAAAAGTTATTTTGTAATGACTCAATTTCAATAAATGAAATATTTTCAATGGTAGGATTTGAGTTTTCTTTCAAAGGAATGACTTTTTATCAACTCTATACAACATCCGGTATACTTAATATATTTAGAGGAAATTATAAGACTAACCCTCAAAAAATAACATTTAGTTTTTCAGGATTAGATAATTTTCTGTTAGAACTCGATAGAAAGAATTTAGCAGTTAATCTTCAAGGAGATGACTCACCAATTTATAAATGTAAATTATTTGATGGAGATATAGAAATCTACTTTAAAAATTTGCAAACAAAAATACTAAATGAATTAAGATCAAACTAATTGAAGTTACTTGCAAAAGTTAGGTTTATATCTCTCAGCAGCAGTTATCTGAATCACTACAACATTGGTCACTGCAACAGGTAGTGCTACAATCTCCAGTCTTGCAACCATCACTGCAACAACCATCCGCACAACAAGTCTGCTTGCAGCAAGTCTTTATAACATTTACTTGTTCTGTCATCATAAATACCCCTTTTTCCTTTAATAAGTAATTATAATCTATAAATATGGTAAGTATCAATTAAAAAGAAAATAAATTTCAATCAAATAGAAAGTTAAAAAAGGCCATCATTATTTATCACTTAAATTTAATATTAACTCATTAGTTTTGGTTCTGATATTATGAAAATAGTAAATTTGGACTACAAAAATGATTTAGTGACTTTGGAATAAATCAATGGAATCGAAGAATGAATAAAATAGGTTTAGATAAATTTTGTGATTTGCTTTCAAAAATTAATATGGATTTTACAGATTTTATTTTAGAGGAATGGGAAGCCGAAGAAGAAGGAAACATAAAGTTAGATGGTTTGACTGAAAAGGATTGGATGGATTTATATTTAAAATTTTTAGATGAAAGACAGAAATTAGAAAAATAAAATAAATTTTTTTCTACACCATAAAGTTTTTCTAATAATGAAAGTTTAATACGAAATTTTGACCAACCTATTCTTTTTTGATAAAATTTAGACTTTGTTTCTGAATTTAAATTAATTAATGCTTTAATAATGAACTAAAATATTTATGGATATAAAATTTAAAGCATTTCTTAAGTGGGCAGGTGGAAAGTCAAGAATATCTGATGATATAAAGTCACATTTCAAGGATGGTAAAAGACTTGTGGAACCTTTTGTAGGTTCCGGTGCACTATTTCTGAACACTTCTTTTAAAGAATATTTATTATGTGATACTAATATAGACCTCATAAATTTGTATAATAATTTAAAGATATTTCCAGAAAAACTAATAAACAAAACCAAAAAGTTATTTTCTAAATCTTATAATACAGAAGAACAATTTTATATATTAAGAGATAAGTTTAATACTTTAGAACCAAGTGATATCGAGAAAAGCTCTATTTTTATTTATTTGAATAAGCATGCATTTAATGGTCTTTGTAGATATAACTCTAAGGGATTTTTTAATGTTCCATATGGAAGATATAAGAACCCTGAATTTCCAGAGGATAAAATGAAAAATTTTGCAAATAAATCTCAAAATGCAGTATTTAAACATCAAGACTTTGGAAGCACTTTTTCTGAGATAAGAAAAAGTGATATTGTATATTGTGACCCTCCATATGTACCATTATCCTTAACTTCAAGTTTTACTTCTTATGCCAAAAATGATTTTAATTTAGAGGATCAGGAACGGTTAGCAAAAAATGCAGAAATTTTAAAGTCAAAAGGGATTCAATGTATTATATCTAATCATGATTTAGATATAACAAGAAAATTGTATAAAAAATCAAATATATATGCATTGAAAGTTCAAAGAAATATTTCCAGTAGGTCTTCAAGTAGAAAAAAAGTTGATGAAATAATTGCTGTATTCTAGAATCTAAAGAATTTCTTGTGTAAGATACTAGAAAGAAAAAAAGAATTATGAAAAAAGTTAGTAATGAACTATTAAATAAGTATATTAAATATTTTGGTAAAGATGCAGCAATACCTCCTGAGCACATAATGAAAACGCTTGTAGAGATGAAGGAAAAGGGGACCTATGACAGCAATATGAAAGTAATCAAGAAAGAGTACAAATCAATTAAAAAGAAGATTGAAGATAAGACTGGCACAAAATTAAACAGGGATAATCCTATATTTGATGTCGATTTCGATAAAAGTGAAAACTAATTAACATTTTTAAGGTCTCAAACTATAGATTTAGTTTATAAAGAAAATTTGAGTCGTATTTAATTTAAAGTCTTTCTGATAAAAATACCAAACTATTTATAGAAAAAAAAAATAGTGAAATATACAAGTTAAGATTAATAATATTCTTCTTTTTATCGCAAGGTGAATGTTCGCATGATGAATCTTTTGAACAATCTAATTTTCTACTATTTAATTCAAAAGCTAAAAATAAAAATAAAATGAGTAAATTCATAAAATAAATATAAGTGTCAAACTTTTCAAACAAATCCAAGTTGACAAATAATAAAGATGTCAACCCAAAAGTACTTGATATAGATGAAATACTTAAAAAGAATGGTAGACCGCAACAAAAAAAATGCAATGAGCAACAGAATATCACAAAATATGATGAAATATATCTTATGGCGAACATAGTACGTATTCTTATAACATAAACATTATCAATCTTTAATACTTAAAAAAAAATTATGAGATTAACACTTACGAAACAAAAATATATATGATTTATTTTTACTTTTTCTTATTTTAAATCTTATTTAAATTTTTTTTCCTTATGAAATAATTAATAAATTTTAAAAAATATGAAATAAAAAATAGAAAAGAAAAAGAGTAATGACTAAAAAGAATTTAATAATATTCTTAGAAACTAGAAAAGGTAAGTTGCCATTTCAGAATGATTAAGTTCATCCGTTATTGTTCAGGAAAAAATTTTAACAATAATGTATTTTAATCAAATTATCAGCGAGCTCTAGATTCTTTGACACATTTAAATGGGAATGTTAATTGACCTTTTGGGTAATCTTTATCTTTCTTAAAACAAGTAATCCTTTTTTTTTCATTGTACCAAAATTTATTAGGATCGAGAGATCTGTAAAAGTCTTTAATGAAATATCTACAACCCCAATTATCCTTTTCAGACTTTTTACAATATCTTTGGCCAATTTGAAGATGTAAGTGCCTTACCCTCGCCATACATCTGAAATTTATCTTTTTTGGGAGCCTTGCAATAACATCACCTCTTTTAACCATTTGATTTTCTTCTACAAGTAGTTCTCCAACATGACCATAAATAACAATTAGATTCTTACCATCACTCGATTTTCCATGATCAACAACAAGTGTTGGCCCCCAACATTGTTCTATTGTTGTTTCTAAAACTGTACCGTCAGCTATTGCAATCACTGGTTGGTCTTCTTTACCTATTATATCAATACCCTGATGTGTGTAATCTCTAGGGCGACTATTTACGCCAAACATACTACCAAAATCCGAGATAATAGGATTAACAGTGTAACCATCTGGGCTAAGATCCTTAGAGGAAGAATTACAAAAATCAAGAAGATCATTATATTCTGAATAAAGTTGTGGGTGGTCCTGGTAGTAAACTAAAGACTTTTCACAATAATCTGTGATACTTTTAATTTTCCCTTCAGAATGAATATTTTCAGTCGCAACTGAAGCATTTGAAATAAGGACGGATATAGCAAAAAAATGATACTTTTTTAATTTGGATAATATTTGATTTAATATATTCATTATAAATATGTATAAAGATAAAATTTATTTTCAATTATTAGATGAAAATAATTTATTAATATTATTTTCAAAGAACGTATTTTAAGATATTTTGAATTAAATTTTAATGGTAATAAGAATTCATAATTTGGAAGGTAAAATGTTAAAAGTATATTTATCTGGTGAGATACACAGTAATTGGAGAGATGAAATAATTGAACTATGCAAAAAGGAAAGTTTAGATATAGATTTTAAATCACCTACAACTAACCATAGTGATTCAGATAATTGTGGTGTCGAAATATTGGGTCCAGAAGATAAAAATTTTTGGAAAGATAGTAAAGGTGCAAAAATAAACTCAATTAAAACTCAAAAATTCATAAAAGAATGTGATATCGTAATAGTCAAGTTTGGAGATAAATATAAACAGTGGAATGCCGCTTTTGATGCTGGATTTGCATCTGCACATAATAAATCAATCATTGTTATTCATAATAATGAAGATCAGCATGCTTTAAAAGAGGTTGACGCATCAGCATCCGCTGTAGCTAACAATCAAACTCAAGTTGTAAGAATTTTAAAGTATATCCTTAGTGGTTCTTTAAAATAGGCTAGTAAATTACCTTAAATATTACATATCAAACGAATTAATTCACCACCCGAACTTCCAGGATGTACATACTCCCATTTAGGGTTCAAAATCACGCCAGATCCTCTGCTAAGTGAACCATTACCCATACTTCCTTTAAAAAAGTTTTTTTCAAGGTCTCTGTACATTAATTCATTACAATTTACATTTCGTTTGATAATAGACGATAGATCTCCGTATTTGCTTGGTGTGGAACGATTAATTAATATTTTAATAATCCGTATATTTTCCTGAACTTTAAGTGATTCAAGATTTATATAAAATTCAATTCCTTGTTTACCTTTAAAAACCTTTACCCAATCGTCAGTTGCATTTGTTGGAAAAAAGAAAAAAAAATTTAACACTAAAACTATGAGTTTCATATTTTAATTTTAATCAAACTAATTAAAATTTAAAGTTTTGATTCATTTTTTAATAATTAAAATTTATTGCATAATCTTTGTATAATTTTAAAATCTATTGATTCCGGTGTGTTATTTTTCCAACTAAATTTTTTGATCATATCTGTTGGAACTGAGTCTGGAGTTCCTATACATAATGGGCCATAAAAAAAATTGAACTCTAAGTATCTTAACGAAAAATTATTACAATTTGCTTCTCTCTTATCAATTGTACAATATACACCTTTGTCATTAGGTCTTTCATTATCAATCATATTATAGAATGTAATTTTTTCTTTATTCCTTTTTACGTCTTTAAAATAATAAATAACTCCCTGAGATTCCTTGTGATACTCAATCCAGTTACCAAAAGGTAGAAGTAATCCTGGAAATAAAAGCATTAAAAGGAAAATTTTTTTTTTCATTACAAAATTTAGACAAACTAATGTAGATAATGCAACAGAAAACTATATTAATTATTTTAAAAAAACTTTAGTTTTTATATATTATGAACTATTTATACGCTGTAATATTCCTCCTTACCTTACCGTCAATTGCCTCATCATCATCTAATCAGTTGAATTTCCAATGTGTGATCTACAATGAACTAGAGGATGGAGCACTACCTCAAAAAAAAATATATAAAAATAGAAGCTTAAAGTTATATCTTGATATAAATAATAATTGGTTGAATGATATGCCTTTTAATAAAAAATTAATTCAAAAAAATATAATTTATTCATTACAAGAAACTGAAGTAAATTTTACTTCTTTAAAAAAAAATTATTATACAACAGAGAAAAAAGAGCTAGAATCAAAAGATAGTATAAGACTAAACAAAATAAATGGAAAGATGACATTTATCAAATTTTATTATGATATTAACCAAAAAGTCTTTTTTTCATCTGAAGTTTCAGGAATATGTAAAAAAAATGTTAAATTTTAATTATAAAATTTTGATTTTATTTGTTTTTTTGACTTATGAGTTGAGCGCTAAAGAATCATTTATGTACACATGTAAATATAAAAGTACAGAGTACAGCGATCATATTGAATATGGAAATGAATCACACTTTCTTGATGAGTATAGTAAAGTAATCGGTTGGATAAAAGTTTCAGAATCAGATGCCAAAATATCTGGTATTGGGTGGTCTCAAGCAATGAAATTTTCCTCATTAAATATTGATGATAATTTTATAAATATAACTTTTCAAAGTAAATTTGGTGGCGAGGTTTTAAAAGAGTCAAAACTAAGATTAGATAGAGAGAGTGGTGAATTGCTTGAATATTTTTTTAAATATCCAGAAAATGTCTCTAATAAATATAACATTTATATTTGTAAACTATAAGATCATCAGTTGAAAAAATTCACCCCGTTAATAATTCTAATCTGTCTATTGATATACGGAATTGTCTCAAATTATAAAAAAAAATTAGAACAGTTTCCTAATATTTTTAATTAATTTTATTTGAAATATTTTAAAAATAAAATTTCTTTTTATGGATTTTTAAATTACTATTGGGTATGAAATTCCTTTTTTTATTCATATTACTCCTAACTTTTTCAACCAACATATTTTCTAACGACCCATATGATAATGATTTAAAGGGAAAGAAATTAATTTGTTTTGTAAAATCAGAGAGCATTGAAGATTGGGGGATAAAATTTTTAGAAGATAATAAAGTTACATTATATTCAATGAATAAATTACTTTACGAAATATATAAATATAATAGAACTTATCGAACAGATTTAAGAAATATCAAAATTTTTAATAATAAAGATATTGAATTTGTAATTAATAGAAGCTCTTTAAAATTTAGGAATAAAAAATGTTCCTTGACTACAATAGAACCTAGAATTTTGCTTCAAAGAAGAATAGAAGAGATTAAAGCTATAAAAACTAAGGAGAACCTAATATAATAAGTTAGTGATGCGTCTTTTTTTCATTATACTTTTACTTTTGAATAAAATAGCTTTTACCAATGACCTTTTTTTTTGTAAAACCCAAAAACATAATGGACTTAGCTATTTGGGAGGAGAGTATGAAGAGATTCTTGAATATCTAGGTTTAAAAAAATTCAAGATTAGTATTTCAAGAGATAGGATGAAAATTTATGAAAATGAGATGAATATGCTACAAACTAATAGACCTTATATTGCAAAAACTTCTCATTTTATTGAGCTTCTAATTTTAAAATCTGATGGAAACTTTTATGCAATGAATTGTTCTTGGCTATTCAAAATAAATGAGAGTTCAATCAAAGATGGAGTTTTTAATTGTATAGAAAAATCTAATAAAAAGGCAATATTTACTTTAGACTATAATTTAAATTTTGTTTATTCTTCTAAATTCTTAAAAATTAAGGGTCGTGAAAATACTGAGGTTTATCATTCTTTAATGGGTAAATGTAAAAAATCTGAAAATTTAAAATAATTTATCTATTTATTTATGTTTTTTATTCAATAAATATTAATAATGATAGAAACTTTTGAATATAAGGTAATTGATTACAAAAATATAAATCATCACAGTAATGGTGATGTACAAGAGTATTTATAAATGTTAGGAGAAAAGGGTTTTGAATTATTAGCTGTTATAGATATGGGAGAGAATAATACAAATAAGGAAGGTAAAAGTTCTAGATTTAGATATATCTTCAAAAGGAAAAAAAATGGAAATTGAAGATATTAATAAAAGAAAATATATAGTAAAAAATATAAAAGATTTTATTAAACATATATCTAAATACCATGGTTCAGGAGAGTCAATACATGAAGAAAATGGGTATTATTTTCTTATAAATGAAGAATTGCGCCAAAAATTAAAAATTATTGAGAATGAAAAGTGAAAATTCTATTATCAGATACTCTTACAAAAAGTAAACGAGAATTTAGGCCAATAAATAAAAAACATATAAAGGTTTATGCCTGTGGTCCTACCGTCTATAACTATGCTCACCTAGGTAATGCCAGAATGGCTGTTGTTACTGACTTATTAATAAGGGTGCTTAAGTTACGATATAAACGGGTTACATTTGTTTCAAATATCACTGACGTTGATGATAAGATAATTGAATCAGCAAAAAAAGAAAGAATAAGCATCAGTGAATTAACCAAAAAGTTTCATAAAATATACAATGAGGATATGGCAAATTTAGGTGTAAATACTCCAGATATTCAGCCAAAGGCAACAGAATATATAGAAGAGATGATAAAAATGATTAGTCTTTTAATCAAAAATGATTGTGCATATGTTTCAGGCGGTAACGTATTATTTAATGTAAAAAATTATAAATATTATGGTGAATTATCTGGCAGAATCGATGAAGAACTTATTCAAGGTAGCAGAGTTAAAGTGGAAAAATATAAAAAAAATGGTAATGATTTTGTATTATGGAAACCAAGTAAATCAGACGAGCCAGGCTGGAACTCGCCATGGGGTACTGGAAGGCCCGGTTGGCATATTGAGTGTAGCGCAATGTCTAAAAAGTGCTTAGACATTCCTTTTGATATACATTGTGGAGGAATTGATCTTATCTTTCCTCACCATGAAAATGAAATTGCTCAAAGCTGTTCATTTATAAATAAAGATTCAAAGCCAACGGAATTTTGTAATTACTGGTTTCACAACGGATTTGTAACTTATAAGGGAGAAAAAATGTCAAAGTCTCTTGGTAATATTAAGTTAGTTAGAGAACTACTAAAAAAATTTGATGGAAGGGTGATTAGACTTTGCCTTCTAAATGCGCACTATAAACAGCCTCTTGATTTTTCCGAAAAAAACTTGGTGCAGTTTAAAAAATACATATCAAAGATAGATAATCTCTTTAAACAATATAATATTGAAGAGTTAGTTGAGGAACAATGGGAAAACAATAATTATTTAAAAAAGTTTGTGAGTTGTTTATTTGATGATTTAAATACTCCAAAGGCTCTTGCAGAGCTGAATTCTCAGGTATCAGAATTCACAAAAACAAAAAACGAAAAACTAAGATTAAAAGCAATTTTTACAGCATTTAATATACTAGGTTTAACTAGAAATAAAGAGAAGTCAAAATCTATAATTAATAAAAGTGAAGTTGAAAATCTTATTAATGAAAGAAATAAAGCTAGAAAGAATAAAGATTTCAAAAAGGCAGATGAAATAAGAGAAAAACTAAAAGAAATGTCGGTTGAAATTGAGGATAGTAAAGATGGAACTAAATGGTTTGAAATCACCTAAAAGCAATCCTATAAATATATTCTTTATAGTTCTGATTAAGTTTTATCAGTTGTTTTTAGGAAATTTTTTTTCTGGTAATTGCAGGTTTATTCCAAGTTGTTCAGAATATTCAATAGAGTCCTTTAAAAAGTTTGGTCCAATAACGGCACTCAAGATGACAATTCTTAGGTTATTGAGATGTCATCCATTCGGTAAAAGTGGTTATGACCCAATCAAAGATAATCCAAAATTTATCTTAAAGATTATACCACTTAAACAAATGCAAGAGTTCAGAGAAAAATATTTATATTCAAAAAAACAGAAAAAACTAGCAGTTTATTTAGAAGATAACGAAAATAGTACTAATCATTTCATTCTTTATTTTAATGATAATATAGTTTCTGGATTAACGTTAATAAAAAAGATAGAACATAAAAAAAACAGTTATCAAATAAGAGGGATGTTTACATTGCCCAAATATAGAGGTTTTGGATTTGGAACTAAGCTTTTATCAAATGTAGAAAGTGAAATAGGTAACAAGAAATATGTTATTTGGTGTAATGCTCGATATAAAGCATTAGACTTCTATAAAAAAAATGGATTTAAAAGGAACGGTAACTTCTTCATAATAAAAGGAGTAGGAAAACATTTAAGAATGGAGAAGAATGAAAAATAAGAGATTAAATATTTTTGGGAAAAAATTAGAAAAATGTTCAAATACCTTAGTTACTGGTTATAAAAGAAATGGGTGTTGTGAACTAATAAAAACTGATAATGGCAAACATATTATATGTGCCGAGGTGACAAAAAGTTTTCTATTATTTTCTTTAAGTAAAGGCAATGATCTTATTACACCAAACATCGAATTTAATTTCCCAGGTTTAAAGGAAGGTGACAGATGGTGTTTATGTCTTAATAGGTGGCTTGAGGCTTATAAAGAAATGTGTGCACCCAAAATCATTCTTTCATCAACCGATGAGGAAGTGAAGAAATTCATAGAACTGGATATTTTAAAAAAATTTGCATTAGATTTAAACTGAATCTATTATCATCAAATGAAAAATTTACTTATTATATCATCAACCCCATTTAGTAATCTTGATTTATCACAAGAAATTAAATCATATGTTCTAGAAAAGAAAAATATAAACTGTGAAATACTTAACCTAGAAACCTATGACTTACCATTATTCACACCATCCTTAGAAATAATGATAAAAAAAAAGGGTTCTTACCCAGCGGAAATTGAGATAATAAAAAAACATTTAATATTCTCTGATGCCATAATATGGTGTAGCCCAGAGTACAATGGAGGTGTATCTCCAATTCTAACTAATATGATTGCCTGGGTAAGTAGAACAAGTGAAAATTGGAAAGAGGGTTTTGATGGAAAAAATACCCTTATCTGTTCCTCTTCTGGAGGTAATGGAAAAAGTTTTGTAAAAGGGTTTTCTATACAATTAAGTTATTTGGGTGCTCAGGTCATGAATGAATCTATAATAAAAACAAAAAAAAGTGGGCTAAATACCGAGCAATTTAATAAAACTTTAGATAAATTTTGTCTATCTTTATAAAATTGATAAATAAAAAATTAATTTTGTCGTTTAAGAATCTGCAAGCTTGCTTTCCATTAACTGCAAAAAAGGGGTGGTAACACCCCTTTTTTTTTTATTATTTTAATATATATATATATTATATGAAGAAAAAATATGGTTCCCTAATAAATGGTAAGTGGATAAAACATAATAAGTGTTTTGTGGTACAAAACCCTTATGATTCCTCCAAAATAGCTGAAGTTTGCGATGCAGGAACAGACGGTACACTGAATGCCATAAAATCAGCAGAAAAAGCTTTTTTAAGTTGGAAAAAGACTTCAGCTGAACAAAGAAGTAAATATCTAAAAAAGTTTCACAATCTGGTAATGGAAAATAAAAAATTGCTAGCTAAAACCATAACAATGGAATGTGGAAAACCTTTAAATGAATCAATAGTAGAAGTTGAATATGGTGCATCTTTTATAGAGTGGTCTGCGAATCAAGTTCTAAGAAGTTGTGGTAAGATCTTTGAATCACCTGAGAGTTCAAAAAAAATGTTTTATATAAAAGAACCTGTGGGAGTTGTTGCAGCAATTACTCCATGGAATTTCCCACTTGCAATGGTTACGAGGAAAGTTTGTGCAGCTATCGCTGCAGGTTGTACTGTGATTCTAAAACCATCTGAACTAACTCCATTAACAGCACTTATTTTAGGCGAATTGTCGTTGAAAGCTAAATTTCCTGAAGGTGTTTTTAATATCATTAATGGTGAACCCAGAGTCATTGGTGAAATATTATGTAAAAACTCAAATGTAAAAAAAATTACATTTACTGGTTCAACTAAAGTGGGAAAACTTTTGATGACAAATTCGTCTGATACAGTAAAAAATATATCGTTAGAACTAGGTGGTAATGCTCCATTTATAGTCTTTGAAGATGCTGATCTAAGTGAAGCGCTCGAGGGTTTAATAAATGCGAAATTCAGAAACGCTGGACAAACTTGCATATCTGCAAACAGAATATTTATTCATAAAAATATATCTGATGAATTTTTATCTTTAGTTATTAAAAAAATTAAAAGACTAAAAGTTGGTAATGGCTTATTAAACCCTGACTTAGGTCCACTTATTTCGAAAGAAGCACTATCTAAGGTAAATAATCACATTTTAGATGCTAAGAAAAAGGGAGGGATAATTAGATTTGGAGGTAAATTACTAAACCCTAATGGTTTATTGTTTCAGCCAACTTTAATAACTAATGTTAAAAAAGATATGGATATTTTTAAAAAGGAAAATTTTGGTCCTATTGTTCCTATTATTTTATTTGAAAATGATAGAGAGGTAGTTGATTTGGCTAACAACACCGAATATGGTTTAGCAGCTTATTTTTTTACAAAAAACTCCAAAAGAGTATGGCAAACAATTAATAATCTTGAATTTGGGATGTTTGGGATAAATTCAGGTAAAATTTCTTCATATTTAAACCCATTCGGGGGGTTAAATGAATCTGGTATCGGAAGAGAGGGATCATTTCAATGTTTGGAGCCGTTTCTAGAAACTAAATTTGTAAGTTGGAATTTATAAATGAGAAAAGAATTTGATCTTTTTGTTATTGGAGCTGGTTCAGGCGGTGTAAGAGCTGCAAGAATTGCAGCATCAAGAGGTCTTAAAGTTGGCATAGCAGAGGGTTGGTCACTTGGTGGCACTTGTGTTAATAGAGGGTGTGTTCCTAAAAAACTTTACTCATATGCATCACATTTTGAACATGATTTTAATGTAATGAGATCATTTGGTTGGTCAATAAAAAATATTTCCTTTAGTTGGAAAAAGCTCGTCAGTAACAAAAAAAAAGAAATTTCGAGATTAAACTATATCTATAAAAACCTTTTAGAAAAATCTGGGGTGAAAATTTTCTCAGGTTTTGCAAGTTTTATAGATAAAAATACAATAGAAGTTTCAAAAAAAAAAATTGTTGCGAAGAATATTCTGATTGCTGTGGGTTCAGAACCTAGAAAAATTAATTTTTCAGCTAAAGATAAAATTATAAATTCTGATCAAGCATTTGATATTAAGAAATTACCAAAAAAAGTCATGATTCTCGGTGGTGGTTATATAGCAGTTGAATTTGCATCAATATTTAATGGACTTGGAGTGGATACTACTATTTGTGTAAGGGGGAACAATATACTTAGAGGATTCGACAAGGATGTTGTGCAAAATATTACTGATCAGATGAGTGAAAAAGGTGTTAAGTTTATAAATAATAACTTTCCAAAAGATATAACATTTCAAAATAATAAATTTGAAGTTATTTTTAATAATAATGAAATTCACAAAATAGATTTAGTTATGGAAGCTACTGGTAGAGTTCCAAATATTGATTCTCTTAAGCTTGATAAAGTGGGTGTAAAAGTATCAGATAATAAGTCAATCAAAGTAGATGAATACTTTAAAACTTCTGTTAAAAACATATTCGCTATTGGTGACGTTATTGACAGAGTTCAGTTGACTCCTGTTGCAATAGCCGAGGCAATGGTTTTTGTTGATAATTTATTCCAGAAAAAATCAAAAAAATTTGATTATAAAAATATCCCAACAGCTGTTTTTTGTCATCCTAACTATGCTTATATCGGATTAAGTGAGGAAGAGGCAAAATTAAAAGTAAAAAAAATTAAAGTTTTTAGGTCATTATTCAAGCCACTCAAAAATTCTTTATCAGATATAAACGAAAAAGTTTTCATTAAACTAATTGTAAATAACCTAAACGAAAAAGTTATCGGCCTACATTATGTTGGAGAGAATGCAGCAGAGATAATTCAAGGGTTTTCAGTATCGGTTGCAGCTGGTTTGAAGAAAAAGCATTTTGATGAAACAATTGGGATACACCCTTCAAGTGCTGAAGAGATTGTTACTTTAAAATGAACAATAAGAATTTGTAATTTTTTGTTAAAACATTATAAGTTATAAATGATTATGAAACAAAAATGGACACCTAAATCTTGGGAATCGAAGGCAGCATTACATCAACCTGATTACCTAGATAAAAAAAAGTTAGCTGATGTCGTTAAAAGACTTAAAAAACTCCCTCCACTCGTTTTTGCTGGAGAGGTAAGAAACCTGAAGAATCGACTTTCAAAATGTGTGACTGGTGATAGTTTTTTACTTCAAGCGGGTGATTGTGCTGAAAGTTTTGCGGAGTTTCACCCAAATTATATTAGAGATACATTCAGAGTTATACTCCAAATGTCAGTCATCCTTTCGTTTGGATCTGGAGTTCCGATAGTAAAGGTTGGTAGACTAGCTGGACAATTTGCGAAACCAAGATCATCAGCAGTCGAAAAAAAAGATGATGTAGAGTTACCCAGTTATCTTGGTGACATGATAAATGCTATTGAATTTGATGAAAACTCTAGAGTACATGATCCAGAGAGAATGATAATGGCCTACAATCAGGCAGCATCAACCCAGAATTTACTTAGAGCTTTTGCATATGGTGGTTATGCAGATTTAACAAGAATCCAACAGTGGAACCTTGATTTTGTAAAACGCTCAAAACAAGGATCAAAATTTAAAATACTAGCTAATAGAATATCAGAATGTTTAAATTTTATGAGTTCATGTGGTGTAACAACTGAAAGTGTTAGACAACTCTCTGAAACTAGTTTCTTTATATCTCATGAAGCATTACTTCTTCCATATGAATCAGCCTTTACAAGAGTCGATAGTACAACTGGTGATTGGTATGACACTTCTGCGCATATGGTATGGATTGGAGATAGAACTAGGCAAATTAATGGAGCACATGTCGAGTTTTGTAGAGGTATTAGTAATCCAATTGGTATAAAAGTTGGACCAACATCAGATTCAGATGAAATGGTTAGAGTCATCAAAAAAATAAACCCCAATAACGAAAAGGGTAAGATTACTTTAATCGTAAGAATGGGTTGTAAAAAAATTGATAAACTATATCCAGAAATCTTGAGAAAAATAAACGATAAAGGTCTTAATGTTGTTTGGTCTTCAGATCCAATGCATGCAAATATAGAAAAATCAAAAAGCGGCTATAAAACAAGAAATTTCAGGAATATATTAAGTGAAGTTAAGTCATTTTTTAAAATTCATAATAGTGAAGGAACAGTTGCAGGTGGAATTCATCTTGAAATGACAGGTCAGAATGTAACTGAATGTATAGGAGGCCTTCAAAAGATATCAGATAAAGATTTAGCAAGTAGATACCATACACACTGTGACCCAAGATTAAACGCTTCACAATCGATTGAGTTAGCCTTCCTAATTGCATCTTTTTTGAAGAAAATTCAATAAGTGGAGTAAGTTATCAGAATCTTTACTTCTCAAATCAGTACAAATTTAGGAGATTTTAACGGTAACTTCAAAAAGCTACAAAAATCTTTCAAGAAAGCTGTTAAAGAAAAATGTGATTTCTTTATAACACCTGAACTTGCCCTGACAGGTTATCCTCCTGGTGATTTACTGCTTAGGGAGGATTTTCTAAGCAAAGTAGAACTTTTCAAAAGAAAAATAGTAAGTATGACAGAGAATACTAAAACTACTTTAGTTTTAAGCATTCCTGAAAAGAAAGGTGACTTATATAACTCACTAATTTTAATAAAATCCGGAAAAATTATTGAAAGATTTTTTAAAAAAGAGCTACCAAATTATGGAGTTTTTGACGAGAAAAGATATTTTTCAACAAAAGAAAATTCCAAAAACCTATTTTATTATAAAAATAAAAAAATAAAGTTTTTCATTTGTGAAGATATGTGGGGAACTGATCAATATCAAACTAAAAGTGAATCAGCTGACTTGATAATATCTATTAACGCATCTCCCTATGAAATAGGTAAAGATAAATTAAGAAAAAATTTAGCTAAAAAAAAATCTAAGTTATTAAAGTCTAAGTTAATATATTTAAACCTAATTGGCTCTCAAGATGATTTAATTTTTGATGGTGGTTCCTTTGTACTCAACGAAAAGGGTGAAAATATTCATCAATTTAAATTTTTTGAAGAAGATGAGAAAATAATTGATTTACAAAGAACTGGTATGGAAAGAGTAAAAATTGATGATAATCAAAACCTCTTCAATGCATTAAAGTTAAGTTTAGCGAGTTATGTAAAAAGAAATAACTTTAATTCAATTATTATTGGTTTGTCAGGTGGCGTGGATTCTGCATTATGTTTAGCTATTGCAACAAACTCTCTTGGGGCAGAAAATGTTTTTCCTTATTTCCTCCCAACAAAATACTCATCTGAGCAAAGTAGAATTGACTCAAATTTATTATGTAAAAACCTAGGGATTAAGTTAACTGAATTTTCAATTGAAAATTTAAGAACTAACATTGAAGTTTCACTCACACCTTTTTTTAATAAAAAAGAGAAGGATTCAACAGAAGAAAATCTTCAGTCAAGAATTAGAGGGTTAATACTAATGGCATTATCAAATAAAACAAACTCTATGCTTATAGCAACTGGAAACAAATCTGAGTATGCTGTTGGTTACGCCACACTCTATGGAGATATGTGCGGAGGATTTGCATTGCTTAAAGATATATATAAAACAAAAGTATATGAACTGTGTAATTGGATCAATAATAATACATTATTATATTCAGAAACCTCTGATGTGATAATTCCAAAAAATATCATAACAAAGGAGCCAACAGCCGAGTTAAAGTTCAACCAGAAAGATACTGATAATCTTCCACCATATGAAGTGTTAGATAGAATTTTAGAGTTACTAATTGATAAAAATAAAGACTTACAATCTATAGTCAAAAAGGGTTATGATAAAGAACTTGTAAAAAAAGTCTGGTTAATGATAAAAAACTCAGAATTTAAGCGTTATCAAAGTGTAGTTGGACCTAAGGTAACAAAAATGTCTTTGTCCAATGATAGAAGGTTTCCTCTAACAAATAAATTTGAGTTATAAAAGATGTTAAGATTTGCACCTAGTCCAACGGGATTTTTACATATTGGTAATTTAAGAGTAGCGATACTTAATTATCTTTTTGCTAAAAGTAAAAATATTGATTTTTTTTTAAGAATTGATGATACAGATTCCGAGAGATCGGAAGAAAAGTATATTAAATCAATCATTTCAGATTTAGATTGGCTTGGAATAAAATATTCAATGATTATTAAGCAATCTGATAGAAAAAAAAGCTACAATGACACATTTCATTTATTAAAAAAAAAAGATCTAATTTACCCATGTTTTGAAACTTCTGAAGAATTATCATTTAAAAGAAAATTATTACTTAAGCAAGGAAAACCTCCAATTTATGATAGAGCCTCGTTAAGTTTAAAAAAATCAGAAATTAGCTCACTAATATCTTCTGGGGTAGAACCCCATTGGAGGTTAAAATTAAATAATGAAATTGTAAGCTGGCAAGATGAAGTACATGGTGAGATAACCTTTAAAAATTTATCAATTTCTGATCCAGTTGTATTTAGATCAGATACTCTTCCCTTATTTACTTTAACATCTGTAGTTGATGATGCGGAATTAAATGTGAGTAATATTCTTAGGGGAGATGACCATATAACTAATACAGCAGCGCAAATACAATTATTTAAAATGCTTGATTCTAAAGTTCCCAATTTTGGTCATTTTCCACTAATAAAATCAAAAACTGGTGAAAGTCTTTCTAAAAGAATGAAAAGTAATTCTGTTGTTGACATAAGAAATAATAATATAATTGCCACCGTACTTATTAATTATTTGAGTAAGATAGGTTCCAGTGAATCTTTTGATGAGATTAATGAAATAAGTGAACTTGTTAATACCTTCTCTATGAAAATATTTTCAAAGAGTTCAATAATTTATGATTATGATGAATTAGAGAGGTTAAATTCTAAATTTATAAAAACTTTAGAATATGAAAAACTTAAGGAATATAGAGATTGTGAATATGACAGGAATTTCTGGGAGATTATTAAATCAAATGTAGACAATTTAAATGAAGCTGATGAGTGGTATAAAGTTTTGTCAACCCCCCTTAATATTGATGAAAAAATAAACTTAACGCCTACTTTAAAAGAATTAATTTTCGCCTATTTACCTGGAAAAATTGATGATGATGCATGGTCAGAATGGACAAAAAAAATATTAGAAAAATATGACATAAAGCCAAAAGAACTTTACACTAAGTTAAGAATTCTTCTAACTGGAAAAAAATTTGGACCTAGTATGAATAAGTTGCTTACACTTCTAAATAAGGAAGAAATAATTAAAAGGATTAATTTAAATAGTGAAAAATAAACTTATAAAATTATATGATAGTACCCTTAGAGACGGTGCCCAAACAAAAGGTGTAAATTTTAGTTTAACTGATAAACTGAAAATTTATGAGATTTTAGATGATATTGGTTTGGATTATATTGAGGGCGGATGGCCCGGTGCGAACCCAACTGATGATGAGTTTTTTAAATCTATTGTTAAGTCAAAAAAAAATAATCTTGTAGCATTTGGAATGATGAGAAAACACGGTAAAAGTGCCCAAAATGATCCAAACTTAAATGCAGTTCTGAATTCTGGTGTTAGCACAGTTTGCTTAGTAGGCAAAACATGGGACTTTCATGTGAAAAATGCTTTAAATATATCAATGAATCAAAATCTTGAAATGATTGCAGATTCAATTATGTATTCTTCAAGTAGGCTTGATGAAGTTATGTTTGATGCGGAGCATTTTTTTGATGGATATAAGAATAACCGTGAGTACGCACTTAAGTCAATTAAATATGCCTATGAAAACGGTGCTAAATGGATTGTCTTATGCGATACAAATGGTGGGACTCTTCCATATGAGCTTGAAGAAATTATTGAAGATGTAAAAAAAGTTATACCAGAAGAGAGTTTGGGAGTCCATTTTCATAATGATACAGATACGGCAACATATAATTCACTTGAAGCTGCAAGATTTGGGGTAAATCAAATTCAAGGTACTTTTAACGGTCTGGGTGAAAGGTGTGGCAATGCTAACTTAGTAAATGTTGCTTCAAATCTTATACTTAAAATGAAATTTAACTGTAGGTTGAAAAATAAATTAGACATGATTACTAATGTAAGTAGATTTATAGATGAAACACTTAATAGACAATCTCCAAGAAACCTTCCTTTTGTAGGTTCAGCAGCTTTTGCACATAAAGGAGGGCTCCATATTTCTGCAGTTGAAAAAGATCCTAGAAGTTATGAACACGTTAATCCTTCAAAAGTTGGAAATGAAAGAGTGCTCGTTGTATCAAATCAATCTGGAAAGAGTAATGTCATAAATAAATTAAAAAAATTTAAGATTAAACTAAAAATGAACGATACTCAGGTAAATTCTTTTCTTGAAACCGTAAAAAATCAAGAATATTTAGGTTATGCATATGATGGTGCTGAAGCAAGTTTTGAACTTTTAGCTAGAAGAAAGTTTCAAAAGTTTAATGAATTTTATAGTTTAGAAAGTTTTAAAGTTTCTGATGAAAAAAGAAAAAATATAAAAAATCAATCCATTGCAATTTCTGAAGCTAGGATAAAAATATTTGTTGAAGATAAAGAATTTTACAGTGCCGCCGAGGGAAATGGTCCAATTCACGCTCTGGATATTGCCTTAAGAAAAGCATTAATTGAATGTTATCCGGAAATTAAAAAATTAAATCTTATAGATTACAAGGTTAGAATTTTAACACCTCAAGATGGCACTAATGCGTTGGTAAGAGTAAGGATTGAATCATCAAATGGAAATGAGAGATGGTCTACCATTGGTGTGTCACAGAACGTAATTGATGCATCCTACATTGCTCTTCACGATAGTATAACTTATCACCTTCTAAAATCTTAGAAAATGACAAAACCTAAAGAGATTTCTATGCCAGAAATTTTTCTAGTGAAGACTCAGTTACCTGAAAATCTTGGTGCAGTTACAAGAGCAATGCAAAATTTTAATTTTAGAAAACTATCTTTGATCTCCCCAGAATTTTCCTTAGATCATGAAAAAATTCGTCCTGTAAGCGCAGGAGCTGATGCAGTATTAAATAATATAAAAATTTATGATGATTTTGATTCTGCTATAAAAAAGATCAATATATTAGTAGGTACATCGAATAGAAACCGTTCAATCAAACAGAAAGAGATAGATTTTAATGAACTCATTAAACTTTCATATAATACAGAAGCTAAAATAGGAATTGTGTTTGGGCCAGAAAGAAGTGGATTGGATAATAATCATATTGCACTATGTGATTATGTTTTAAAAATTAAGACAAATAATAATTTCTCTTCAATAAATTTATCTCACGCAGTAATCATAGTATGTTATGAGATATCCAAATATCTTAATAAAGAGAATACTGAAAAAAAATCAAATAATGCTGCAAAAAAAGAGGATTTATTAAATTTTTTAGTTCTTTTAGAGCAAGATCTCGAAAAAAAAAAATTCTTTCTTGTTCAAGAAAGAAAGAAAATAATGGTTCAAAAAATTAGAAATATTTTCAATAAATTAGAATTATCTAGTGATGATATTAAAATACTTATTGGAATATTTAAGGCTTTAAAAAAAACAAACAAATAGATTTGACAACAGAAATTTAAACAGTATATTCGCTAAATATGACCAGAATACTTAAATCAAAATATAAAATTGATAGAAGGCTTAGGTGTAATTTATGGGGCAGACCCAAAAGCCCTTTTAACAAAAGAGATTATCCACCCGGACTAAATGGGCAGACAAGAAGAAAAAAACCATCAGATTTTGGTAACCAGTTAATGGCAAAACAGAAATTAAAAGGTCACTACGGATATATTACAGAAAAGCAATTTCGTAACCTTTTTTTTAAAGCATCGAATCTCAAAGGTAATACAAGCGAGAATTTAATACAATTACTTGAAAGAAGACTAGACGCTGCCGTTTACAGAATGAAATTTGTAACTACTATTTTTGCAGCCAGACAGTTTGTTAGTCATGGTCACATACTTGTTAATGGAAAAAAACTTAGTATTCCATCTTACTTATTAAAAGACGGAGATATTGTAGAAGTTAAAGGAACTAGTAAAGAAATCCCTATAGTACTAGAGGCTATCAGCTCAACTGAAAGAGATACTCCAGAGTATTTATCTGTTGATTATGACAAACTTAAAGGTACCTTTGTAAAGGGACCTAAATTAGATGAGGTCCCATACCCAGTGGTTATGGAACCTAATCTAGTAATCGAATATTACTCAAGATAACACTTTATCAACCGGTCATTTGGTTGTTTTTCGATAAATACTCAAGTATGTTTTGTGGTGAAGAAACTTCATAAGGATCGTCCTCTGCATTATCGGTAAAGCCAGACTCAACAAAATTTTCTAGGATGTTTCCATTTTCAATTATTAATGCATATCTCCAGGATCTTTGACCAAAGCCCAAGTTTTCCTTATCAACAAGCATTCCCATTTTTCTAGTGAATTCAGCATTACCATCAGGAATTACCTTAACTTTACCAATGTCATGATGTTTAGCCCATGCGTTCATCACAAATGAGTCATTGACCGATATACAATAAATCTCCTCGATACCATATTTTTTAAAATCATCATATAACTTATTAAAATCAGGTAATTGAAAAGTTGAACAGGTTGGAGTAAAGGCGCCTGGAAGAGAAAATAAAATAACTTTTTTATTGGCAAAATAATCATCAGTTGATTTTGTCTCCCATTTAAATGGATTATCCCCTTCGATAGAGTCGTCTCTTTCCCGCACTTGAAAATTAACACTTGGTATTCTTTTTATCATTATTAATTCCTTTCTATATTAGAATAATTCTAAATAACATTATACACTGTTGTAATAAAAAAAAAAAACCTTGTCTATAGTATTTAAAAATAAATTTTAAATACTATACTTAACTTATGAAAATAAGTGCATTAATAGTAGCTAGAAACGAAGAAAAAAAAATTAGAAACACCCTCGAATCACTAAGTTTCTCAGATGAAATTATAGTAATCCTTGATAGATCTAGTGATGATACACTAAAAATTTGTAAAGATTATACCTCTAAAATATTTAAAGGTGCATGGTTATCAGAGGGGGCGAGAAGAAATTATGGAATTAAAAAGTGTAATTATGATTGGATATTGGAAGTTGATGCTGACGAAATTATAAGTAAAAGTTTGTCAAAGGAGATTAAGTCTAATTTAAGGAATGATTCAACGAACGATTACTACTATATAAAGTTATTAAATTATGTTGGAGAAAAACCTATAGAATTTGGTTGGATGGCATGTTTAGCACCAGATGGTAAGTTTTGTTTATTCAGAAAAAAAAGCAAATTATGGGTTGATGGTAGGGTACATCCTCAATACAGATTAAAAGGTAAAAAGGGTATAGGACTGTCAAATGAAATAACTCATAAAATGTCTAGAAATATATCAGACCTACTTGTGCGTCTTAATCGAAATACAACCTTGAATGCACATGATTTAAATGAAAATAAAAATAATTTATCAAAGATGTTTTCTATAAGAAGAATTTTTTCAAGATTCTTCAAGTGTTTTGTATTAAGAAAAGGTTATAAGTCTGGTGAAGTTGGCTTGCTAATCAGTATCTTAAGTGCTATTTACCCATTCATTTCAGCTATGAAGGTAAAAAGTGATTTAGGTTAACCTTCGACTTTATACTCAATATTTTTTTCATCAAGTAGCTTTGTAAAATCACCTGTTTCAGCCATTTCTTTGAGAATATCAAACCCTCCTATAAACTCCTTTTTAAGATATATTTGTGGGATTGTTGGCCAGTCTGAGAAGTCTTTGATACCTTGTCTCAACTCTTGGTCCTCTAAAACGTTATAGCTTTTAAAATCAACATTAAAGTAGTTAAGAATAGCTATAGTATTAGCTGAAAATCCGCATTGAGGAAAATCTGGAGTTCCTTTCATGAATAACACAACATTATTATTTTCTATTATATCTTTAATTTTTAATTTAATATTTTCCATAATTAACCTTTCATTAATCTTCGCTAGTTGTTAGCATAAGAGCATGTAGCGTTGTTCCCATATGATTGCCAAGAGCCCGGTATACTAGCTTGTGTTGTTCCATTTTTGACAGCCCACGGAAAACAGTTGATTTGATTTTAGCATGATAATGGTTATTATCTCCTTTCAAATCAATTATTTCTATATTTGCATCAGGCAGCTTGTCTTTAATCAAATCTTTAACTTCATTTGGTTTTAATGTCATTATCAATCCTTAAATAATCGTGAAACCAGGTCTTATTATAATTTATAAGTTTTTTTAGTGGAATTTCAAGCTCATTTATGATTTTAAAATTCTTGCCGGATACCTCTCCAATCTTTTCCACGAATACTTTATTTTTCTTTGCAATCCTCAAAAAATCTTTATCATTTTTAATTGATACTATAAACCGCGAGGGTTCTTCAGAAAAAAGCCAATTTCTTTGCTTAATATTTTTAGGAATATTAATTATTACACCTAATTTATTTTTGATACATATCTCTGCGATTGAGGTAATTGCTCCACCCTCTGAAACATCATGACAACCTGTAATATGATCTCTGAATTTTTTAATAAAATTATAGATAAAATTACCATTCTTAATTTCATCTTCGAAATTTATTTCTGGTGGAGAACCAGAATTATCATCACATATTTGATTGTGGACTGACAAATCCAGGTGTCCAAGTGTTTTACCTACAATGTATAAGTGATCCCCCTTATCTATTTTAAGCCCAATGGCTTGTGATAAATCTTTTATTAATCCAATACCACCGATCACAGGTGTCGGAAGTATAGACTTACCCTTTGTTTCGTTATACAGAGATACATTTCCTGATACAACTGGATATGAGAGCTTTTCACAGGCTTCTTTAATACCTAATATTGCTTCTTTAATTTGATACATGATTTCTTTTTTTTCTGGATTTCCAAAATTTAGATTATCAGTAATTGCTAATGGTTTTGAACCGGTTGCAATCAAATTCCTCCACGACTCGGCAACAGCTAATTTTGCACCTAATTTTGGATCTGATTCGCAGTAAACAGGATTGCAATCACTTGTAATTGCTACAGCTTTATTAGTTCCGTTGACTCTCACAACTGCTGCATCAGATTCCTCGGAAGAATAAACAGTATCGCACATTACCATACTATCATATTGACTAAATAACCATTCTTTTGATGAATGATTAGGTCCAGAAATTATTTCGATGAATACATCAAGTATTTCTTTTTTTTTCTTTTTTCTCTTTTTTTCCTCTCTTATATACTTTTTTGATGGTCGATCATACTCTGGTGCTAAATCTGCAAGTGGTTTTATTGGAAGCTCACCAATATTCTTTTCATTAAAAAACATTTCCATTTTACCTGTGTTAGTGACTTGACCAATTTCAATTGCATCTAACCCCCATTTTTTGAAAATTTTAAGTGTTAATTCCCTTTTCTCAGGCTTAATAACCATTAACATTCTTTCTTGGGTTTCAGATAACATCATTTCATAGGGTGTCATTTGTTCCTCGCGACATGGAACTTTATCTAAATACAACTTGATACCACAATCCCCCTTTGATGCCATCTCAAAGGAAGATGATGTTAATCCGGCAGCACCCATATCCTGAATTGCTATAATTGCATCTTCTTTCATAAGTTCTTGGCATGATTCTAAAAGTAATTTTTCAATAAATGGGTCACCAACTTGAACTTGGGGCCTTTGTTCTTTAGAGTTATCGTCGAACTCCGAAGATGCCATTGTAGCACCATGTATACCATCTCTTCCTGTCTTTGCTCCAACGTATATAACAGGGTTGTCAATCCCACTTGCTTTTGAATAAAATATTCTATTTTTCTTTACCAAGCCAACACACATTGCATTAACAAGAATATTGTTATTATAAGACTTATGAAAAAAACACTCACCACCAACCGTAGGAATACCTACACAGTTACCGTAATCGCCAATCCCTTTTACAACTCCTTGTAATAAATGTTTTGTTTTTTTGTTTGAGGGTTCTCCGAATCTTAATGAATTTAGGTTAGCAATTGGTCTGGCTCCCATAGTAAATATATCACGCATTATACCTCCAACGCCTGTTGCTGCTCCTTGATAAGGCTCAATGAATGAGGGATGATTATGGCTCTCCATTTTAAATACTATTGCATCTTCATCACCTATATCAACAATACCAGCATTTTCTCCTGGACCACAAATTACAGCTTTTCCAGTAGTAGGAAGTTTTTTTAGCCATTTTTTTGTTGACTTATATGAACAATGCTCACTCCACATAACTGAAAAAATCCCTAATTCTAATATATTAGGTTTTCTTTTTAGTATACTAAGAATTTTTTGATATTCTTTTTCACTTAGTCCGTGATCTTTTATAATTTTTAAGTTTATTTCTGTAATGTCATTCATTATAAAAAATCTTCCATACTTTTAAAAAAATTTATTCCATCTTGACTTGTAAATTTATCTATAGCTCTTTCTGGATGTGGCATAAGACCTAAGATATTTTTTTTTTTATTAAAAATTCCAGCAATATTATCAATAGACCCATTCGGATTGAATTCCTTATTTATATCACCCATTGGGGATGAATACTTGAATGCAACTAAATTATTATCATAAAGTTTATTTAAGTTATCTTTATCAATAAAAAACCTTCCCTGTGAATGAGCAATTGGATACTCAACTATTTCTTTTTTAAAATTTTTAAGAAAATTACTTTTTGTATTTTCGATTTTCAAACTTACTTTCGAACAATTAAAAAGTTGGCTTGTATTTTTTATTAATGCTCCATCCAATAGTTTACATTCAGTTAAAATTTGAAACCCATTACAAATTCCAACTACCGGCACACCTTTTTTTGCTAATCTTATTAATTCATTTATTGCAGGTGACTTTGTGGCCAAAATACCAGCCCTTAGATAATCACCAAATGAAAAACCACCAGGTAAAAAAATAATTCCAGGATCCTTGATATGGGATTCGTTATGCCATATAAAATTCGGTTTAATTTTTAGGCATTTAATGATTGCATTTTCTAGATCCCTATCACAATTTGAGCCTGGAAATAAAATTATAGAAATTTTTTTTTTCACAAAATTATTTTTTCACAATCTTAAAATTTTCAATAATTGGATTTGAAAGCAGGTCTTTACTTATCCTTTCAATATCAGAATAGTTATCTTCTTTTGAAAACTCAATATCAAAGAATTTGCCTTTAGAAATATTTTTTAAAGATTTTATTCCTAGTTGATTTATTGTTCTCTTAATGGCCTCTGCTTCAGGGTCTAAAATGCCTACTTTAAACTCAACGTAAACTCTATATATCATCCTTTATAACCTTTTTAAACTCGTTCTCTGATAATACTCCCAATCTGTAGGCTACTTCTTGGTATGCTTTATCAACATCTCCAAGATTTTGTCTGAATCTATCCTTATCTAACTTTCTATTAGTTTTAATATCCCATAACCTGCAATTATCAGGACTGATTTCATCTCCTAACATTAATACTGTATCATCTCCTTCCCAGTATCTTCCAAACTCTAATTTAAAATCTACCAATCTGATATTTTGTGAAAAAAAATAGCCAGTCAAAAAATCATTTACTCTTGATGATATTGCTATTATTTCTTCTAACTCTGAATGTGATGCCCATTCAAAAACAATGATATGCTCATCTGAGATTATTGGGTCATTTAATTCATCATTTTTAAGATAAAATTCGACAATTGGTCTTGACAAAACCTTTCCCTCAGGAATGCCTAACCTTTTTACCAATGAACCAGTTGCTACGTTCCTAACAACTACTTCAATCGGTATTATATCTAGTTTTCTTACTAATTGTTCACGCATATTTAAACGTTTTAAAAAATGATTAGGTACATTAATTTCACTTAATCTTGTCATTAATAATTCTGAAATGAAATTATTTAGCACACCTTTACCGGGTATGATTGATTTCTTTTTATTATTAAAAGCTGTCGCATCATCTTTAAAATATTGAATAATAGTATTTGGTTCACTGCCTTTGTAGATTATTTTAGCTTTACCCTCATAGATTTTTTTTTTATTTTTCATTAATAGCTCTTTCAAAAATTTTATCGATATTTTTTAAATGATAATCTACATCAAATATTTCATTAATCTCATTAGTTCTTAAAATACTTTTAATTTTTTTTTCTTTTAGTACAATTTTTTTAAAATCTAGGTTTTCTTTCCAAGACTTCATAGCTAATTTTTGAACCAACTTGTATGATTCCTCCCTAAGAAGCCCCCCTTTTTCAATTAATTTTAACATCAATCTTTGTGAATTATATAACCCACGAGTTTTTCTAAGATTTTCTTTCATCATTTTTTTATCTACAACAAGATTTTTTATCACATCGGTCAGTCGATTTAAGGCAAAGTCTGTGAGTGCGATTGTGTCTGGACATAGTGTTCTTTCAACAGATGAATGAGAAATGTCTCTTTCGTGCCATAATGAAATATTTTCCATAAATGGAATAACGCTTGATCTTATAACTCTTGAGATGCCAGTAAGATTTTCACTTAAAACTGGGTTCCTTTTATGTGGCATAGCTGATGACCCTTTTTGATTATGCGAAAAATATTCCTCCACCTCACTTACTTCACTCCTTTGTAAATGCCTGATTTCAATAGCAGTGTTTTCTATTGATGAGGCTATTAAACCTAAAGTTGAAAAAAGTTGTGCATGTCTATCTCTTGGAATTATTTGAGTTGAGACAGTTTCACTTTTCAATCCTAGTTTTTTTGAAACAAACTCTTCAACGTACGGGTCTATATTAGCAAACGTACCTACTGCTCCAGATATTGCACAAATAGAAATTTCTTTCTCAGACATAATTAACCTTTTAAGATGACGATTAAATTCAGAATATTTTGACAATAATTTAAGACCAAAAGTTGTGGGTTCAGCAAAGATTCCATGACTTCTTCCTATGCATACAGTCGACTTATGCTCAAGTGCTTTTTTTTCGAGTTCTTCAATCAAATTTCTTAACTCATTTTTTACTATTTTAATGGACTGTTTCAGTTGAACAGATAAAGTAGTATCAAGAATATCAGAGGATGTTACTCCCATGTGTATATATTTAGAGTCATCACCTAAATTTTCAGATATATTTGTTAGAAATGCAATAACGTCATGTTTTACTTCCTTTTCAATTTCATCAATTCTATCGGAATTAAATTCAGAATTATCTCTTATATTAATATAGGATTTTTTAGGGATAAAACCCTTATTCATTAGCGCCTCACAAATAGCTATTTCTATATCTAACCAAATCTTAAATTTATTTTTTGGCTCCCAAATCTTTCTTATTATTTCTCTAGAGTAACGTGGTATCATTTTAAATGTATGGTGGGCAGTAAAATTTTTTACTGGATAAAGTAAATATTTCGTAACCATTCTTAGTTACACCAACAGAATGTTCAAATTGAGCAGATAGAGATTTATCAGAAGTTACAGCTGTCCACCCATCGGACAAAACTTTTACTTTGTAGTCCCCGACGTTAATCATTGGTTCTACAGTAAAAAACATTCCTTCTTTCAGTTGAACACCTTCACCAGGACTTCCAAAATGAAGTATACTCGGCTGATCATGAAAAACTTCTCCCAAACCATGTCCACAGAAATCTCGTACAACCGAATAATTCATTTTTTCTGCAAAGGATTGTATAGCATGACCAATATCTCCGGTAGTTCTTCCAGGTTTAATTATCTCAATACCCCTCATCATAGCCTCATATGTAATTTCAACTAACTTTTTTGCTTTCAATTTAACATCTCCAACTAAGAACATTCTACTTGTATCCCCATGCCAACCATTTAATTTTGGTGTAACATCTATATTAATTATATCACCATCAGTTAAAACTTTTTCTCCCGGTATACCATGACAAACAACATGATTAACAGAAGTACAAACAGATTTAGGAAAACCCTTATAATTTAATGGG
>JBELJQ010000041.1:0-6152 GCA_042090305.1 Candidatus Pelagibacteraceae bacterium | reverse complement strand
TGAGGACTATAAAACCATGATGGTAATTGGCCAAATTGGTTTAATCTATAAATAGTGTCATTATAAGTATCACCAACATAGACATTACCATATTCATCATGAGTAGCATCATTCAAACAAACTGCTCCATAAGCTTTATACTTATTAGTAATTTTTCCGCTACTTATTTCTATTTCTACCAACTCATCAACATCAGCAGCATATAACTTATCATTAACTATTGTAAGTCCTTTGGGAGCATTTAGTTTACTAACCCAATTTAATTCGACAATCTTCCCATTTAAATCAATCTTAGAAATAAAGCCACTTCCGTCTTTTTTGAAAGGATGGTTTGATATATTTGAGACATATATCATATTAGTTTTTTCATCAAAAATAGCCGATTCAGGCAAATTAAAAGCTTTCTCAGACTCCCACATTAACTCAAGTTGATGATCTTTAGCAAACAAGTTTGTACTAAAGAAAGCAGTAACTAAAAAGCTAATTGCTATGATTTTATTTATATTTTTCATTTTTTCTCCTTTATAAATTAATTTTTTTGATTACTTGGCATTGATAAATTTATTTCACTTATATCAGAATTACCAAACCATCTTTGTGTTACAGTTTTTCTACGAGTATAGAATCTTAATCCATCTGGTCCATAAATATTTAAGTCACCAAATAAAGAGTTCTTCCATCCCCCAAAACTATGGAAGGACGAAGGAACTGGAAGTGGAATGTTAACACCAACCATTCCAATATCTACTTTTTCAGAAAATTCTCTAGCATAATTTCCATTTTCTGTAAAAATACAACAACCATTTCCAAAAGAATTTTGATTAATAATCTGAATCCCCTCTTCTATATTGTCAATCTCAATTATTTGAAGAACCGGACCAAATATTTCATTTAAATAAGATTTCATATTAGGCTTTACAGAATCTATTAGTGTTGGGCCAAGGAAATATCCTTTTTTATCACTGTTTCGTCTGTCATTTATTTCTCTACCATCTAAAATTATTTCACCACCCTCATCTTTTGCTAATTTTATATAGTTTTGGACATTATTAAGATGATCATCAGATACTAATGGACCATAACTATTTAATTCAAGTTTTTGAAATCCAACTTTGAGATTCTTTACTTTAGTTATAAGGTCATCCAAAAAAAGTTTCTTTATTTTCTTTTCGACCATTACAACTGATAAAGCCATACATCTCTGTCCAGACGATCCAAATGCAGCAGAAATCAATTGATCTGTTGCTTGGCTAATTTTTGCATCAGATAAAACTAAAGCATGATTTTTAGCACCACCTAAAGCCTGGCATCTTTTACCATTTTTTGTAGAAGTTGTATAAATCTGTCTAGCAACTTCTGTTGATCCAACAAAACTTACTGCACTGATTCTTTTATCTTCTAGCATTTTCTCTACTTGATCTTTTTGACCGTTTATTAAATTCAACAACCCCTTTGGCGCTCTAGTTTCATTGAATAATTTAGTAATAAATATTGTTGCTAAGGGGTCTTTTTCCGATGGCTTAAGAATAAAGGAATTACCTGCTGCCAGCGCAAGTGGAAACATCCACAAAGGTATCATAGCTGGAAAATTGAATGGGGTAATACCCAAAACAACACCAACTGGAGAAAATTCACTCCACGAGTCGATTGATGAACTAATATTTTTATTATACTCTCCTTTAAGTATTTCCCCTACTCCACATGCATACTCAACATTTTCTATTCCTCTTCTTAATTCACCTTTAGCGTCGTCATAAACTTTGCCTAGATCCTTACTAATAAGACGTGTGATTTTATCCTCATTTTTTTCAAGTAATTCTTTAAATTCAAAAAGTATTTGTGTTCTTTTTGCTAAAGAAAATGTTTGCCATATTTTTTGAGCTTTTAAAGAACTTTTTATAGCTTTATCGATAGTATCTTCGGTTGCAGAGGTTATCCTGGCAATCTTTTCTTCATTAGTTGGGTTAATAATCTCGATTATTTCTCCATTATCCTTGAATTCTTCACCAGAAATAATGTGACCTACGTCAGTATTTTTCATATATGCAAATATAAAGTTTATTAAAATGCAACACAAGGTTTATTATTTATTTATAATATTGCAAAAAAGCAATATAATTAATTGTATTTTCTGGTACCATATAAAAATGTTTAACTGGGATGATCTTAATTATTTTCTTACTTTATCAAGGACAGGAAAATTAAATTTAGCCTCTAAAAAACTTAAAGTTGAATCCACTACTATTTCAAGAAGGGTTGCAAGATTAGAAAACAAACTTAATTTAGAGCTTTTTATTAAGTCACCCAAAGGATATTTTCTTACAGAGATAGGTTCAGAGCTTTTAAAACATGTTGAAAGAATTGAAAACGAAGTTTACGGAATTAATGAAAACTTTTTAGGAAGTAATTTAAGTATAAAAGGCAAAGTTAGATTAAGTGTAGGAGAAGGTTTAGGAGTTGAAATTATAAGTAAGAATCTTTATAAATTCTATAAACTTTACCCTGACATTGAAATTGAATTACTTGCCGATACAAAATCAAGAAGTTTATCAAATAGAGAAACTGATATTCTAATATCTTTTTCACAGCCACTTAAAGGTAGACTTAAAACATGGAAAATATGTGATTATTTCGTAAATTTATATGGAACAAAACATTATTTAGATAATCATAATAAAATTGAATCTGTTAAGGATTTAAAAAAACATGACTTTGTTAGTTACGTAAATGAATTCATTGAATTTCCAGAATTAAATTACTTAAATGATTTAAAGATAAATGCAAATATAAAGTTTAGTAGTAATAATTTGAGGTCGCAATTTTTAGCAGTAAAAAATAATATTGGATTAGGTCTTCTTCATTCTTTTATAGCAGATAAAGAACCCGAGCTAAAAAAAGTATTAGAGAATCAGATTAATATTAAACGGGAATATTGGATGATTGTTCACGAAAATTCATTTCAACTACAGAGAATTAAAGTAGTTTGTAAATTTATAACTGATATAATTAGAGAAAATTTTTAGATTTAAAAAATTAGCATTCAAGAATAAGTCCATCGAAAGCTGCCTCACAATTGGAAGGTAAAAGTGAATTGATATGATCGTAATCAACATCATAATTCATATGTGTTAAGACAGATTTTTTGGGTTTTAACTCATCTATCCACATTAAAACTTTATCAAGATGTGCATGAGTCTTATGCGGTTTAAATCTTAGACAATCGATTATTAGCAAATCTAGCCCGTATAATAATTCAAAAGATTCCTTTGAGAAATCTATTACATCAGTGCAATAAGCCATGTTGTTAATTCTAAAACCAGTAGACTCCGAAAATCCATGATTTTGAGGAAAACTAAAAACTCTTAACCCATTTATTACAAATTCTTTTTTAACTATATTGGGAATCAAACAAGGTTTGTAATAAAATCCATTTGCCTCTGGAGATAATTCATCAAAAACATAAGAAAATCTTTTTCCTATATCAATTATACTCTTTTCAGAAGCATAAAGATTTATATGTTTCTTCATGAGAACGTTGAGAAATCTAAAATCGTCAATACCATTTATATGGTCAGCGTGGGTATGTGTTATAAAAACTGCATCTAAATTAGTAATATTAGCATTTAGTAGCTGCTGCCTTAAATCAGGAGTTGCATCAATTAGAATATTGGTTTTATCATTCTTAACATAAATAGATGATCTTAATCTTCTATTTCTTGGGTTATTAGGATTGCATGCTCCCCAGTTATTTCCGACTGCCGGAACACCTGATGAACTTCCACAACCTAATATTTGAACTGATAGATTCAATATTGAATTCCATTAAAAAGAGAAAAGAAATTATCTGTTGTGATTTTTGCCATATTTTCAACTGAAGTGTTTTTTATTTCAGCTAATTTTTCTAGAGTAAATTTAGTATTTGATGGTTCATTTCTCTTGCCTCTATTTGGAACAGGAGCCAAATATGGTGAATCCGTTTCAACTAACAGTCTATCCAAGGGAATATACCTTACGACATCAACTAAATCTTTAGCGTTTTTAAATGTAATAACCCCAGAAATTGATATATAAAATCCAAAATCTAAAGCAGCCTCAGCCATCTCCTTAGTTGAGGTAAAACAATGTATCAATCCTTTAACTTCTTTTTTTTTTAAAAAATCGTTTAATATACTTATTGTATCTGATTCGGCATCTCTAGTATGAACAATAACAGGGTTGTTAGTCAAACTTGAAATTTCTAAATGTCCCTCAAAAAATTTTTTTTGATTATGTTTGTTGTCAGGTTCTCTAAAATAATCTAACCCTGTCTCACCTAGTCCAACAACTTTTGGTTTATTAATATTTTCTTCTAGCTGTTTAATAATAGAATCAAATTTATCATCAGATAAATTTTTAGGAACATTATTTGGATGAATTCCAGTAGTACACCAAACATTTCTATATTTTCTAGTAATATCATGTATAACTTTAAATTTTTCTAAATTTACAGAAATACTTAATAAATATTCGACATCGTTTAATTTAGCGTTATGAATGACGTTATCTAAATCGTTACTATAATCATCAAAATCTAGATGACAGTGTGAATCAACAATTTTATTTTTCATATCTTGGAAATAAAGCCTCTGGTTTATTAAACATATGATCTTTTTTTAATAAATTTTCAATATTAAGAAATTTAAACTCTCTTTCATATTTGTCAATATTCAACAGATCAAGAAGGTTTGTAGAAAATTTTGGAGTGAAAGGTTGCAGTAAAATCCCAACTATACGAAAAGTCTCAACTAAAATGGACAAGCCATTTCCAGCCTTTTCTTTTTCAACCTTAAAAACTTTCCATGGCTCATTTAAGTCTACAAACTTATTAAGTTTATCAATATATATAAAAACTTCTTCTAAACATTTACTAATTTCAAAATTTTCAATCTTTTTATCAATAAATGGTAAAAGTTCATAACCATCCTTTATTAGATTATATCCGTCAAATGTTGAATCAATTTTCGAAGGTAATCGGTTATCATAGTTTTTATATATAAACTTCATAACTCTTTGTATTAAATTCCCTAAGTTATTTGATAAATCAGAGTTAATTCGATTTAAAAACGCTTCCTTTGAAAAATCACCATCATTCCCAAGTGGAATTTCTCTTATCAAAAAATATCTAAATTGGTCTAACCCATATTTATCAATCATTTCGTTTGGGTCTATTGTATTACCAATTGATTTTGAGATTTTTTTACCTTCATTCGTCCACCATCCATGAGCTATAATTCTTTTTGGTAAATTTATATTATTAGCTAAAAGTAATGCAGGCCAATAAACAGCATGAAACTTAAGAATATCTTTACCTATGATATGATAGGAATTTTGCCAATACTCCTTTTGTTTTTCAAAATCTGGATACCCTAAAGAGGTTAGATAATTTACTAATGCATCGACCCAAACATACATAACATGATTTGTATCTGGAACTTTAATTCCCCAACTAAAACTTGTTCTGGAAATTGATAAATCCTTCAGTCCAGATCTAACGAAACTCTTAACTTCATTAAATCTTGATTCTGGATACACAAAATTTTTATTTTTTTCGTAATAATCTAGGAGTTTTTCTTGCCATTTGGATAATTTAAAGAAATAACTTTCTTCCTCAACCCAATCAACTCTGCCGCCGTCCATAGTTACAAAATTACCGTCTTTATCTTTGATTAACTCTTTTTCTTGATAATATGCTTCATCCTTAACTGAGTACCATCCAGAATATTTATCCAAATAAATTTGATTATTTTTTTCAAGATTTTTCCAAAAATGACTTGTAGCTACATGATGTCTTTTTTCAGTTGTTCTTATAAAATCATTATTTGATAATTGAAGCTTTTTTGTAAGTTCTAAGAAATTCGAAGATACGTCGTCAACAAAAGCCTTAGGAGATTTCTTATTTTTCCTAGCAGCTTGTTCTACTTTAAGTCCATGTTCATCGGTTCCTGTAGTAAAATTAACTCCTAAACCATGAAGTTTATAAAATCTAGCTATTGAATCACATATAACTGATGTATATGCATGGCCAATATGAGGTAAATCATTAACATAATAAATTGGGGTTGTTATATAAATTTTTTTCATCATTTTTTAATTTTGAAATACTCTAAAATAAT
>JBELJQ010000019.1:0-32701 GCA_042090305.1 Candidatus Pelagibacteraceae bacterium | reverse complement strand
GAACGCCTGCCTGTCACGCAGGAGGCCGCGGGTTCGAGTCCCGTCACTCCCGCCATTTAGAGAATTTAATTTTCTAAAATTATAATTTTTGTATATATATATATATTTAAAATTCATATATAAATAAGGTATATGTTTAAAATTATAATGATTTTGATTTTAGGTCTTTTTGTTAGTGTTAAGTCGCAGGTAAACCTCGATCCAGTTGATGACGATGACATTGATTTCCAAGTTCCAGGAAATGCAGATGCTGAAGTTGAGGATGAGTGTAGATTATCTCCAGACTCAGACCTAATAAAGCTTTTAAATAAAAAACTCAGAAAGTTCAACCCAATGGCGAAAGAACTTGAGGATCAACCCCCGCTTACGGATGAAGAAGTTGCCCAAAAATCTATAAGATTTTATGCAAATCAGCTTGAAGACTCAGAATCTGTTTTTATGGATATTGACAAGTTTGTTACTCTTGGAGGATCAACATTATCAGCATTGATTAATAGATCTTCAAAGGTTTTTTTAAAACACCCGGAAAAATGTGAATTTTTCTCATTATATGGTGATCAAATTATTGGTTATTATGAAATACCATATCACAGAATATTAAGACTATATGCAAGCGCAGTAAATAAGGAAAATAATATCGCTCAAGATTTTATTAGGTCGCAAGTTGTTCCTGCGCCTATGAATTTAGATGCTGCAATACAATTATTATATGATGATTATGGCTATCAACAAAATATTATAGAATCACTATTGCCTAATGAAGTAAGAAATTTATTTTTCGGAGAAGGTTCTCAAGTAAGTATTGCAGATGTTGCAGAATCAAAACTTTTAGCGTTTTCAGTTTTGGGAGGTACAGTTTCAAATAAATCTGGAAACGAAATTTTTATAATCGTTCCATATTCAAAGAAAGGTCTTTTAGGCAGTAATGAGACTATAATTATTTCTTCTTCTGCTAAGGTTTATGAAGTTCCACTATTAAATGTTCCTTTAGCCTTAAATGTATTAAGATCTCTCGGATTTAACGCTAAGGTAATAATTTTAGACCATGTTTTTATCGATAAGACTTCTCATTGTAAAGTTGGTGAGGGTGGACTTTGGTATCATGTAAGAGGAAATGAAAAGAAGGTCGGATGTGATTTTTTATCAAATACTATTAGATCTGTAAAAAATGATATGCTCCCAGAAAGTAAAAGTTATCCTCTTTTTAAGGAGAGTATTGAAAGGGTTAGAGAAATAGTTAATAAATAAATGAAATTTTTATATTAAATACTATATAAATTACGTTATGATTGAATATTTACCAATTTTGATTTTTTTGATAATGGCCATTGGCGTTTCAGTTGGCGCCATTACTTTTTCTCTCATACTTGGCAAGAATAATTCTTATAAAGAAAAAGTATCCACTTACGAATGTGGATTTGAACCATTCCAAGACTCTAGAAGTAAATTTGAGGTTAAGTTTTATCTTGTTGCAATCCTCTTTATAATTTTTGATTTAGAGATAATCTTTCTATTTCCATGGGCAATAGCTTTTGACCAACTGGATTTGTTTGGTTTTTTATCAATGATGTTTTTTTTATTAGTCTTAACTATCGGGTTTATCTACGAATGGATGAAAGGAGCTTTAGATTGGAGTTAAAGAAAATTACAGCTAATGATTTTGATGAGTTAAATAAAAAAATAAGCTCAAATGGCTTTCTTATCACAAAGTTCAATGATCTACTTAATTGGGCCAGGTCAGGTTCTTTGTGGCCTATGAGCTTTGGCTTAGCTTGTTGTGCTGTCGAAATGATGCAATCTGCTGCAAGCAAGTATGATTTCGATAGATTTGGTATTGTTTTTAGACCCAGTCCACGTCAATCTGATGTGATGATTGTTGCAGGCACTCTAACCAACAAGATGGCACCAGCTTTAAGAAAGGTATATGACCAAATGCCCGAACCAAGATGGGTTATATCAATGGGTAGTTGCGCTAATGGAGGGGGATATTATCATTATTCATATTCTGTAGTCAGAGGTTGTGATAAGATTGTACCTGTTGATATTTATGTTCCAGGATGCCCTCCAACAGCAGAGGCTTTACTTTATGGAATACTGCAATTACAAAAAAAAATAATGAGAGATAATAAAATCTATAGAACATGATTTATCCAAATAAAAAATTTGTTTCTGAGATAGCCGAGCTTATAAAAAGCTTACTTACTTTCTGTAAATTCAAGATTTTAGTGAGAAAGAATGAAATTTCAATATCATGCTCAAATAATGATTGTAAAAAAATCATACTATTTTTAAAAGATAATCCATCTTTTTACCTAGATACCTTGATTGATATTACTGCTATTGATTATCCTAATGAAAGTAAAAGGTTTACTGTTGTATATAATTTACTAAGTGTAACAAAAAACTTTAGAATTAAAATTAAGCTTAAAGTAAATGAACAAGAATCTGTATCATCGATATGCGATATTTTTAGTGCAGCTAATTGGTATGAAAGAGAAATTTGGGACTTATTCGGTATAAAATTCAGTGAACACCCAGATTTGAGAAGGTTATTGACTGATTACGATTTTGAGGGTCATCCGTTAAGAAAAGATTTCCCTTTAACTGGTTTTACACAAGTAAGATATGATGAAGAATTGAATAAAGTAATTTCAGAACCTGTTAAACTAGATCAAGCTTATAGAAACTTTGATAACCTCAGTCCATGGGAAGGTATGAGTAATTATTTGCCTGGCGATGAAAAAGTGAAAACTGAAAATGAATAAAAAAGAGAATTACGTAATGAACTTTGGTCCTCAGCACCCTGCAGCTCATGGTGTGCTGCGATTGATACTTGAGTTAGACGGTGAAGTTGTAGAAAGAGCAGATCCTCACATCGGACTCTTACACAGAGGAACGGAAAAGTTGATTGAGAATAAAACTTACATTCAAGCTTTACCCTATTTCGATAGATTAGACTATGTTTCTCCAATGTGTCAAGAACACGCATTTGCCTTAGCAATTGAAAAGCTATTAGACATTGAAGTTCCAAAAAGAGGGCAATATATTAGAGTTTTATTCTCTGAAATAACCAGAATACTTAATCACATCCTTAATATTACTACATTTGCTTTAGATGTTGGTGCAATGACTCCCTTTCTATGGTTGTTTGAAGATAGAGAGATAATGATGGAGTTTTATGAAAGAGTTTCTGGTTCAAGACTTCATTCAGCCTATTTTAGGCCAGGAGGTGTTCATAGAGACTTACCAGATGGATTAGATAAAGACATCAGAAATTTTTGTGATATTTTTCCAAAACACATCGATGATCTCGAAAAACTTCTTGAATCTAATAGAATTTTTAGACAAAGAACTGTTGATATTGGAAAGATTTCAGAACAAGATGCATTAAATTATGGATTTACTGGTCCATGTATCAGAGCTAGCGGTCTGAACTGGGATCTTAGAAAAAATCAACCATACGATTGTTATGATGAGATTGAATTCAAAGTTCCAGTTGGAACCAATGGTGATTGCTATGAGAGGTTTTTAGTTAGAATAGAAGAGATGAGACAGTCTTTGCTGATAATCCAGCAATGTTTGAAAAATATTCCAGATGGAAATTGTATATCCAATGATCCTAGAATTGTTCCACCAAAAAGAGATGTAATGAAATCTTCAATGGAATCATTAATTAATCATTTCAAACTCTTTACAGAAGGGTTCCATGTTCCTAAAGGTGAAACATACACTGCTGTCGAAGCTCCTAAAGGTGAGTTTGGGGTATATCTTATATCTGACGGAACAAACAAACCATATAGATGTAAAATAAGAGCACCAGGCTTTCCTTATTTACAAGCAACAGAGTTTTTATCAAAAGGACACATGTTAGCCGATCTCGTTGCTATTATAGGAAGTCTAGATATTGTGTTTGGAGAAATTGACAGATGAGTCAAAATACTTTTAGAAAAATTGCTCCGGATTCTATTCAACCAAAGGAATTTAAATTTACGAAAGCAAATGCTGAAAAAGCTAACGCAATTAAATCGATATATCCATCAAATTATCCAGAAAGCTCAATTATGCCATTACTTATGATTGCACAGAATCAAAATAGTGGTTGGGTTCCTAAAAAAGCAATCGAGTACGTAGCAAGTTTTTTGAAAGTTCCTGAGATAAAGGTACTTGAAATTGCAACTTTTTATACCATGTACAATTTATCACCTGTAGGTGAGTTTCACATTGAGATATGTACGACAACACCATGTATGTTAAGAGGTTCGGACAGTATCTTGCAGGTGTGTGAAAAAAATCTTGGTATTGGAGTGGGAGAAATGTCAAATGATTCAAAATTTTCATTAAATAGAGTTGAATGTCTTGGTGCATGTGTGAATGCTCCAGTAGTTAAAATAAATGATGATTATTATGAAGATCTTGATTCAAAAACATTTAATTTGCTAATAAATAATTTTAAACAAGGGAAAAAATCTTCAATTGGGCCTCAGAGTAAAAGAAAAGGCTCGGAACCTTTGAAAGGATAATTAATGATAAAAAAATCGGATATAATTTTTACAAACCTTTATGGTCAGAGAAAACCTGATATAAATACTGCAATTTCAAGTGGAGATTGGAAAGATACAAGAAAGCTTCTGAAAAAAAGTAGACAAGAAATCATTAATATAGTTAAAGAATCAGGCTTAAGGGGAAGAGGAGGTGCAGGATTTGCCACTGGAATGAAATGGGATTTTATGCCCAAAGATTTCTCTAAACAGCACTATCTTGTTATAAATGCTGACGAGGGTGAACCCGGTACTTGTAAAGATAGAGATATCATTAGAAATGAACCTCACAAACTTATCGAAGGGTGTTTACTGTCTAGTTATGCTATAGGTGCAACAAAATGCTATATATATATAAGGGGAGAGTTTTATAATGAGTCTAAAATTCTTCAAAATGCTATAGATGAAGCATACAAAAAAAAATATTTAGGAAAAAATGTATTCGGAACAGGTGTCGATTTTGATATCTATGTTCATCTAGGTTCAGGTGCCTATGTATGTGGTGAGGAAACTGCTTTAATTGAGAGTTTAGAGGGGAAAAAGGGTCAACCAAGGCTAAAACCACCATTCCCAGCCAACGTTGGTCTTTATGGGAAACCAACAACGGTCAATAACGTTGAGACTATAGCCGTGATACCAACTATATTAAAAAAAGGAGCGAAATGGTTTACAGCATTGGGAAAGAAAAACAACACCGGTTCAAAAATTTTCTGTATTTCGGGTCAAGTTAACAAGCCTTGCAATGTTGAAGAAGAACTTGGCGTTCCTTTAAAATATCTAATTCAGAAGTATGCAGGTGATGTCATTGGAGGCTGGAATAATTTACTTGCGGTAATTCCAGGTGGTTCGTCAGTTCCATTAATAACCAAAGATAAATGTGAACATGTTCTAATGGATTTTGATTCACTTAAGGACGCTGGTTCTGCTTTGGGAACTGGAGGTATAATAGTCATTAATAAACAAACAGATATTATTTCGTCTATCGCAAGATTATCTGAGTTCTATCATCACGAGTCTTGTGGACAATGTACCCCATGCAGAGAAGGTACAGGGTGGATTATGAGAATGATGAAAAAGGTAGTTGAAAATAGATGTACTTTTGAAGAGATTGAACTCCTAGAGGAGGTTACAAAGCAGATTGAAGGACACACAATATGTGCACTTGGCGATGCAGCAGCATGGCCAATTCAAGGTCTACTTAAGAATTTTAAACAACAAATTATTAACAGAATTGAAAAAAAGAAAAATGTAGCCTGATATGGTAAAGTTAACTATAGACAATAAAACTTTTGAGGTAGACAGTGGAATCACGGTACTGCAGGCTTGTGAAGAGGCAGGTGTTGAAATACCAAGATTTTGCTATCACGAAAGATTATCCATTGCAGGGAATTGTAGAATGTGCTTGGTTGAAATGGAGAATTCTGTAAAGCCTGTTGCATCATGTGCTATGCCCGTAGCAGACGGAATGAATATTAAGACAAATACCGAATTAGTTGAAAAAGCTCGTAATGGTGTAATGGAATTTTTACTAATAAACCATCCATTAGACTGTCCAATTTGCGATCAAGGTGGAGAGTGTGACTTACAAGACCAAGCAATGGCTTACGGTAAAGGGTTTAGCCGTTTTAATGAGAGTAAAAGAGCAGTTACAAATAAAAATCTTGGTCCTTTAATTAAAACTCATATGACCAGATGTATCCATTGTACAAGATGCATAAGATTTAATGAGGAAGTAGCAGGAAATTTTCAACTTGGAGCTCTGGGCAGAGGAGAGGATACAGAAATTACAAGCTTTTTAGAAAAGAATATCGACTCAGAACTTTCTGGGAATGTAATCGACTTATGTCCAGTTGGTGCATTAACTTCTAAACCATATGCATTTGTAGCCAGACCTTGGGAGTTAAAAAAGACGGATAGTATTGATGTTTTTGATGCCTTGGGTAGTAACATTAGAGTAGACTCAAAAGGTGATAAAGTTTTAAGAGTTTTACCAAGAATAAATGAAGATATTAATCAGGAATGGATCTCCGATAAAACAAGGTTTGCTTATGATGGACTAAATCATCAAAGACTGGACAGATATTATTTTAGAGATACCAAATCTCGATTCTCTGAAATATCTGAAGAAAAAGCAGTAGATGTTTTAAAAAATAAAATTGAAAATACAAGCAATAATAAATTTTTTTCATTAGTAGGAAATACACTGGATTGTGAATCGATCTTTTCTTTCAAATTGTTGTTGGATTCAATTGGTTTTAAAAATTATGACTGCAGACAGGATAGGTCCTTTTTCATTCCAAATAAAAGGTTTTCATATTTATTTAATAGTAGGATATCAGGCGTAGATGATTCGGATATGTGCATATTAATTGGAACGGACTTAAGAAAGGAATCACCTTTAATCAATGCAAGAATTAGACAAAGGTCGAAGGATATACCTAAATATAATATATTAAACTTTGGTAAGATTGATTCATCTAATCTTAATGCTATCAATGTAGGAGATGATTTTAAATCTATTTTAAGTTTAAAGAATGAAAAATTTACAAAAATCCTGAGGAAATCAAGAAAGCCTCTTTTTATAATTGGTCAGGGTCCACTTTCGACTGAAAACGGTAAAGATTTATTTCATTTCATCCTTAAAACATATAATAAATTAAAGTTAGACCAGAATTGGAACGGTTTTAACATATTACAAAATCATTCTGGAAGAGTAGGTGCACTGGATTTAGGTTTTTATAATACTAAAAACTTAAATAAAAACTATATTTCTAATATTTATCAGGGCAAATATGAAGTTCTATATTTGTTTAATACTGATGAGCTGGATTTTAATAAAATACCAGATAAAACATTTGTTATTTATCAAGGACATCATGGTGATAGGGCAATCAACAGAGCAAATTTAGTCATCCCAACATCATGTTTTACAGAAAAAGAGGGTTTATATGTAAATCTTGAAGGAAGACCTCAAATTAGCAGACAAATCAAAGCACCAATTTCTGGAGTGAAAAATGCATGGGACTTTTTCAAAAATCTTGCATCTAATTTGAATGTTGATACTGGTTATCATAATTTTATTGAGTTAAGAAATTTAATGTATAATTCTGTGCCACATTTATCTAAAATCAACCATCCTATACATCATAAAATTCCGGTCATAAAAAGTAATTCAAATAAATTTAACAAGGATATAATTAAATCAAGTGTAGAAAATTTTTACATGACAGACTCTGTCAGTAGAAATTCTCCTGTAATGTCGTCATGTTCAAGTCAAATAATTAGAAAATAAGAAGATAATGTTATTTGATATTCTTTTTATTATTTTAAAAATTATGTTAATAATTGTGCCATTATTAATTTTTGTAGCTTATCTCACTTACTTTGAACGAAAAGTTATTGGTTCTATGCAATTAAGAAAAGGTCCAAATATCGTTGGACCATTTGGTCTACTTCAACCCATAGCGGACGGACTTAAATTATTGTCAAAAGAAACAATTATTCCAGATGATTCTAATAAATTCCTTTTTATTTTATCTCCAATCATTACCTTTGTTTTAGCGTTGATTGCTTGGGCAGTTATACCCATAGATTACAAGGTTGTACTTGCAGATATAAATGTTGGTATTATGTATATATTTGCTATTTCCTCTCTAGGAGTGTATGGAATCATAGTTGCTGGTTGGTCAAGTAATTCTCGTTATGCGTTTTTGGGTAGTCTTCGTTCTGCTGCTCAGATGATTTCATATGAAGTCTCCATAGGCTTGATTATTATTTCTATTTTACTTAGTGCTGGTTCTTTAAACCTTACTGAAATTGTTTTAGCACAAAGTAATATGTGGTATTTGATACCTCATTTTCCGATGTTTGTAATATTTTTTATTTCAACACTAGCCGAAACCAATAGGGCACCATTCGACCTACCCGAAGCAGAAGCAGAATTAGTAGCTGGATATAATGTAGAGTATTCTTCTATGTCATTTGGGTTATTTTTCTTAGGAGAATATGGAAATATGATTTTAATGAGTTCAATGACAACCATCCTATTTTTAGGTGGTTGGCTAACACCAGTTGAAAATGATTTTTTTTCCATCATACCTGGTTTTATATGGTTTTTAATTAAGGTCAGTTTTTTGTTATTTATTTTTTTATGGGTAAGAGCTACACTTCCGAGATATAGGTATGATCAGTTAATGACATTAGGATGGAAGTTATTTCTTCCTTTGTCTTTGGTTTGGATTGTTGTAACATCATCAGTAATGTTTTTTACAAGATAGTATGAGTAAAATAAAAAAAATAGCTTTTTTTCTTAAAGAATTCTTTTTAATTGAAGTAATTAAGGGTCTTGCACTAACTATGAAGTATTTTTTTAAACCTAAAGTAACAATTAACTATCCTTTTGAAAAGGGTGCATTAAGTCCAAGATTTAGAGGTGAGCATGCACTTAGAAGATATGAATCAGGCGAAGAAAGGTGTATTGCTTGTAAATTATGTGAGGCAGTCTGCCCAGCTCAGGCAATTATAATTGAGGCGGAGCCCAGAGATGATGGTTCAAGGAGAACAACTAGATATGATATAGATATGACAAAATGTATTTATTGTGGTTTTTGTCAAGAGTCTTGTCCTGTAGACGCAATCGTAGAAGGTCCTAATTTTGAGTTCGCTACAGAAACTCGCGAGGAACTTATTTATAGTAAAGAAAAATTACTTGATAATGGAGACAGATGGGAATTAGAAATTTCTAAAAACCTTGAAAGAGAATCCAAATACCTATGAGTAGTATTATATTTTATATAGTTTCTTTCATTACAATTTTTTCATGTTTTCTTGTTGTTTTCTCAAGTAACCCTGTTCATTCAGTTCTTTTTCTAATATTTACATTTTTTAATGTTGCGGTAGTTTTTTTGTTATCGCAGGCTGAGTTTTTAGCTATGACACTTATTATAGTATATGTGGGTGCTGTCGCGGTGTTATTTCTTTTTGTTGTGATGATGTTAAATATAAATGAAGTGTTAGTTAAAGAGGGTTTTTTAAAGTATTTTCCATTTGGTCTTCTTCTCATTTCAATTTTCTTTTTAGAGTTAGTCTTCGTTTTTAAGGATACCCAATTACAAGAACAAAAAATTACATCAATGAATATTTCAAACCTTATTAAGAGTGGAAATCAGAATACTGAAGCGATTGGTTTATTTCTATATACTGATTTTTTCATTGTTTTTCAAATTTCTGGTTTTTTACTTCTAGTTGCTATGATTGGAGCTATTGTTTTAGCAAAGAATGAGAATCCTAATATTAAATCTCAAAAGTCTCAATATCAAAAGAGTCTTGATAAAAGAAATGTTATAAAACTTAAATAATATGGAATTTTTTGATTACCTTATTTTATCCTCAATAATCTTTTCAATAGGTTTTCTTGGAATATTCATCAATAGAAAAAATATAATATCAATTTTGATGTCAATAGAACTTATGTTGTTAGCAGCAAATATAAATTTTGTTGGTTTTTCAAATTATTTAGATGATCTTTATGGGCAAATTTTCGCTCTTTTTGTACTTGTTGTCGCTGCAGCAGAGGCAGCTATTGGGCTTGCTATTTTAATCATTTTTTTTAATAAATCTGGTACAATAAGTGTTGATTTTATTAATAAATTGAAAGGCTAAATTTTGTTTGTTTTATCTATTTTTTTACCACTGTTAAGTTATTTGACTTGTATTTTATTTAATGACTTATTTAAAGATAAATACCTATGTTTTTCAACTTGTTTCTTTCTCATATTATCAACAATTCTATCTTTTTTTTCTTTATTATTATTCAACGAAAATAATGAACAAGTAATCACTTTAACTAGTTGGATTTATTCTGGCTCCCTTAATATAGATTGGTCTGTTCAGTATAGCCTTTTATCAGTTTCAATGGTTTTGATGGTTAATTTTGTTTCTAGCTTGATACATATTTATTCTTTAGGATACATGGAAAAAGATGAAAGGAAGGTAGTTTTTATGGGATATTTGAGTCTTTTTACATTTTTTATGCTATTCCTTGTTTCGTCATCAAACTTATTACAATTATTTCTAGGTTGGGAAGGTGTGGGCTTAACTTCATATTTGTTAATTGGCTTTTGGTACAAAAAGGAGCAGGCAAATATAGCAGCCATAAAAGCTTTTGTTGTAAACAGAGTTGGTGATTTTGGTTTGCTTCTTGGTTTATTTGCAATCTTTATAGTTTTTGGTACATTAAATATAAACGAAATTTTATTGTTAGTTAATTCTCATAGTAGTTCAAAAATTGACTTTTTAGGTTTTCAAATTCATTCAATCACTCTAATAGTTGTCTTAATATTTATTGGCTGTATGGGAAAATCCGCTCAATTTGGATTGCATGTATGGTTGCCAGACGCGATGGAAGGTCCTACTCCAGTTTCCGCGCTAATTCATGCTGCTACGATGGTAACAGCTGGTGTATTTCTATTAGTAGTTTTATCACCTTTAGTTCAGGAGTCAGAGATTGCTAAAACATTGATTCTTGTTGTAGGAGCAATTACTTGTATATTTGCATCATCAGTTGCTATTTTTCAAAATGATATTAAGAGGATAATCGCATACTCCACTTGTAGTCAGTTAGGTTATATGTTTATGGCTATTGGAATATCAGCGTATTCTGTAGCTTATTTCCACTTATTATCTCATGCCTTTTTTAAAGCTCTGTTATTTTTAGGTGCAGGCTCTGTTATCCATAGTATGTCAGATGAACAAAATATAAAGAAAATGGGGGGGTTATTTAACAAAATTCCATTGACATATATTACAATGATGATTGGTTCGCTATCCCTAATGGGTCTTCCATTTTTAAGTGGTTACTACTCTAAGGATTTAATTATAGAGTTTATTTATCTTGGTGATAATGAATTAGGAATTTATGCTTTTATAGTCGCTGTTTTAAGTGTTCTTTTTACAACCATTTATTCATTAAGGCTTTTAATATATGTTTTTCATAGAGAAAATCAGTCAGATGAAAAAGTATTTGCCCATATACATGAATCACCGCTAGTAATGATTTTACCCTTAGCAATTCTGTCAGTATTCGCAATATTCTTTGGCATGATTTTTCATGATTATTTTGCAGGAAAATATTTAGTCTCAACATGGTCTAATATATTACATATTGATAAAGATGTTAATAATCTATATTTGATTGGTAATATCCCTATTTTGATAAAAAAATCACCTTTGATTGCAATAATTACAGGATCAATCATTAGCTTTATTGTTTATTTCTTATTCAATAAACAAATAAATTTAGTCAAAAGTAAATTAAAGTTTTTTGTAAATATATTTGAAAGAAAGTTGTATGTTGATGAGCTATACAATATTTTATTTGTAAAAACTTCTTTTTATTTAGGTAAAGGTTTTTGGAAGTCTATTGATATAGATCTTATTGATAATCTTGGTCCGAATGGAATTTCCAGATTGGTTGGTTCGTTTGGTGGATTTATATCTCGACTTCAGTCAGGTTATTTATATCATTACGTACTTTCTGTTGTAATTGGACTTACCTTGTTTATAAGCATATATATTTATATTTTGTGATGTTGAATCTTCCAATTTTACCAATATTAATAATACTCCCACTCATTGGGATGGCTTTTGTTCTCTTATCTCCAGAAAGTGACGAGTTTGCAAAAGAATCAAAAAAATCGGCTATTTGGACCTCTTCAAGTACCTTTCTTTTATCACTTTATTTACCATTGAACTTTGACAAATCTATTCCTCATTTTCAGTTTGTAAATACTTTTTCTTGGTTCAATAGTGATAATTTAAGGTTTTCATTAGGTGTTGATGGTTTATCTATGCCATTCGTAATTCTTTCAACTTTTCTCATTTTGTTATGTATAGTTTTTATTTATCCTCAACAAAAGAAGAGTATGAGAATGTACTTATGTGCTTTTTTACTTTTAGAGTCTTTCTTAATTGGAACGTTTAGTGCAATTGATTTATTTTCATTTTATATTTTTTTTGAATCAATTTTGATTCCTATGTACTTGCTCATTGGTTTCTGGGGAGGTGATCGAAGAATATATTCCGCATATAAATTCTTTCTCTACACCTTGCTTGGTTCGGTTCTTATGTTGATTGCAATTATTTTCTTATATCAAGAGTTTGGGACAATCAGTATACCAAAGTTATTAAATTCAACCCTTCCTTTCTATATTCAAGTTTGGTTATGGCTAGCATTCTTTTCTTCTTTTGCAGTAAAAATTCCTATGTGGCCTTTTCACACATGGCTTCCAGATGCACATGTAGAAGCTCCAACGGAAGGTTCTGTAATTTTAGCTGGAATTCTTCTTAAGTTAGGTGGTTATGGTTTTATAAGATTTAATTTATCATTATTACCTGATGCATCCATATTCTTCACTCCTTTTATTTATTTTTTATCTGTGGTTGCAATAATCTATACTTCTTTTATTGCATTAGTGCAGAATGATATGAAAAAACTTATAGCTTACTCATCTGTTGCACACATGGGTTTTGTTACAATAGGAATTTTTTCTGCAAATATTCAGGGATTACATGGTGCTGTTATTCAAATGATTTCTCATGGAATTATTTCTGCAGCCTTGTTTTTTTCTATTGGTTCTATCTACAATAGATATCATACAAAAGAAATAAACTTTTATGGTGGCTTAAACGCCAGATTACCTAAGTTATCTATTTTATTTTTAATTTTCACACTTGGCTCGATAGGTTTTCCAGGTACGTCTGGTTTTGTTGGAGAATTTTTAACTTTATTGGCAGCATATAGTAAAAATACTCTTGTTGCCTTTATATCAGCTTTCGGAGTAATTCTAGCTGCATCTTATATGCTACTTTTATATAAAAAGGTGTTTCTTGGCATAACTAGTGATAATTTAAAAAAAAAGATGGATGACATAAATAAATATGAAGTACTTGTTTATGGATCTCTTGTTTGTTTAATTATCTTGTTTGGAATAAAACCAGAAGTAATCCTTGATTATACAACAAGTTCTCTTGACAGAATTACTAAACTTTACCCAATTTCAATATTTTGAGGTTAATTTGTTAATACTGCCAGAAATATTCATATCCGTATCTGCATTACTTCTATTGCTTTTGAACTCATTTTATAAAAAAGTAAGTTATAGAGATATTGCTTATCTTGCCTTAGTAATAATTTTTGTATCGCAATTCTTTATTTTAAAAGATATTTTTTATTTTGAAGAAATATTTAATGGTTTTTTTGTTATAGATTCTTTTAGTTCTTTTATAAAAATTCTAATCCTTATAGGTACAGGCTTAATAATTTACTTTTATATTATTTTAAAAAATCCTCAATCTTTAAACAGGTCAGAGTTTCCTATCTTAATATTATTTGCGCTAGTTGGTATGATGTTAATGGTATCAGCAAATAATTTTTTATCATTATTCATGTCTATTGAATTACAGAGTTTAACTTTGTATGTATTAGTTTCTTTTTCCAGGAATGACTTTAATTCATCGGAAGCTGGTGTTAAATATTTTATTATTGGAAGTTTATCAACTTGTATTTTCCTGTTTGGTACAAGTCTAATTTATGGTTTAGTTGGTTCAGTATCATTTTCTGAAATTGGTATATTTATGTCCGAGCAATTTCAGATGCCTACATTATTAATTGTAGGTCTTATATTTATTCTTGTTTCAATTTCTTTAAAGATTTCTGCGGCCCCTTTTCATATGTGGACACCAGATGTATACCAAGGTGCACCAACAATGGTTACAACAATCCTATCAACGATTCCAAAAATTGCTGCTTTTGCTGTATTAATAAGATTATTGATTAATCCATTTAGTGAAATTATTATTGATTGGGGGAAAATTCTTGTAATACTATCTATTACGTCTATGGTTGTTGGTTCCCTTGGAGCTTTACTTCAAACTGACCTTAAAAGGTTAATGGCTTACAGTACAATTAATCATATTGGTTTTATTCTAATGGGTTTAATCCCAGGAACTGAAGATGGTGTGACAGCAATATGTATTTATTTAATTTTTTATCTGACCATGAATTTAGGAGTTTTCCTTTTTATTTTAAATATGAATAGAGACCAAATAAACGTTAGTAAAATTAAAGACCTATCAGGCTTATATCAAAGTCAACCACTAATGGCTACATTTATGGTAATACTTCTTTTTTCAATGGCTGGGATACCCCCAATGGCCGGCTTTATTGGTAAATTAATAATACTAAACTTGGTTATTGATAATGATCTTTATTATTTGGCAATTATTGCAGTTTTGACGTCAGTAATTGCTGCGTTTTATTATATAAGACTAATAAAATCTATTTTTTTTGACCAATCAAATGACGAACTTGATATAATTAATAACGATCAATCTAAATATTTACTTGGTTTTTTTGCTGTGTTTAATTTAGGGGTAATCTTCTATCCACAATTCTTTTTAGATCTTTGTTCATCGGTAACATTATCATTATTTGCACTTAACTAAGAAAATGATAAATTTTTTTGACTTTTATTTTTATAAGGAAACGAATAGCACAAATGATTTTTTAAAAGAAAAAAGAAAATATTCTAAAAATAGAAATCTAGCAATATTTTCAGAGTATCAAAAACTAGGCCGAGGACGTTCTGGGAATATTTGGAGGAGTAAAAAAGGTGATTTAACATGCTCTTTTTTAATTAATAAAAAAATAAATATATCAAACTTAGGAAGGATTAATTTAATTATTTCAAATATTTTAATAATAGTTTTAAATAAATTAAGCAATAAAACTGACTTTAAATTCAAGTGGCCAAATGACATTTTTATCAAAAGTAGAAAAGTTTCTGGCATATTAATTGAAAATTACCTATACAAAAAGAATATAGAAAGCTTTATAGTTGGTATTGGTATAAATTGTGTTTCGTCACCCACTATAAAAAAAAACCGAGCAATCTGCCTTAGAGATCTTGGAGTGAACTCATGTCCTTTAAATTTATTTTTTCAAATTTCAAATGAAATTACCAAGTTTTTTCTAGGATATGAAAAAATTAACTATTCATTATTAAGTAAAAGACTTACTAAAAATTTTTATAATAAAAAAAGCGAAATTCATATTAAATCAAATACAAAAGAAATAAGAGGTTTATTTAAAGAAATTAATTCTAACGGAGAACTTGTTATCGAATCTGATGACAAAACAATACATAAGTTTGTATATGGAGAAATTTTAACATGAATTTTACAATTGATATAGGAAATACTAATATATTATTTTGTTTATTTATGAAAGAAAAAATAATCAAATTTGAAAAATTAAATATTCAAAAAGTAAACAAAAGATCTGTTTTCAAGGTTTTTAAAGGAAATAATATTGATAGTAAAACGAAGATTTTAGTTTCATCAGTTGTTCCAAAAATAAAACGCGAAATATTAGAATATATTAAATGTTTTAAAATTAAAGCTAATTTATTAAATTCATATGCAAAGTCTCTAAAGATAAAAACAAATATAAAAGATAAAAAATCTATCGGTGAAGATAGAATAGTTAATGTGTATTATGCTAATATATTATTTAAAAATACACCAGTTATAATAATTGATTTCGGAACGGCGACTACAGTTGACGTTATAAATAGTGATGGTATTTATGATGGAGGAATAATAACGCCTGGGATTGAATTGTCATTAAAAATCTTATCTGAAAGAACAGCTAAGCTTCCTCTTGTAAAATTTTCAAAAACTAAATCTGTAATAGGTAGAAATACTAAAGAAGCCATTCAGTCAGGCTTTTTCTGGGGAAGTGTGGAAATGATTAATGGTTTAGTAAAAAAAGTTAATCGGGAAAAAGGTTTAGATTCAAAAGTCATTCTGACTGGAGGAAATTGTAAATATTTTAAAGGACTCATTGACAATGTTGTAATTAATGATGATCTATTTAACGCTAAAGGCTTAAATTATATTATAAATAAATTTATTGACGGATATGAATATAAAAAAAGATAATCTCTTTTTTCTTCCACTCGGTGGTTCAGGAGAAATAGGAATGAATTGTAATCTGTATCATTATAATGATACATGGTTAATGGTAGATTTAGGTGTAATGTTTAGTAACGCTGATTCGGATCCTTACGAAGTAATTATGCCCAAAATAGATTTTATAACTGAAAAAAAAAGTAAATTATCTGGCCTGATTCTTACACATGCTCACGAAGATCATATTGGAGCAGTACCGTATTTATATCCAAAATTAGGCAGTATCCCAATCTACACCACTTCTTTCACTGCCTCTGTCTTGAAAAGAAAGTTTGAATCAGTAGGTGTCAAAGAGTTCAACATTAACTTATTTGAATATAATAAAAAATTCAATATAGGTTCATTTCAAGTTGAAATATTTTCTCTCACGCATTCAATCCCCGAACCCAATGCGATAATACTTAAATGTAACAAGGGAAATATTTTTCATACTGGTGATTGGAAAATTGATCCAGAACCTTTAGTTGGTGATCCCATTGATGAAGAAGGTATCAAAAAAATTGGTAAAGAGGGCGTTACGGCTATGATTTGTGATTCAACAAATGTATTTAATAACAATCCATCTGGAAGTGAGAGTGAAGTAAGAAAAAGTTTAAAAGAGATATTTTCTAATAAAAAACAAGGAAAAATTATTATTAGTTGTTTTGCATCGAATATTGCTAGGTTAGAAACCATTCTTCAAGTATCCAAGGAACTAAATAAATGCTGCTACTTTTTAGGTAGATCACTTCATAGAATTTATGAATCTGCAATTGAAAATAATTATCTAAAACAATTTAACAATATAATTGATGATAAAGAAGTACAAATTGTAAATGAGGAACAGTTAGTTGTTATATGTACTGGAAGTCAGGGCGAAAGTAGAGCAGGGTTATCTCGTATTGTTAATAATAACCATAAACATGTTAAATTAAACTCTGATGATCTCGTAATCTTTTCTTCAAGAGAAATACCAGGTAATGAAAAGCAAATTAATGAAATAAAAAAGAATATTATGAAAATCGGTTCAAATATACTGGATCATAATAACTCAATGGTTCATGTTTCTGGTCACCCGTCTAAGGATGAATTAAGTAAAATGTATGAGTGGATTTGTCCTAGAACGCTTATTCCTGTTCATGGAGAATATAGGCATTTGAGAGAGCATTATAATTTTTCAAAAAAGTCTGGAATCGATAAGCAGGTTCTAATTGAAAATGGAGATTTAGTATTACTTGATAAAGACAAACAACCATCGGTAGTGGGTAAAGTTGATACTGGAAGAAATGCATTAAAGGGTTCACAAATTCTTCCAATTGATAGTAAGTATTTCTCAAATCTAAAAAAAATGAATAATGATGGTCAACTCTATATAAACTTCATACTAGGAATAGATAATTCATTTAAATCGGAACCAATTGTTTACTGTCCATCTCTTTGTTTAGATCTTGATCAAATTAAAGATTTTAAAGCTTTTCTTAAAGAAGATGCAACCTCACTGATTGATTCATGTGTTGATGATAATATTTTTGCTAATGAAATAAAGATTTCAGCCAGGAATTTTGTAAAAAAAAAAATTGGTTTAAAACCATCTACACATATTGAGATTATAAGGATTTAGAATATAATATAAAAATGATTACAAGATTTAACCATGTGGCAATAGTTGTTCCCGACTTAGAGGAAGCAGCTAGCAAGTATAAAGATATACTAGGAGCAAAAGTTACCGAGTCTATCGATTACTCCGAGCATGGTGTGAGTGTCGTTTTTGTTGAATTGGAAAACACTAAAATCGAACTAATGCATCCATATGGAGAGAATTCTCCAGTAAAGAAATTCCTAGAAAATAATATCAATGGTTCGATTCATCATATTTGTATCGAAGTCAAAGATATTAATAAAGCATGTAATGAAATGAAAAAAAAAGGTGTAAGAATTTTAGGGGATGGAGAACCGAAAAATGGTGCCCATAATAAACCAGTCATATTTCTTCACCCTAAAGACTTCTATGGAACTCTCATAGAATTAGAACAGGAGTGATCTTGTTCGGCCTTGAATTAATTGTCATATACATAATAATCTGGTGGTTGGTACTTTTTATTGCTTTGCCTTTTGGAGTGAGAAGGGACGATAGTGTAATTGATGGGAACGACCCAGGTGCTCCTAAAAAGACATTGCTAAAAAAAAAAATATTAATAACATCATTTGCCTCATTAATATTAACTTTAATTTTTTCATTTTTTAAAAATGCTTTATTCTAGATTCTTTATTCCAACTCAAAAAAATATTTCAAATGATGTAAAATTAATTTCTCATACTTATATGTTAAAATCTGGAATGATCAGACAAGAAGCATCTGGGATTTATAGTTGGCTTCCATTAGGCTTTAGAGTTCTCAAAAAAATAATGAATATAATTGAGAATAATCATGTTCTAAATCATATAAATCAAATTTTAATGCCAACTATTCAGAGTTCTGATATTTGGAAAATAAGCGATAGGTATGAAACTTATGGAAAAGAGATGTTAAGAATTAATGATAGGCATGGAAAAGGACTTTTATACGGACCTACTAATGAAGAAATGATAACAGCTGTTGGAAAACAATATCTTAAAAGTTATAAAGATCTTCCTTTAAATTTATATCATATACAAAGTAAATTTAGAGATGAAATAAGACCAAGACATGGTGTTATGAGGGCAAGAGAGTTTCTAATGAAAGATGCTTATAGTTTTGACTTAAATGAGAATGACAGTGAAAAAACTTATCTTAGTTATTTCAAAATGTATATAAAAATATTTCAAGATATAGGTTTGCCAATTATTCCAGTTAGAGCACCAAGTGGTGAAATTGGAGGAAGTATTTCTCATGAATTTCACCTTTTAGTTGATAGCGGGGAATCGGAGATTCATTATGATGAATCTATTATAACTGATAATTTTTCAGAATATAATGTTGAAGACTTAGTTAATATAAAATCATTTACCTCTGATTATAAAAATAAAGAACAAAATAAAAATTTAGTTATAAAGAAAAGTATTGAGTTAGGACATATTTTCCTTTTCGGAACTAAATACTCAAAACCATTTGATATTTTACTGGACTCTAAAGACGGAAAAAAATTTTATCCGTATATGGGTTCATATGGAATTGGTGTGTCTAGAATACCTGCTGCAATTATTGAGAAATTTAATGATAATAAAGGGATTATTTGGCCTAGTAAGGTAGCTCCTTTTGATATTATAATTATAAACCTCATGACTGACAATGATGGTTGTTCATTAGTAAGTACTACTATATATAATCAGTTAGTGGAAAATGGTATAGATGTAATTATTGATGATCGTAATGAAAGAGCTGGAAAAAAATTTGCAGACTCTGAATTACTCGGTATTCCAATAAGAATAATAGTAGGAAAACAGTATATTGAAAATAAAAAAATTAACGTAACACTTAGAGATGGTTCATATGAAGAATCCATAGATATATCACAACTTGAGGAACTTATATTAAATTTAAGAAAAAAAGAGAATGATTAATAGTATTGATATTTGGATATCGTTAAAATATATACTTCCTAAAACTAGGGAAAAATTTTTTTCACTTATTACAGTATTTTCTTTTTTAGGTATCGCTTTGGGAGTTGCGACATTAATTATTGTTATGTCGGTAATGAATGGTTTTAGAGAAGAATTAACTAATAAAATTTTAGGAATAAATGGCCATCTAAAGATAATTAATATATTTAATGAAAATGATGATGAGAAAAAAATTATAAATAATATAAAAGCAAGAATCAATAATTCAAAAGTTCACGCAGTTATGTCTAGTCAGGGATTAATTAGTCTAAAGAACTATTCATCTGGTGTTTTAATCAAAGGTGTGGAGTATAATTTTTTTCAAGATAGAGAAATTTTTAAAAATGATTTTAACGAACAACAAATTAATTCTATTAAAAATAATGAGGGAATATTAATTGGTAAAAAATTAGCGAATAAGTTGGCTTTGAGAATAGGAGATTATGTAAATATAATTTCTTCAAAAAGTTATGAAACATTACTAGGCAAAATTCCCAGACAATCAGTTTTCAAGATAGTAGGTTTTTTTGAAATAGGGATGTATGAGTATGATACTTCTCTAATATTCTTCCCAATTAGTCTTCTTAGAAACTTTTTAGATACAAAATCAACAGACCACTATGAAATATTAGTACCAAATTTTAATAATCTAGATGATATTAAATCCGAGCTTAAAGAAATTATACCAAATTACAGTAGAATAATTGATTGGAGACAATTGAATCCCTCATTATTTAACGCAATTGAGGTTGAAAAAAATGTAATGTTTATAATTTTAACATTAATTATTATTGTTGCGGCATTCAATTTAATCTCATCAATGATGATGTTAGTATCAACAAAAAGAAAAGATATAGGTATTCTTAGAGTTTTAGGTGTCTCAAAGTTTCAGTTATTAAAAATTTTTATTATCAATGGTCTTGTTGTTGGTGTGCTTGGAACAATTTTAGGTTTAATTCTTGGGCTCTTATTTTGTTTAAATATCAATGAGATAAAAACCTTCATTGAGTTATTTAGTGGCTCTGATTTATTTTCTGAAGAGATTTATTTCTTTTCTAGGCTACCCATCATTTTAGATTTTAGTCAGATTTCAAATATTGTTTTGATTTCAACGAGTTTATCTTTTTTCGCAACTATCTATCCATCCATTAAGGCTTCAAAAGTTGATCCTATTAACTTAATAAAATGGGAATAATTTGATAGAACTAATTAAAATAAAGCAAAGTTACACACAAGGTAATACTAATGTAAATGTATTAAACGGTGTAGATCTTAATATTAAAAGAGGTGAGAAAATTGGATTAATAGGACCATCTGGTTCTGGAAAAACGTCTTTGCTTAATATTATTGGTCTTCTTGATACACCAGATAGTGGTGAAATGTTTATTGATAAGGAAGATTGTTTATCACTGTCAACCGAAGAAAAAACAAAATTTAGAAAAAATAAAATTGGATATATTTTTCAAAACAATCAATTACTAGAGGATTTTACTGTACAAGAGAATATTGCATTACCTCTAATATTAAATGGAAACTCCAAGGATTATTCTTTGGATATTGCTAAAAAATATCTTGAAATACTAGGCTTGGATAACAGGGAAAAATTTAAACCAGGAACACTATCAGGTGGTGAGCAGCAGAGAGTTGCTATCGCAAGAGCTTTAATTAAAAAACCAGTTATTATAGTTGCTGATGAACCAACAGGAAGTTTAGATGAAGAAAATACAGAAAAAGTAATGAAAATTATCATGAATCTCACAAAGGAATTAAATATCGCATTATTAATAGCTACTCATAATGTTGGTATTGTAAAAATGTTAGACAAATATTTTCTAATCAATGAAGGTAAATTAGATGAACAAAAGTAAGCAAGAATTTGTTCATTTTAGAAATTATTCACAATATTCTCTTGCAAAAGGTGCACTGAAACTTACAGAGTTAGTGAAATTCTGTTATAAAAATAAATTCCCAGCTATTTCGATTTCTGATTTTAGCAACTTATTTGGTGCATTAGAGTTTTCTATCGAGTGCCAAAAATATGGAATACAACCATTAATTGGTTGTAACTTATTAGTTAAGAATAATAAGCTTGTTAATGGATATGTTTTATTAATATGTAAAAATAAACAAGGTTATGAAAATTTACTAAATCTAGTATCTAAATCATATTTAATAAATTCAGATTCAGAAAATCCATATGTTGAAATAGATGATTTAAATAATCATTCTGAAGGCCTTATATGTATGGCTGGAGGCAATTTTGGATTATTGACTAATAATTATTATCATAATAAGGAATTGACTATTCCTCTTATTAATCATTTAAGAAAAATTTATAAGTCAGATTTTTGCATTGAAATTCAACGTTATTTGAATGAAAAGAATGAAAATTATAATCAATTTCTAATTGAAACATCTTTAAAAGGAAATATCCCGATTATTTGCACTAACGAGAATTTTTTTATGCAAACTGACTTCTATGATTCTCATGATACTCTTTTGTGTATTTCACAGCAAAAATATATTGACAGTGAAGACAGAATGAAGAGCAGTAAAGAATTTTACGTAAAATCAAGTAAGGAAATGTATGATTTATTCTATGATATTCCGATGGTATGTCAAAATACATCAATACTTGCTCAAAAATGCTCATTTTTCCCAACAGAAAAAAAACCATCTCTTCCAAGATTAAACAATGAAGACATCACTGAAAATCATTTTCTCATAAAATCAGCATTTAAAGGACTGAAAGAGAGAATTAAAAATCTTAAAGATTTTGAGAAAAATATATATATAGATAGACTTAAATATGAGCTTAAAATTATTACAAATATGGGGTTTGCAGGTTATTTTTTAATTGTTGCAGATTTTATTAAATGGTCAAAAGATAATGATATTCCTGTAGGTCCAGGTAGAGGTTCTGGAGCCGGATCACTCGTTGCGTGGTGTCTATCCATAACAAATCTCGATCCATTAAAGTTTGGACTTTTATTTGAAAGATTCTTAAACCCTGAGAGAATATCAATGCCTGATTTTGATATAGACTTTTGTATGCAAGGTAGGGATAAAGTAATAAATTATGTTCAAAATAAATATGGTTTTCAAAATGTAGCACAAATAATCACTTTTGGTTCATTTCAAGCCAAAGCAGCTTTAAGGGATGTCGGTAGAGTGATGCAGTTACCCCTATCACAAGTAGATGAAATTTGTAAAATGATTCCATTTAATCCTGCTAAACCATTAACAATCAGTGACTTTCTTGAAGAAAATGAAAAAATAAGAAAGATAATTAAGAACAATCCAAATATTGAAACACTTTTTAATCATGCAAAAAAACTAGAGGGACTATTGAGACATGCATCCACTCATGCTGCGGGCATTGTTATCTCTGACAAAAAACTGAATAATATTGTCCCATTATATAAAGATCCTAAATCTGATATCCCCGTCACCCAATTTTCAATGAAATATGTTGAGAAAGCTGGTCTTATTAAATTTGATTTCTTGGGATTAAAAACTCTAACTGTGATTAATGATACGTGTAAAATTTTAAAGTCGAAATCTATTGATATTGATATAAACAAAGTACCATTAGATGATGTAAAAACTTTTAAATTATTAAGAGAAGGACACACTACGGGTGTTTTTCAACTTGAAGGACAGGGTATGAAAGAAACAATAATGAGAGTTTTACCTGACAGGTTTGAGGACCTTATTGCTATTGTATCACTTTATAGGCCTGGGCCGATGGATAATATTCCAACTTATGTAAATAGAAAACATAACAAGGAGCCAAATGATTATATTCATAAAGATTTAAAAGAAATTCTTGATGAAACCTATGGAATAATGGTTTATCAAGAACAGGTAATGCTAATTGCTCAAAAGTTATCAGGTTTCAGTCTTGCTAAAGCTGATTTGCTTAGAAGAGCGATGGGGAAAAAAATAAAATCAGAAATGCATGCACAAAAATCAAATTTTATTACTGGTTGTCTAAAAAACAATTTAGATGAGAATCAAGCAAATAACTTGTTTAATGAGATAGAGAAATTTGCTGGTTATGGTTTCAACAAAAGTCATGCAGCAGCATATGCGATGATTGCTTACCAAACTGCTTATCTAAAAGCAAATTATCCTCTAGAATTTTTTTGCTCATTAATGAATTGTGATATTAATAACGCCGAAAAATTATCAATTTATTCTGATGAAATTAAAAAATTAGGATTTAAATTAGTAAGACCAGACATTAACAATTCGGAAGTTGAATTTACTGTTTCAAATTCAGACGAACATGGTTCAATAGTATTTGGTCTAAGTGCAATAAAAAATATTGGAGAAAGTTCAATTAGGGAAATAATAAAGGAAAGAAATATTAATGGAAAATTTAAAAATTTTTCGGATTTTTTAATAAGAATTTCTAATAATTTTTTAAATAAAAAAATATTAGAGGCACTTATTTTCTCTGATTCTTTAAAAAGCATTGAAATAAATCAAAAATTTTTAAATGACAAGATTGACGAGATGGTTTCAATTAATTCAAATTATCATAAAAATCTAAACATAAATCAAGATTCTTTGTTTGTTGATGATAAGTTATTTGAAAGTCAAGTTAATAGTGATGGGTATGATTTTTGGGATAAGGAATTTAAACTTGAAAAAGAAATGGAGGTTATAGGTTTTTATCTTTCCGAGCATCCAACTAAAAATTTAAAGAAAGTTTTTCAAGATGTTAAAATTAATAATATTTCTGATTTTTTCAAGCCTGAAAATAAACTATTAGAAAATAGATCCTTTATTGCAATTGTAAATGAAATTAATGAACGAAAATCGAAGCAAGGTAAAAGGTTTTGTTTTATAAACTTAGCAGATGATACTGGTAAAATTGATGCAGTATGCTTCTCTGATGTGCTAGAGGTCTTAGATTTTGGTCTAAAAAAAGGCAAAGTTTATAAATTTAAAATTTCATCTCAATATAAAAATGAAAATCAAAGGTTTATAGTAAATAATATTAGAGATATCTATGGGAAAAATAGTAATAATGACGATTACCTTGTAAAACTGGATTTAGAAAATCTTAATACAAACAAAATTGAAACTATTTTCAAGGAGTGTGATATAGGAAAAAATAAGTTATCTTTTATTCTAAAGTATAATGATTACGAGGTTTTAATTGAAAGTAAAAAAAAATATGATTTAGACTTTAATTTTCTGAATTCTATTTCTGACATCAAAGGTTTGATAATTAATAAAGTTTCTAAAAACTAGTTGAAAATTATCCGTAATAGTTTAAGTTAACATAAATTCAAACATGCGGCCGCTCTGGTGACAAATGTCGCGTGTATGTATAACCGGAGTAATTAAAATGACTGTAACCATAAAAGAGTTATTAGATGCTGGCGTCCATTTCGGCCATAGAACAAATAGATGGAACCCTAAAATGTCCGAGTTTATATTTGGTCATAGAAACGGAATTCATATTATAGATCTGCAACAAACCGTTGTATACTTCGATAATGCTTTAAAAGTAGTCGCCGAATATGCTTCAAAAGGAAAAAATATTTTGTTTGTAGGTACTAAAAGACAAGCTTCAGAAATAATTGAAAGATATGCAATTGAATGTAACCAGTTTTTTATTAATAAAAGATGGCTGGGAGGTATGCTTACTAATTGGGATACAATTCAGAATTCAATAAAGAAATTAAAAGATCTTGAAGAAATTTTAGAAAATAAATCACATTCATATACAAAAAAAGAAATACTTAACTTCGAGAATTCAGTTGAAAAGCTAAATAAGGCATTAGGTGGAATAAAAAATATGTCTGGACAGCCTGACTTAATATTCATTATAGATACGAATAAAGAAATTTTAGCTGTTAAAGAAGCCAATAAAATTGGAATTCCGATTGTTGCAGTTATAGATTCTAATTCAAATCCAGAAGGTATTAGTTATCCAATACCTGGCAATGATGATGCAATTAGATCAATTGAATTTTACTGCAATGCAATCTCGAAGACTATTTTAGATTCTGTTAAAGATGTAAAAACTGATATGGAAACTGAAAAAAAAGAAATGGATAAAAATAATGACTCTTAGTTCCTCAATAATTAAAGAATTAAGAGAAAAATCAGGTGCTGGAATGCTTGATTGTAAAAAGGCTCTTGAAGAATCAGACGGAAACATAGAAAAGGCTATAGAGTGGTTGAGAAAAAAAGGCATAAATACAGCTCAAAAAAAATCAAGCAGAGAGGCATCTGATGGCTTAGTAACAATACTAACATCCGACGACTCTGCAATTATAATGGAAATAAATGTAGAAACTGATTTTGTTGCCAAAAATGAGATTTTTTCAAGTTTCTGTGAAAATCTTGCAAACACTGGTTTACAATGTAATGCTGAAGACGTTGAATCTTTAATGGAAACAAACTTTATAGATAGCTCAAATAAAGTAAAAGAGGTGCTTACTGAACAAATTTCTAAACTTGGAGAAAATATTATTATCAAAAGGATGCAAAAATTTGAAGATAAAGAGTTTTCTTATCAAAAATACCTTCATAATTCTGTTGATAATCACTCAGGAAAAATAGGTGTCCTACTTACATATAAATGTTCCAAGACTAGTGAAAATGTTAAAGAGTTCTCTAAAAATCTCAGCATGCATATAGCAGCGACAGACCCAAAATCAATAAATGAAGAACTTCTAGATAAAAACTTAGTTGAAAAGGAAAGGTCTATTTATAGCGAGCAACTAAAAAATTCTAATAAACCTGAAGAAATTATTAATAAAATTGTAGACGGAAAAATAAAAAAATATTTTGAAGAAGTTTGTTTGACTGAACAATATTTTGTGATGGATAATAAAATTAAAATCAAAGATCTAATCAGTACTTTTAATAAAGATAATCAACTTGACTATGAGATTTCCAACTTCCTTGTTTATAAACTTGGACAAGAGTAATTTTCTAAATTGTTAAATTTAAATAACAAACACATCATGCTTAAGTTATCGGGTGAAGCATTGATGGGTGACAAAGAGTTTGGTATTGATTTAAACACCATAAACTCTATTACCAATCAAATATTATATATTTATGAGAAAGGCTTGCGTATATCAATTGTTGTGGGAGGAGGAAATATATTTAGAGGTATATCAGCTTCCTCAGAAGGAATGGATAGGTCATCAGCTGACTACACTGGTATGATGGCAACGGTAATTAATTCACTAATCTTACAAAATTCAATTGAACAAAAAGGAATAGATACAAGAGTATTATCTGCTCTTAAAATTGAAAATGTTTGTGAAAATTACATCAGAAGAAGAGCAATAAGGCATGTGGAAAAGAAAAGGATTGTTATATTTGCTGCTGGTACCGGTAACCCATATTTCACAACAGATACAGCAGCATCTCTTAGGGCATCAGAGATGAAGTGTGATATAATGTTTAAAGCTACAAAAGTTGACGGGATTTATGATTCTGATCCTGTTAAAAATAAAAAAGCAAAAAAATTATTCAATCTAACATACGATTATGTTATTAATAATGAGTTAAAGATTATGGATACGGCATCAATTTCTTTGGCAAAAGAGAATAAGATACCTATTTTGGTATTTTCTATCTTAGAAAAAAATTCGTTAAAAGAAATTATTGATGGTAAAGGTAATTATACTTTAATAAGCTAGGTGAAAATGTCTTTTGAAATTAATTTATATAAAGAAAAGATGGAAAAGTCTCTTGAAAACCTTAAAAGAGAGTTTCAAGGTTTGAGAACAGGAAGGGCTTCAGTTTCACTACTAGAACCCTTAACTGTAGAGGCTTATGGAAGTAGAGTACCTTTTAACCAGGTATCCAATATTAGTGTGCCAGAATCTAGGTTAATAACTGTTCAGGTATGGGATGATGCTCTTGTGAATTCTGTAGAAAGTTCTATAAGAAATTCAGACTTAGGCTTAAATCCCATGATTGAAGGTAATCTTATTAGAGTCCCAGTTCCTGAATTGTCAGAGGAGAGAAGAAAAGAAATTGTTAAAATTGCCTCTAAATACTCTGAAGATTGTAAAATTTCAGTCAGAAATATTAGAAGAGAGGCAATGGATAAAATTAAAAATGATGAAAAAAATAAAGAAATTTCGGAAGATGAATCCTTCCAATATTCTGAAGAAATTCAAAGTTTAACAGATAATTTTGTAAAGAAAATAGATGACTCCTATAATGAAAAGGAAAAAGATATTTTAAAGGTGTAATGGTTTTCGACAGCAAATCTTCTAAGCACTTACCAAATCATGTGGCTTTCATTATGGATGGTAATAGACGATGGGCAAAAACAAAAAAATTACAAATAATTGAGGGGCACAAAAAAGGTTCTGAGATTGTAAAAAATATTGTTAAAAAATCACTAAAATTAAAAATAAGATATTTAACTTTTTTTAGTTTTTCTACAGAAAACTGGAATAGAAGTGAATCAGAAATTTTTAAATTACAATCTCTACTTAAATTCTATTTAGAGTCGGAAAAAGATATTTTTGTCAAAGAAAAAATAAGGTTTTCATTTATTGGAGATATTAATAAATTTGATAAAACTATAAAAAATGATGTAATTAATTTAAAAAAAATCACGTCTAACTTTAATAAGTTACATTTAACTTTAGCTTTAAGTTATGGTTCTCGTAATGAGATTTTAAATGCTTTTAAATCTATTGAAAAAAAAAAAATTAAAAATATATCTGAACAAGATATCTCAAATCACCTAATGACAAATAATATTCCAGATCCGGACTTTGTTATTAGAACATCAGGCGAAAAAAGATTATCTAATTTTTTATTGTGGCAAATTGCGTATTCAGAATTATATTTTACAAAAACATTATGGCCTGACTTTACTATCCCTAAATACACTTCTGCGCTTAATAATTATATCTCTAGAAAAAGAAGGTTTGGTGGAGATTAAAATGAATGAGCTTTCTTTAAGGATATTTTCATCAATAATACTTTTAATATTATTTTATATGATGATATTTGGTAATTTAATTCTTTTTGTTACTTTGCTTCAGATTTTCCAATTTATGTGTATTTGGGAGTATTTAAGATTAGTTAAACATTACCAATTGATTTCAAAAGGGAGTTTAACAATAAAATATGCAAATTTAACGAAAACCAAATTAGGTATTAATAGTTTTTTTTTAATTATTTTATTAAATCTTCTTAACCTTTCATTTTTTTTTGAGAGTTTTATTCTTTTTATTATTTTTGTTACTTTAATTATTTTTGTCTATTCAAAATATTTCTATACCAATTTAATTAACTTAATTGGTTTATTATATGTTGTTTCACCTTTCTTTCTGATAATTATTTTAAAAAGTCATTTAGATTTTGAAAGAATATTTTTATTTGCAATAATTTTCTCTGTATTAGTTGATTCGTCAGCATATTATTTTGGAAAAAAAATAGGCGGAATAAAATTAGCTTCCTCTATAAGTCCTAACAAAACTGTTGCTGGATTTTTGGCAGGCATAATAGTACCAACTATAATATGTCTTCTAGTGTTTAATCATGGTAATATTCTAAATATTTTCTTACTTTCAATAATTTTTTCAGTCACTTTTCAATTTGGAGATTTAATTGAATCAAAATTTAAGAGAATTTGTAAAGTTAAAGATAGTAGTAATATCATTCCTGGACACGGAGGTGCATTAGATAGACTTGATGGAATGTTTTTATTCTTAATATTGATATCATTATTGATAATTCTTGATTATAATCTGTTTTTTATACAATAAATTCAAATGAAAAAAAAAATTACTATTTTTGGTTCTACTGGTTCAATTGGTCAGTCAACACTAGATATAATTGAAAATCATCCAGATAAATATGAAGTAGTTGGTCTTTCAGCTAATAAAAACTATCAAAAACTTTATGAACAAGTTGAAATATTTAAACCAAAAATCATTTCAATTGCTGATGAGGACTCATTTAAAAAATTTAAAGATATTAATACATCTAATATTAAAGTCTTAAATGGAAAAGATTCATATGATGAAATCCTTGATTTTAAAACTGATATTGTAATTGCTGCAATAACAGGTGCAGTTGGATTGCTTCCAGTAATCTCTGTTCTAAATAAAGGTATTACACTAGCATTAGCCAATAAAGAAAGTCTAGTGTGTTCTGGAATGCTAGTAACAAAAATTGCTAAAGAAAATAATGTAAAGATTCTGCCTATAGACTCTGAACATAATGCAATTTATCAAGTTCTAGATTTTAAAAATAAATCCAAAGTTTCAAAGTTAATTTTAACAGCATCTGGTGGTCCTTTTTTAAACCACGATAGAAATGACTTAGAATATGTTACACCTGAGCAGGCAATTAAACATCCAAATTGGTCAATGGGGAAAAAAATTTCAATTGATTCAGCAACTATGATGAATAAGGGTCTGGAACTTATTGAGGCTTGTTTTTTATTTGATATGCCTTACGAAATGGTTGACATTTTAATTCATCCCGAATCAATAATTCATTCTTGTGTTGAATATGTTGATGGTTCAATTTTATGTCAAATGGGAACTCCTGATATGAGAACACCCATCTCATATACATTGGCATACCCTCAAAGATTAAAAACTAATGTAAAAAGGCTTAATTTAGGTGAGATTGGAAAACTTACTTTTTTTAATCCATGTCTAAAGAAATTTCCTTGTTTAGAATTAGCTTATGAATCTTTAAAAATACAAAAAAGCGCTCCTGCTGTATTAAATGCCGCTAATGAGATAGCAGTCGAAGAATTTTTAAATAATAAAATTAAGTTTACCTCTATTTCTAAAATAGTTGAAAAAACTTTAAATAAAACTTCATTTTCTGAGCTCAATAGTATAAAAGATGTAATTGAAGTTGATTCTGAATCGAGATTGCGCGCCCAATCGCTAATTAAAACAGGAGCATATTAGATAGACTTATGTTTGAAGTGATCATTAATAATATTTTACCATTTATAGTAATACTAACAATCCTAGTTTTTGTTCATGAACTCGGGCACTACTCTATTGCGAGATTGAATGGAGTTAAAGTTGAGGTATTTTCAATAGGATTTGGAAAGGAGTTATTTGGTTTTAATGATAAATCGGGTACCCGTTGGAAATTTTCTTTAGTTCCACTAGGTGGTTATGTAAAAATGCATGGCGATCAAGATGAAGCAAGTACAAAAAAACAAACTAAAAATATAGATTTAAAACAGTCTTTTCATGAAAAAACCTTAAATCAAAGATCATGGATACTTATTGCAGGTCCTGCTGCCAATTTTCTTTTTTCTTTTTTTCTACTTATCTTCATTAATAATCAATATGGATTTACAGAAAACACACCACAAATAAGTTACATTGATGAATCAAAGTCTGCGTTTGAAGCAGGATTAAGAAAAAATGATATTATTATTGAAATAAATAATATTAAGATAAATAATTTTGGAGATTTGCAGAAAATAATTGGTTCCAATAATTCAGCTAATCTTGAGATTAGTTTTTTAAGAGATAACAATGTTTTAACTAAAACTGTAAAGGTTGTAGACAATATTATTGGTATCAGAGGCACGACAGTTGAAAAAAAACTAAACATAGTTGATGCCACTAATGAAGCTTTTTTTCAAATTATTAATTTCACTAAAATGACTCTTATTGGTGTTTTTGAAATTATAACTGGTTCTAGAGGCGCTGAGGATCTTGGCGGCCCAATAAGAATTGCTGAGCTATCTGGTGATTTCTGGGAGAAAGGAATACAAAGTACTTTATGGTTTATGATGATAATATCTTTAAACTTAGGTCTAATTAATTTATTCCCAATCCCTATGTTAGACGGTGGACATTTACTGCTAAATTTTGTTGAATTCGTAAATGGTAAACCACTGAAACAAAAGTATCTTGAATTAGCTCATACATTTGGTTTTTTTATTCTTATTTCATTAATGATCTTTGCAACGTATAATGACATATCAAGATTTTTTTAGAAAATATGCATTTTATATATTTAACCCTGATTACTCTTTTTCTTTTTCTTAAAGGTTTCTCTGTCAGTGCTGGCACTCCAGCCAGTCCATCATCAAGTTATGATAATGATTATTTTAATACAAATAATTCTCAACAAATAAATAGACAAATTGTAACACCTCAAAATTTCCCTCAGATTATCGTTAAAGGAAATATTAGGTTAGATTCAGCCGTAATTATTAGGGACGCAAGTATTGATTTAAGTCAGACTAACCAAAAAGATTTAAGTGCTTCAGTAAAAAGGCTTTATAAAACTGGATATTATGAAAACGTGAATATTTTTAAAAGAGATAATGTTATTTTTATATCTATTAAGGAAAACCCATTAATAAATCAGGTATCAATTGAGGGTAACTCTGAAATTTCAGATGATATAATTTTAGCTGAAATTGAAACAAAACCCAGAAATGTTTATTCGATGGATGTAATAAAAAATGATGTAAAAAAAATTCAAACAATTTATAAAAGGCAAGGTTTTTTTTCAACCTTTATTGAACCAAAATATATAAAAAATTCAGGAAATAGAGTTGATATTGTTTTTGAAAT
>JBELJQ010000018.1:0-32726 GCA_042090305.1 Candidatus Pelagibacteraceae bacterium | reverse complement strand
CTCTCATCAACCTTTTTTTCAATTTCATTTAATATATCTTTATTAGAAAATAATGTGTTACTTTTTGATTATAATTTTAATCTTCATCTATGTCTAAAATTTCAAAATAATCATTTCCATTTTCATCTGTACCAAAAATAGTATATTTCCCATCAGGGTATTTTATATGTTTATTTCCCTCAAGTGTTTTAAAAAATCCACCTCTTATTTTTGCATGGATTGAGTCAAAATCAGGGTCATTATCTGACGACTCAATTAATTCAAACTCCTCATCTAAAATTTCTTTAGCTTTTTTAAGGTGTTTTTTCTTGATAAGGCTGGTGACATTATTAGGTTTATTTTTCATAATAGAAGCTACCAACAAAAAATGAGTATACCAAAGTCATAAGTAATATTAACAATAATTTTTATTTAGATTAAACAATCCATTAGATTTTTTTATACATAGTGGCTTTATTTTAAAGTAAAAGGGGGAGAAAAAAATATATTTTTTTTTAATAAAGGATAAAATCTAATTATGAGAAAACTATATTATAAAATATTTAGATTTGCTCTTAATGAAAAAAATTATCCGTTTAATATTTGGATATCTATGTTTATCGGATTTTTTTATACTTTTTGTTTCTCATTTCTTTTTAGTATTTTGTTTCTTAATTATTATTTAAATTCAGAATTCATAGAAGGGATAAGGCATAGCTTTGCTTTTTCTATTATAGTAACAGTATTTAGAATTATATCTATTTTTAACCCATTAGAATTAGCAAAAATACTATGCATTACCTTAAAAAAAGTAGCCTATTATATTCTCTTCAAATTTATTAGATTAATTAAAAAATGAGATTTTATTTATTTTTATTCCTTTTTTATCCACTTTTTTGCTTATCCGACAATAAGTACGATATTTGTCGGGTGGTAGAAGATGAAATTGTTTCGAACAGGATTTCCAAAGAACTAAATAAACCTGAAGTTTATGAATACTCCCATGGTTTTTACCCAGTGACTACAGTTGAAAGTAACTTCAATAATTACCTTCGTGATAAAGATAACTATATAATTTTAGGAGTATCCTATGGGCTTTTTTTTGATAAATTTAAAATACCTCCTTTGAGTAGTATCATTGAAATAAACCATCAAGATACAAGTAAATTATCTGATGGTGAGATTGATAAACTCTATGACATTACAAAACCAATACACGCCAAGTTTAAAAATATTGATAATAACGAGATTTCAGAAATTTCATCGCTTTATAATTATGATGATGATTATGTTTACGTTGGTTTAGATTTTGAAATTTTAGATATTACGCAAATTGATTCAAAAAATTCAAGTTACAAAGTAGCCTATACAGTAGATTTATTCTGGGGGCACTTTGGTATTGATGAAATTATTCAGGAAATTAAAAATAAAATTCCAGAAGATTATGAATGGCAAAGTTTTACATGTCCATTTACTGAAGAAGAATTTGAGGCTTTGGGTATTTATCAACCAAAATGGCAAATACAAAATTTGATAACTCTTGGAGACCAAGAACTTTCTAGAGCATACCAAATTCAATATATTATTGATGGGCAGGAAGAGTCTACTGATATAATTCAAAAAAATGAAGGTAACTCAGTTTTTAAAAATTATTTTGATTTTGGTTCGTTTCCTTTTGACAAACAAAATCTAGTGTTCAAATTTTCTCCCAAAGATGATGGACTTTGTTATAACACAGAGTTTGATTTAACAACATTTTCAGAGGACTCATTAAAAAAATCTTATAATAAAATGAGGTTCATAGAGTGGAATAAAGAATCCATCTCTTATAACTCTTATTTTGATTATAATGTTTCTTGTGAATATCATGATTCTGGTATTCAGATAAACTTTTATGTGGAAAGAAATTATAACTATTTCTTAACTAAAATCCTTATTCCGATTTTTTTAATTCTCATAATTTCATGGTCTGTGTTTTGGATAAGACCAAGTTTTATAGAACCAAGGTTAACTGTCAGCATAGTTTGCCTGTTGTCTTTAATTGCATATAACTTTGTCGTTGATGATGATTTACCAAAACTTTCTTATCTTACTGTTATGGATATAATGATTTTACTATCCTATTTCTTTTCAACATTACCTACTTTGATTACCATCTTTAATCATGTCCAAAAAAATGATGAAATCGCACTTAAAGTTGATAAAATGGCAAGAATTTTTATTCCTTTAGCATATGTTCTTTCAACTGTAATAATTAATATATGGATTATATCTTCAAGTAAGAATACGATTTCTGCCTTTAAATTTATGAGTTAATTTTGTGTTTATTAATTTTTAAGAATTTGTTAACCTATAAATTATGCAAAGATTTGAAGAAGGCATTATTAAGCTTTTATATATGACAGCTGCTTCTAATGGAGAACTGCACCCAAACGAAATGGATAGCATTAAACAAAAGTTAGTTACATACCCGTGGTTAAGAACAATAACTAGTAAACGTAGAGAGAAAATATTATCAGAATTGATGGAAAATAATTATAATAAAAAACCAGAATCAGAACTACTTGCAGAAATTAACAATGTTATACCTGATGAACTTAAAGCTACTGCCTATGCGCTTGCTCTGGAAATATGTGCGAAGGATGACGTTATAGATAAACTTGAGTTAGCTTTTATGAAAAAAGTAGCAAAACTTTTTAATATTGATAACGAAACTGTTGAAGCACTCAAAAAGTCAGTTGATATTCGCTACTTTGCTAAACCACCTAAAGATTAAAACCATTGACAATAAGTAATATAGTTTGCCCATTGTGCTTGACTTAAACCATAATTATTGTTTACGTTATATTCGCTTTTTACTTTGCCAAACTTATCCTTTTCAGCTAATTCTAAAAGTTGCTGTCCACCTCCTTTAGGTTTCGAAGCGTAACAAGACTCTTCACTTGGCCTTCCTAGATTGGAACTATTATATTTATGACGAGTAACAATTGTATCAAAAATTTTATCTCTAATTGGAACTTGTTTGAACATAGTAACATCTTTTTTAACATTTTGATTAGAGGTAATTTGCTCGTTGATTTTTGCTAATTCTTCCTTTTTTTCTTTTTTTCCTTTAGCTATAGCTTGTTTGTTATTAGTTATTTTTTTTCTGGTTTCTTGTTTTATTTCATTAATTGTTTGATTCTTTTTTTCTATTTCTTTATCTAGCCTTACTCTTCCTTGATTTAGGTCATCCTTTTTTCTCTTCTGTATTCCTTCAATTTCTTGATTTGTTTCTTCAATTTCGTTTTCCAATGCATTAATTTCATCTGGTTGTGCGCCCTCAGACTCTAGTCCTTTCAGTGATTTTTTTTGATTATCTAAGCGTTCAATGAGGATAGTTTCTTGCATTTCATATTTTTTATTTATTTCAGATTGAAGGTTTTGCTTTTTTTCTTTTATTTCTGAGATTTCATTGTTAATTCTTTTTTCTTCTTGTTCCATATATGTGTTGAGTTGTTGATTATCGTCTTCTAAATTTCTGATTCTTTCATCGTAGATATTTAAAATTCTTTCTTTATTTTGAGTAAGAATTGAATCTTTTTTTTCTTCATTTTCAAATATTTGTCTAACATCTTGATTATCTGTTGTTCGCTCTTCTTGATTTGTTCCCCTCGATTCAATAATTCTTATTTCAGGTGCTCCTTTCATTATTCGTATTCCCCAGCTTATCAGTACGAATAAAATTCCAGCTACTAACATTAATCCCCCAGCTATTATTGCTAACTTTGCGTAGTTCTGTATTCGCATCCTGTCTGTTAAAGTTTTTTCTCTGCGTGCAACTTCTTCTATTTGTTTGTCAACGGCACTATAATCTCGGACAGTATACTCTGGTGGTGATTCAGCCATGATTATTATTTTTTCTTAGTTGATTTATTTTCAGATGATTTCTTGCTTTTACTTTGTTTTTTAACAGATGCATCTTTTGTTGTTTTTATTGTTTCAGATTGTGCTTTAGTAAAGTTATCGGTTGCAGCTTCACCCATTTTTATAGAATCGAGGTCAACTTTACCGTGTTCTGTTGAATATAACGGAACATGAATCATTTCTCTTCTTATGACTTCTTTAGGAACTTCTTTGAAAACAATTTTTTCTTTTTCTACTGGGACTTCTATTTCTTTTTCAACTACGATTTCCTTTGTTACTTCCACTGTTTTAATTTTAGGTTCTCTAGCTTTTTTTCTTATACCAATGATTGCTCTTCTCACTCCATCTCTAATTCTTCTGTCAAAAATATGAGTCAGTCCATCAAAAAAGTTGGTGATAGCCTGACCGATTGTTATAAAAAGACGTCCAAACTTTCTTAATAATAATGAAAATGATGTTATTAAACTTCTAAATGAATTAAATAAGAATTTTGGTTTTTGTGCTTTGAAGTTTTCTGAATCTCGTATTACAAAAGAAGCTAATGCAAGCATAACACCCATGATAGAAACTATGAATGCAATAGAGCCAAACCAAATAAATGCTACATTTTTAGTATCTTCTTTCGTAACGTTTGCTATATCTCTTTGAAAATAAATTCCATCTGGGCATTTTTCTTTGTATTTCCCATCTTCTAAGTCGTAAAGTTCATCAATTTTAGACTCCATTTTATCTATTCTTATTTGAACTTTTTCTTGTTTATCTGCTGTACTTTTAAGAAGCGTACTTTGTTTTTCTAAATCTTTAAGGATTGTTTCTTGTTTAGTTATTTTTTCCTCAATTCGTCTGATTTCATCACCTTTTGTAACTGGATTTTTACATTTTCTGTCAGCCAGCATTGTGGTGATTCTAAATACAGGGTTTTGTTGAATTTTTTCTCTTTTGGCTTTTTTCGCCTCTCTTATAAGTTCATTATTTTCTTCAATTTGTTTTAAAAGTTGTATCTTCTCCTGCTCAATTTGTGGAATTCTTTTTTGTCTTTCGGTGATTTGTTTGATTCGAGTTTGTTCATTTTTTTTTGTGATGTCAATGTTAGTAGCATATCTAGAACGAATTATTTCAATTTCTTCAGAAACTGCATTTAGTTTACGTGTTTTTTGAGCCTCTAATTCGTTAATACGCCTTTCATTGGCTTCTCTTTGTGATTTTGTACTGGAACTTATTAGATTTGTTAAATTTGAAACTTCTGTTCTTAATTCATTAATTCTATTATCCAGTCTTAATTTCTCACTATTAATTTCATCAGTTTTCTCTTTCTCTTTGGCTAAAATTTCAGCCTTAACCTCATCCAGTTTTGCGTTTATTTCATCTATGCCTTTATCATCCCAAAATCCACCTTCTTCCATTGCTTTCTCAGCTAGTTTAGCCTGAGTTTCTCTTTCATCATTTAGGCTCTGTAATAAGGCAGAATATTTATTGTTAACATTCTTAATAAGGTTGTCTCTTTCTTTAATTTTTTGTTCTAGTTCTTGATTTTTTGGCTTAACTCGAGGGTCATTTAATGCTTCTTGAGCAAGGGTGTTATTTTTTTGTCTTAAACTTCCAATTCTATCATCAAAGTCTTTTAAAATATTATCTCTTTCCTTTTCCAATGGAGCTAGTTCATCTTTTCGTGCTTTATTTTCAGCTATTATATTTTTTTGCGAATCTTGAGATATACTTACTTCGTCTAGATTTTCTAAATCATTTTTTTCTTTATCAAGGCTTTCAATTTGATTTTCTAAATCACTTACGGCAAGTGTCTTATCAGAGATTATTATTTCTTCATTAATAATTCTTGTAGTTGTAAAATTAAAATTGGTCTCTAAACCAACGGACATTGTCTCAAATGTAACGAATATTAAAAAACTTAATGAAGTTAAAAATAATATTTTCCACCTAAGCATTTTGGACATGTAAAAACCCTGCGCAAGAGGTATTTTTGTTCCTTCTACAACTGCAATTACAATAAGTGGGAGTATACCAATGAAAAGCTGAGCACGATGCATCATACCTGGATTTTCAATTTCGTCGTATGAAAGGTAAGGATTTGTTAGAGCAATTAATAATCCAGTACCAACGGCGAAGATTTCAACAATCCAAGCTGCAATATACAGGGTTTTACCAGCTTTTTCCCTTTTAGAAATATCTGTTTTTGCATCAAAATGCTTTCGGTAAGCATTTTCCATTTGAGATGAAAAGTCAGCCATATAATTTCCCTGTACAAAAGAATAATAAATTAAAAATTAAGAAACAAGTTTTAATTAATTTAGAATTTTAGGAAATAAGACTTTTCTTCCATACATTTGGTTAATTTTTTCTGCAGTCATCAGACAAGAAAGATAAAATGTTGAGTTGTGCAATGTCTGCGCTAGACTTCTTCTATTCAATGAATTTTTATCATCACCATCTAAAAAGTTCACATTGTTTTCTTTCAAAATTCTTTTTACAAGATTTATTTTTATCCCGAAATTGGTATTTTCAGGAATTACTCCAAAATCCTCCATAATCATTTCTTTATTTAAAACGGCAACTGCTACACCAACAACATGTCCATTATGTGAAACAATTGGCCCGCCACTATTTCCAGGTTGGATAGCTGCGTCGATTTGTATTTCTGCATTATTATTATTTATTCCAGCTAAAGAGCTGATAATTCCTTTTGTAACCTTAAGTGATGAGCCAAGGTCTTTACCAAAGGGGTAGCCAGCTACAAAAATATCCTGCATTAATTCTGGACCATTTTTACTTAGTCTTAATGTTGAGGAGGGTTTGAAGCTTGCTTTTAAAAGTGCTAAATCATTTTTCTTATCAGCATTAATAATTTGAGCAGGAAAAATCTTATTTTTATCGTGGACATTTATTTGATTGCAACCATTAACTACATGATGATTAGTAATAATATAGCCTTTTTTTGATACTGCGAACCCAGTTCCTGAGGCAGCATGCATTATATTTTCATTGTTGAATGGCTTTTCATTGTCGGGAATTTTTGATTTTTTTCCTAAGAATTTATCATTTGCCCATACCCCTTTTTCTCTAGTTCCATCAGCATAAATATAAATGCCTTCTCCGTGCTTGTAGTCGTTTAAAAAGCCACCTTCATATACATCTCCTGCCCATTCTGATTGTTCTCCCCAAATAAATTTTCCTTTGCCATTGAAAAAATCATTTTTAAATTCTCCTATGTATTTGTCTCCATTAGAGAAAAAGTATGTACCAACACCGTTTATCTCGTTGTAATAAAAATCCCCCTCATATTTAGCACCACCTTCATAATAAAATACTCCTTTGCCATGCCATTGATTTTTGTAGTTATTACCTACATGTTTTTCACCATTGTTGAACGTATATACTCCATAACCATGGCGCTCTCCATTTCTATTAAATTCTCCGTTATATAATTCCCCATTACTAAATAGATAATTGCCTTTACTGGGGAAGTCGTTCATATACAATCCCTCAAAACTATCTCCATTATCATACTTATAAAATCCATAGCAGTTATTCCATAAATCGTCTGATGAATTACATTTATTTTTACTCATCGCGTTGTACGAATTAAAAGTTAAAAAAAATAATATTAAAATTAAAATTCTCATAGTTAAATAAAACATAACTTAAAAAATAAATAAACAATCCATTAGATTTTCAAACTTTTATTCTAAAAATTTCTATTTAGCGTTGATAAGAAAATACTTTCTTCTATTTTTAGATTTGGTTAAATTAAATAAACTAATGGTTAAGAATGGATGGGCTATTGCTTATCGAAAATATTCAAAAGATTATATTGATGATGAAAACTCACGAGACTAAATAAACTAGGTGTTTGGAAAGGGGAGTTTATTGAACCTCAATTATTGCGAAAACAAAATAGATGATTATTAGAAAAAAGTTGGCGAGCTAGCTATTATATTAATCCAATAATATTTCTCGTTTATCTTACTAATACTATAATTAATAGAAAATGTATCTTTAAATCCTTCTGGAGACTTAACTTCCTCTTTATGTTTAAAAGTAAAAAACTCTAAATTTACTTTTACAGGACATAAGTTTTTTTTTATTTGAGTTGATTGTATATGCTGACAAAGTAATTTTTCATTGGCACTATTTGGCTGAGAATTTAATTTTTTAAACTTAGACTTAAAAATGTTTTTATTTTTTTCATATGTTTCCAGGTTAATTATGATGTCATCAATTTTATTAATATATAATATGTTTTTTGGTGAAGGTTTATTTTCTCTATAAAGGCTAAATAGTATCTCTTTTTCAGATATATTTAAATTTAAGTCATAAAGTTTTAAAACTTTTGGCAGTGTCTCTATGATAAAAGCATCGTTAATTTTGTATATATCATCTTCAGATTTTTTTATAAAAAATAAAAAAAGAATAACTATAAATACCAGGGTTATAAATACAAAACTAATAAACTTAAAAAATTTAAACAAATAACTCATGAATCCAAAGTCCCATTTCTTATAATTATGATTTTGAATTATTATGTATAATTTTGCAAATGAATCTGACTCTTTATTTGTAAATAAAAAGTAGATTCTATTGATAAATATTGCAGTGAAACTGCTACAAAATAAAGCTGAGAGATTTCTGTGTTACCCTTGTGTTACCAAGTGAGTATACCATTAAATTAGTCTAAAAGTCAAGCTGAGTAGGGGAAAGAGTGGTGCCGCTTGAGAGATTTGAACTCCCGACCCACTGATTACAAATCAGTTGCTCTACCAACTGAGCTAAAGCGGCAACAAGTTTGAATATAATATTATAAACGTAATTATCAACTTAATTTTGAGGAGCTTCATAAGGCAAGGCGTCATTATCTGGATTTTTATCCATTCGTTCAAAACTATCATCAAAAGAACTTGGTGTACATTTATTAAAAACCACTTGTTCAAAAAGTGATTCTTTACATTTCATCCAGGGTGGTATTTCCCTGTTTCGTCCAAACCAAAATGAACTTATAGCAAGAATAGATATTAAAATTATTATTATCCACATTGATTTTGACATTTTAAAAATTGATGATCTTATTCTTTTGAGTTGGTATTGAGGACTTTACTTTATCAATAATATTAGTATTTTCTTTGAAATAAATTAGTTTAGGTTTATGCTCAGCTATCCTTTTTTTGTCAATAAATACATAGGTACAAATTATTACCAAATCATTTTTTGAACCTTTGTGAGCAGCTGCACCATTTAGTGTTATTACACCAGAGCCTGGTTCGGCTTTTATAGCGTATGTTGTAAATCTCTCTCCGTTATTGATGTTGTATATATGTATCATTTCATATTCTTGAATATCAGCTTTTTCAAGAATCAAGGAATCAATCGCGCATGATCCCTCATAATCCAAAAGAGTATCAGAGATGCTTGCTCTGTGTAGCTTTGATTTTAAAATTTGTAAGTCCATAAAAATCTTTTTAACTAAAAGCATAATGATCATAGATAATCAATAAAAAATATATTAATATAATTGATTATTTATGGAATTAAGGCGTTGGCAGAAAAAAGTAATAGATGAATTTCCTGATATTATTAAAAATTACAGAAAATTTATTCTAAAAGCTCCTACTGGTGCAGGTAAAACTGTTCTAGCTAGTGAAATAATAAATCAATTTTATAAAAAGAAGAAAATTGTTGTCCTCTGTCATAGACTTGTTCTTTTAGAGCAATTAGAAAAAGGTCTATCCAACAATCATAAGGTAAAAAAACTTGGTTTATCTGAAGAGGGAGAACCTTTCATAGATTACGATGTACTTATCTCTACAAACTTAAGGTCTAGAGACTTTCTATTAAAAGCTATAAAAGATTGTGATCTTTTAATTATAGATGAGGCACATAGAGTATCTCCTAATGGACAAGCCTATAAAGAACTGTTGGTTGAATTTGATAAAGTATCCAAAAACAACTCAAAACTATTGGGTTTAACTGCATCTCCAGAAAGAAGAACTGGTGATCAAAAAGATCAACTGGGATTAGCCTTTGATGCAATAATTGACTGTGCAGATATTGATGAATTAATAAATGAGGGAGTCCTTGTTCCAGCAATTTATAAATCTTTTTTTATACATGATTTAGAACTAGATAATTTAGATATCTCAACTGGGGATTTTCCAATAGAACAACTTTCTAATGCAATAATAAAATCATCAATGATTGAATATTCGTGTAATATTTATATTGAGGAAAAGAATAAAATGGATACTCCGCCTATTTCAGCTTGGTTCTGTCCAGATGTATTAGTTGCTGAGGAGACAAAAAGACAGATTCAGCAAAGGAATCTAAAAGCGGAATTAATTACAGCAAAAACTCCAATTAAGGAAAGACTTGAAATACTTGAAAAACATGAAAAAGGAGAAATTGAGTGTTTAATCTCAGTTGGGGTATTATCTGAAGGTTGGGATAATCCTAATTGTAATATTATTGTTCATTTAAGACCTACATTATCAAAAGTTTTTTGGGGACAATCTGTAGGAAGGGGGCTTCGTTGCGCAGAAAAAAAAACAAGCTGTTTAGTGATAGATGTAAGTTCAAATTATACTACATTTGGTCCAGTTGAAAAATTAAAGTGGAAATTATGGAATCATAGAAAGTCTTATTTAGAGTTTAAAAATAGATTTAATTGGGTGAGTAAGCAAAAGTATAGTGAGGATAGAGATTTCACATTTATGTTATGCGAGGGAACAAGAGAAGATGGAAAAAGATGTTCACTTGTATACAAGAAGAAAGAGTTATCCGATCAACCATGTCCTATTTGTAAATCTTACGCATCAACCAATCTTTATAAAGATAATAAAATAGATAAACCTAAAAATGATAATAGTTTACATAAAGTGTTTTTTGAAAAAATGCCAAAGATATATCAGGATATGAATCAAGCTATATGGAAGAATATGGAGTCTTCGGCCTGGAGAGATGCAAATATATATGAAAAATTATTTTTATCATTTTGTTTAGCTTTTGATTTTGTATCAGGTGAAATGACAAGTTCGGAAAATGAATTTTGGAATTTAACATTAACCGCTGAGAAAAAAGTAAGAAAATTCCTAAATGAAAGAGACGTTACAATTCCTCAGCAGGAAGAATTTATTTTTTCAACTTTAAGTGACGGTTTGAGTAAAGGTAGAGTAATTAGGCCTGTTCAAACTAATTACGGTATAGCAATTTGCGGTGATAATTTTTTTCAAAACAGTGAAGAAATAAATGAGAGAAAATTTCAAAAAGCACTTCAAGTTATTGAGCGTATAGCGGCTATGGGTGTTACTAATACAGAAGAACTTCCATATTATAAGATAAATTAACTTTCGCTCAATTATCTTCGTAAATACATAATACATAATTTGCACTATTTCTTTTATGAATTGTTTTTATCTGGTCATTGATTATGACTGTATATTTGAGATTACATAACTGTGTTATTAAGTTCTCTACTTTTAATTTGATATCAAATTTAATAATTATTTTATCGCCATTAGTACAAATATTTTTAATTTTATCATTTATTTCGTTTTCACTCTTCAAGATATTAGGCTTACAAACTTTGGCCTGTAAATTTAACCCTATTGATAAAAATAAGACTAATATTATTAATTTATAAAGTATGAGATACCTCTCCCAGGTGTTCTGTTAAGCGCATATTTTCTTTATAATCAACAGGTACGCCTATAATTGCTGGTCCCTTTTGTTCGAAGGCCTCCTTTAATGCTGGTAATAATTCTTCACTATTTGATACTTGTTTTCCCCACATATTTAATGATTTTGCGAGTATTTCAAAATTAGGATTGTTAAATTTAAGATCAGAATGTTCCCCTTTAAAACCAACTTGTTGCTTCCATTTTATCAAACCATACTCGCCGTCAAGCCAAACAACAGCAACAACATTAATCTTATATCTAACCGCTGTTTCTAAGTCTTGAACATTCATGAAAAATCCAGCATCACCATTAATTGAAATTACTTTTTTTTCTGGAAATGCCATTTTAGCTCCGATTGATCCTGGTAGGGCAAATCCCATCGTACAAAAACCATTTGATATTAAACAAGTGTTAGGATCTGTACAGTCATAATGTCTAGCAACCCACATTTTGTGCGCACCAACATCCGATAAAAGAATATCCTCACCACTCATAACTTTTCTTACATCAGCTAATATTCTTTGCGGTTTCATAGGAAAACTATTGTCATTATCATCTTTGTCTAAATCTTTTTCCATTTCACTTCTTAATTTTTGCCTAGAATCAATATTAAACAAAGGCAAGCTTGTTTGTTCAAATCTCTCTATAAGTGCTTTATTTAGTTGATATAGAGCACCCGCTAAATCTCCTATAACTTCTACATTTGGCAAGTAATCTTTATCAATTTCTGCAGGAGAGAAATCTATATGTATTATTTTTTTTTTACCCCCTTCTATACGATTCCATGCAGATGGACTGTATTCTACTAGATCGTACCCAATTGCTATTACTAGGTCCGATTCATCTATAGCTAAGTTATTATAATCACCACTACCCAGACCAATCGTAAATAATGAGTGTTTATCTTTATATGAAATTGCTCCCTTGGCCATAAATGTATTAATCACTCCTATTCCAAGATTTTCAACAAGAATTCTTAATCTATTAGAGGCTCTCTTTCTTATTGTTCCATTTCCTGCTAATATAATTGGATTCTTAGCATTTATTATAAGTTCTAATGCTTCCTCGATAGCTCTATTGTCTGCTGCAGGCCGTCTAGTTAATATTGGAGGAATAGGGTGGTCCCCCACATTTTCTTGAGCAATATCTTCAGGCAATTCAATAACAGTGAGTCCAGGCTTTTCTGTTTCGGCAACTTTAAATGCTTTCCTGACGACTTCAGTTATATTTTCTGCCGTAAGAATGGTTTGAGCCCATTTAGAAATAGGTTTTACCATAGAAATAGAGTCCATTATTTGATGACTTTCTTTGTGGAGCCTTTGTGTGGAACCTTGCCCAATAATAGCAACAACTGGAGCCCTATCCATATTTGCATCAGCTAATCCTGTCATTAAATTTGTAACACCAGGTCCTAATGTGGATAAACATACTCCAGCTTTACCAGTTAGTCTGCCAAAGGTATCAGCCATGAATGCTGCAGCTTGTTCATGCCTACAAAGAATAAAGTCAATTTTTTTACTCTTTCTTAAAGACATCATGAAATCAGCATTTTCTTCACCAGGTACACCAAAAATCCTGTTTACCCCTTCCTCTTCAAGACATTTAATAAATAAATCTGATGCTTTCATATAAACTCCTTTATTTTCTCATTATTAGCATTTTTTCAGTTTGCATTTCATGCATGGTATATTTAATACCCCCAACTCCATGACCTGATTCCTTTAAACCAGCAAAAGGCATCCAATCTACTCTGAATGCAGTATGGTCATTATGGAAAACAGCTGAAGCATTTATTTTAGTGTAAAAATCTAATAATTCACTTACATCGTTCGTAAATATTGATGATTGAAAAGATGCGTCCACAGAGTTTGCCAAATCAATTGCTTCCTGAAAGCTATTATATGAATAAACGCAAGCCACTGGTCCAAATACTTCTTGTTGAGAAATTTTATCACTGTGTTTAGGATTTAAAATTATCGAGGGTTTGTAAGAAGTTTCACTAAACTTTTCTCCACCAATAATTAATTCACACCCGTTACTAATTGATTCTTGAACCCAACTGTCTACTCTTTCAACTTCACTTTTCCTAATAAGTGGTCCCACATCAGTATCTTTAATTAAAGGATCCGCTAGTTTAAGCGTTGATACATCTTTAATAAATAAAGTAATAAAATCATCAAGAATATTTTTATGAACAAAGATCCTTTGAACTGAAACACAGACCTGACCAGCGTGATAAAAAGCCCCTCTTGTTAATGACTTACTGCATTGATCTAAAGTTGCACTTCTGGTTACAAAAGTCGGTGCAATACCTCCATGCTCTAGGGCACATCTTGTACCTGCTGATAATTTTGTTCTTAAAAACCATCCAACATTACTAGAACCAATAAAACTAAAGAAGTCTAATCTTTTATCTTGAACAAGTTTTGTTGCTAATTCTAATGTTTCAGGCATAACAAAATAACATCTATCAGAGGGGAGACCTGACTCATAAAGCATTTCAACTATTTTCAAACAAGATAATGGAGTATCTTCAGCGGGCTTAACAATGACAACACATCCACTAGCAATTGCTGGTATTATTTGATGAATAATTAAATTAAATGGATGATTAAATGCACTTATCGCTAAAACAAGACCAATTGGTTCTTTTTGAGTAAAGGCAATTCTATCTTCGGATGCTTTGTCGATGCCCATCGGTATAACTGAACCCATTTCAGATTTAATTACCTCTATACATGAATCAACCCCGTCAGCACCTCTTTTAATTTCAATAATTGAATCTTTTATCGGCTTTCCTCCCTCAGATGCTGCTAGAGTTGCCAATTCTATTAAATTTTCTTTAATTCTTTTTGAAAATGCCCGTAAAACTTCAATTCTTTTAGTTGTTTTAAAATCCAGCCCTTTTTTCTTTGATATTGAATAGGCTTTTTCAATTATATCAGAAATCTCTTTTTCATTATTTTGCGGTACATTATCTAAATGTTTATTATTCCAAGGGGATTTTACTTCTAACATAATTATATATTTACTTTCTAATGAGTTTAATTCTATAATAGGGGTATATATTTACAACTATATAATTTTACATGCCTTCATTCGACGTAGTTTCAAAAATTGATTTAGCAGAAGTTGATAATGCTATTAACGGAGCTATGAGAGAAATAACTAACAGATATGATTTTAAGGGCAGTGAATCAAAGGTTATTCGTGAAGAACAAGAAATACAACTTGTAGCAGAGGATAATTATAAGATTGAGCAGGTTCAACAAATTTTTAGAACACATTTAGTGAAAAGAGGGGTTTCATCTGGGTACTTCAACTTTGAGAAAATTGAGGATGCACGAGGTGGTTTGCTAAAACAAAAATCAGAAATTTCTCAGGGAATAGATAAAGAAATAGCACAGCAAATAAATAAAGCAGTAAAAAATTCAAAACTTAAAGTTCAAGTATCAATTAGAGGGGATGAGTTGAGAATAACAAGTGGAAAAAAGGATTTACTTCAGTCAACTATTTCGCTCATTAAGGAGATGGCTTTAAAACTCCCACTTCAATATATAAATTTTAGGGACTAGTTGGCATAGATATTTCATAATAAAACCATATGAAAAAAGACAAATCAAAAAAATCAAATATACCAGACACTTACATTGATAAGTTAGCATCATTGAAATATGTATCAAAAAAGGATTCAAAATTGCTATCTTCAATTGTTTCTAATGTCTTGAAAAAAAAGTAGCTTACTTTTTTATGTTTAAAAAAATACAGCCTTGATGCCAATCACTGTTTTCACCAATAATTAGTGCACTGGAATCATCCTGAGTTGTTCTAATTTCGACAAAAGATATAATCTCTAATTTATTTTTTTTTATAGAGTCAAATGTAGCATTTCTTACTTGTTTCCAATTCCAATCATCTATAATCATTATATGCCTATCTTTCAAAGCAGGTTGAATTAAACATATTGCATCAAAATGATCCTGATAATGATGGGGTCCATCCATAAAAAATACATCATGCTGTTCAAGTTTTTCATAATCAACCTCTCTAAAATCCTTATTAATTATGTCAATTTTTGATTCTTTTGAGAGAGCCTTATTTATATTTTTTGTAAATTCGGTCTTTGGATTTAATTTTGGGCTAAAATTCTGAGACCAATTATCAATACATGTTATCTTTAAATTATTGTTATATGAGGCTGAGCAAGCAGATGAACCCAACCATGAACCAATTTCAATATAACTAGGTTTATTAAGTAAATTAATAAGTGAATTTATCATCATTCTATATTTTCTACCTGTTAGTCCTTTCATCATGAGAAAAGTGTCATTTAACGATGTTTTGTTAGACAATGAAGTCATTAATGAAGTATTTAAAATTTTAGAAAATTTATCATCTTTATTCCCATCAAATAGAATTTTAGTCTGATCAAAACTTGAAACTAGGTTTAAAATTGAAAGAATTCTTTTTTTTTTTTTTAAAAGTAATTTTTTTTGTATATTATCCATAATATATCTATGCAAATAAATAACTGCCATAATGTAAATGATTTTAGACTTCTTGCAAAAAGAAAATTACCATCACCTATTTTCCACTATATAGACGGGGCAGCTGATGATGAAGTGACTTATAAAAGAAACACAGAATCATTTAATAAATGTTCTTTAATTCCAAATGTTTTAAATAATGTTGAGAATATTGATCTTGGAATCAAAGTTTTTAATAAAAAAATAGATTTACCCTTCTTTCTTTCGCCAACAGCTCTACAAAGACTTTTTCATTATAGTGGCGAATTAGCAGTTGCTCGAGCTGCAGAGAAATTTAATACCTTTTTTGGAATATCATCATTATCAACCATATCATTAGAAAAAATTAAAAATATCAATGCACCAAAGATTTTTCAATTATATTTCCATAAAGACAGAGGTCTCACTAACTCAATGATTGATAAATGTAAAATAGGTAACATTGATGCTATAGCCCTAACAGTAGACACTATAACAGGTGGAAATAGAGAAAGAGACTTAAAAACAGGGTTTACATCCCCTCCAAAGCTTACTTTGAAAAGTTTGTTAAGTTTTGCTATGTCACCAGAATGGACATTTAATTATTTATTAAGAGACAAATTTGATCTCCCATTTTTAAGTGATTATGTAAAAGAAGGAACAGATATTCAAATATCTGTTTCTGATTACTTTTCAAATATGTTAGACCAAACAATGAATTGGAAAGATGCAGAGAATATAAAAAAAAAATGGGGAGGTACTTTTTGTCTCAAAGGTATAATGTCAAAAGAGGATGCTAAAAGAGCAATTGATATTGGAGCGGATGCCATTATGATTTCAAATCATGGAGGAAGACAACTCGATGGTGCAGCTTCTCCATTTGATCAATTAGAGGAAATAGTTGATTGTGTTTCAGGAAAAATAGAAGTTATCTGTGATGGTGGGATAAGGCGGGGTACGCATATGTTGAAAGCTCTATCTATGGGAGCAGATGCTTGTTCAGGTGGAAGGCTTTATTTATACGCTTTAGCTGCTGGTGGTCAAAAAGGAGTTGAAAAAAGTATTGAAAATCTAAAAAATGAATTAAATAGAGACATGAAATTAATGGGTGTAACAAAAATTTCAGACTTGAGTAGAAACAAACTAAGGTTCTTTTAATGAAATATTTACTTTCATTAATGCTATTATTATTTTCCTTTAATTGTTTCTCTGAGAGTTTAGATACACCTGATTTTTCTAAGGTAAAGCAAAATGATTTATCATGGAACGAATGGATTATAAAAATTAAAAAAGAATTGGAAAAGGAGAAGTATACTAACTCTAGCTTCGAATTAATTGATGATTTAAGTTTTAATCCTAAGGTAATTGAGTTAGATAGAAAGCAACCTGAATTTAAACTTACTTTTGATCAGTATTTGAATAAAGTACTAAATGATAAGAAGAAAAGGGATATAGTAAAAATATTTAATGCAAACAGAACTTTATTAAATAAAATACAATTAAAATACAACGTTGATCCTAAAATAATTGTTGCCCTATGGGGTATTGAGACTTCATTCGGAAAATATACTGGGAAATTTAATATTTTACGTTCCCTTGCATCATTATCTTATGATGGAAGACGAACAAGTTTTTTTTATAAGGAGTTTAAAAACTCTTTAAAAATTCTAGAACAAGGTCATTTTAGTAGTAAGGACTTTATTGGATCATGGGCTGGCGCCTTTGGTCAAACACAATTTATGCCCAGTACCTTTATGAACTATGCTGTGGATTTTGATGGTGATAAAAAAAAAAATTTATTTTCAAAAGAAGATGCACTGGCGTCTGGTGCTAATTACCTAAAAAAGATTGGCTGGAATGATAATCTTGTCTGGGGGGAAAAGGTTGATATTAAAGTCAATAAACAGTTAAAAGATCTTTCAAAAATAAAAAAATATCATGATTTAGATTATTGGGAAAAGATTGGTATAAATTTGAATAAAGAATATGAGCCCAATCAAAAGCTTAGATTGGTGATCCCAGACTCAAATTTTAATGATTGTTATCTTGTTTCAAAAAACTTTGATGTTATATTAGGCTGGAATAGATCAAATTATTTTGCTTTAACGGTTTTTCTTTTTTCAGATGAAATTTTATAATAAATATCAATCTCTGTTGCTAATTATTCTTTCAACATTAATAACAAGTTGTTCAGAAACAACTTTTTTAATAAATTCTGCAAAAAAAATTGGAAGTTGGGATGAGGATCCAATGTATAAGATTGGTGATCCTTATAAAATTAATGGTAAATGGTATTATCCAGCCGTTGATTATACTTATAATGAAGTAGGGATTGCTTCATGGTATGGCCCAGGTTTTCATGGAAAAAAAACAGCTAATGGTGAAATATTTGATCAAAATAAAATTTCAGCTGCTCACAAAACTCTTCCAATGCCATCCATTGTGCGCGTTACAAATTTAGAGAATGGAATAATCCTTGAAAATATACGAATTAACGATAGAGGACCATTTGCTGGAAATAGAATAATTGATTTATCAAAAAAAGCTGCAGAAGAATTAGGTTTTGTTAATAACGGTGTAGCTAAAGTTCGTGTTGAGATCATGGAAAATGAATCAAGAATATATGCAGCAAAAAATTCTAATCCTAATAAAGTTAGGAAAGCCAATAAAGCAAAAGTAGAAAAAATTGAAGTTAAAAGTTTAGATAATGAAACAAATAAAACCGCAATGAATCAAGAGATAATCCAAAACAATAAAAACTCTAATATGATATTAAACAATAAACCTCTTTTAATTCAGGTTGGTGCATTTAGTGATCACAGAAATGCAAAGTCATTAACAAAAAAATTATCGGAGTTTAAAGCATATGTTGAGAGAATATTTATTAATAATAAATATCTTTATAGAGTAAGAATTGGTCCATTAACAAACCTAGACATTGCAAATACAATTAAAACCAAACTATTTGATCTTGGTTATACATCAAGTCATCTAGTAGTAAATTAAATATGACTAAATATTTTTTCATAATATTTTTATTGAACTTAATATTCTTTGAAAAAGTACTTTCCTTTGAAACAACTGCTAAGCAGGCCATTGTGTATGATTATCAAACAAAATCAATAATCTTTGAGAAAAATTCAAAAGAATTAGTTTCGCCAAGTTCTATGAGTAAAATTATGACTCTTTATTATTTATTTAAAAAAATAAAAGAAGGTGAGGTTTTGTTAACAGACAAATTTAAAGTATCAAAAAAGGCATGGAAAAAGGGCGGTTCAAGAATGTTTGTAAATCTTAACTCTTTAGTAAGTGTTGAAGATTTAATCAGAGGAATAATTGTGCAATCGGGAAATGATGCGTGCATTGTAGTTGCAGAAGCAATCTCAGGAAGCGAAGAAGCGTTTGCAGATGAACTTAATATTCTTGCTGAAGAAATTGGTCTTAAAAACTCTAATTTTAAAAATTCAACTGGGTGGCCAGATCCTGAACACTTAATGACAGTCGAGGATTTACTTACATTAACAATAAAAACAATTGAAGATTTTCCTGAATTTTATCACTATTACTCTGAAAAGGAATTTACCTATAATAAAATAAAGCAAATTAATAGAAATCCCATGCTATTTAGTAATCTTATTTCTGATGGTTTAAAAACAGGACACACTTCACTGGGAGGGTATGGATTGGTTGCTTCAGTTGTTAAAGACGATAGAAGAGTCATAGTTATTCTAAATGGTTTGAAGAGCTCAAAAAGACGAGCAAGTGAGTCAGAAGAGCTTGCGAAAATTGCATTAAATCAGTATTCAAATATAATTATAGCCAATAAAAGTGAGGTACTAAAATCTTTGAACGTATGGAATGGGAAAAAAAAATTATTAGATGTTGTTTCTCAAGAAGATTTAATGATAACAATACCAAAAAAAATAAATAATCAAATTTCTATATTTATTAAACATAAACGTCCGCTGTTAGCTCCAATCAAAGAAGGTCAGATAGTTGCAGAGTTAACTGTAAAGAAGAAAAACACAGAAATAAAAATTGCTCAATTTAATTTGTACGCAAAGGATAATATAAATAAAATCTCTTTTTTTCCTAAAATTTATTATAATTTTAAATATCTAATTTTAGGGGATAGTATATTCGCTGAGTAATGGGTGTTTTTTTATCATTTGAAGGCGGAGAAGGAGTTGGAAAGTCTTCTCAGGCCAATTATTTATCAAAATCATTAAATAAGATTAAAGAAAAAAATATAATTACTAGAGAGCCTGGAGGTACCAAGGAGGCCGAAATAATAAGAAGATTAATAGTAAATGAAAAATATTCAGACTTTCTGCCAGAAACTGAATTACTTCTCATTTATGCATCGCGTCACGAACACCTATCCAAGCTAATTATTCCCGCATTAAAGAATAAGACTGTAATTTGTGATAGATTTATTCACTCTACAATTTGTTATCAAATTGCGTTGAATAAAATATCAAAAAGAAAGTTAAATATCCTTCATAAAGAATTTGCATTTAGTTTAGTGCCTAATGTTACTTTTTTACTAAACTTAGATCCAAAAAAAGGTATAACCAGAAGTTTAGAAAAAAAGAGTAACGAAATAAAATATGAAAAAAAAGGTTTAAAATTTCATAATAAAATCCAAAAAGAATTTCTTAATTTATCTAAAACTGATAAGAAAGTTATATTAATAGATGCATCTAAACCTATTCAAATTGTTCATAAAGAGATAATAGATAAAATTAATTTAAGAAAAACATTCAAAAAAGAATTACCATATTCTATATAGAGCTATGTCTAAAATAATTGTTGGTCATGAAAAGCAAAAAAAGTTTTTAAATGGAATTGATTTAAAAACAATACACCAATCCTGGATTTTTTTTGGCAAAAAAGGAATTGGTAAGTATTCGACATTATTTTCCTTTTTAAAAAATAGTGTTGGTATTATTAATAATCTTAACAAAGTTTATGAGTTATCATGTGATAATAAAACATCGGTAGATGATATTAGAGAATTAGTAAGGCATACTTTTTTAACAAATACTGAAGCAAATGATAAAAACTTTGTAATTATTGATAATGCTGATTTATTAAATTTCAATTCTTTTAATGCTCTTTTAAAAACTCTTGAAGAACCTCCAGAAGATACAATAATTATTATGATAGTAGAAAATATAAAAAAACTTCCTAAAACTATAACTTCAAGATGTAACCTTTTAAAATTTAACGATTTAACTATTAAGGATTTATTGGACTTTTCAAAAAAAAATGAGATGAATATTGATAAAAATTTTCTATTAGAAAATGAATATTTAATTAAAGGAAGTATTTCAAGACTAACTACAATAATAAGTGAAGAATGTATTCTATTGATAGAAAAGACGAAAGAATTATTAGATAGTCAAACATTTAAAATTAATGATCTAGAAAGTTTAGTTTTATTGATTTCTAAGGATACAAGCAAAAATTATTATATAGTTATTGATATAATTTATTATAGAATTAAAAAATTGTTAATAAATAACTTTAATCAATACAACAATACAGAAAAATCTTTTAAACTTTTAAAATTTATTAAGAATATTCATATCGAAAATAATCAATCAGATCTCAAGAATCAACTTCTAATTGTTTTCATGGAGTTCTTTAAAATTAAAAAATAAATGAAAAAAATTTATATTACAACACCAATATTTTATGTAAATGACTTACCTCATATTGGTCATGCATATACTTCTATTATTTGTGATACAATTTCAAGATTTTATAGATTAAAAAAATATGATGTTCTTTTTACAACCGGAACCGACGAACATGGTCTAAAAGTAGAAAAAGCAGCAAACTTAAAAAATAAAGATCCTAAAGATTTTGTTGATGAAGTATCAAAGAATTTCAGAGAATTAACTCAAACTCTTAAACTTTCCAATACTGATTTTATCAGAACCACTGAAGCTAGACATAAAGCTGCTGCAACTGAGTTTTGGAGTTTGTTAAATAAAAATGGACAAATTTATATGGATAAATATAGCGGTTGGTATTCAATAAAAGATGAATCATTTTACCACGAAAAAGAACTAAAAAAAATTGGTGAAAAAAAGTTTGAAACAATTGATGGTGAACTTGTTGAGTGGATTGAGGAAGAAAGTTATTTTTTTAAATTATCAGATTGGCAAGAAAAATTACTTAATTTCTATGATCAACACCCTGATTTTGTTACACCTTCATCTAGGTATAATGAAGTTAAAAGTTTTGTTAGATCGGGATTAAGGGACCTATCTATTTCAAGAAATAGTTTTAATTGGGGTATTAAAGTCAAGGAATCTAATCATATAATGTATGTATGGATTGATGCGTTAGTAAACTATTTAACTTCTTTAGGCTATCCAGATATGGGTAATAAACTTACTTATTGGGAGAATTCATATCATATTATCGGGAAAGACATTTTAAAATTTCATGCTGTATATTGGCCAGCACTATTAATGGCAGCTGGTTTTAAAACTCCTAAAAAAATAGTTGCTCATGGTTGGTGGACTAATAATGGAAAAAAAATATCCAAATCACTTGGTAATACAATCGATCCTAATGAGATGGTAGAAAATTTTGGTTTGGATCAATTTAAATATTTTTTACTTAGGGAGGTTCCCCTAGGTAATGATGGAGATTTTTCTGAAACCTCCTTTTTAAATAGAATAAATTCAGATTTATCTAATAATCTTGGAAATTTAATTCAGAGAGTAATGAAGTTCTTAAGTAAAAACTTTGAACAAAAATTACCACTTACTCCATTAAAAAATGATGATGGGTTTGATTTGATAGAAAAAGGCTATTCAATTTTAGAGAGTTTAGAAAATAAATTTGAAAGATTTCATATAAGTAAATGTTTAGAAGAAATATTTTTTTATATAGATGATATGAATAGATTTATGGACAAAAGCGAACCATGGAAAACATTTAAAAAAAACCCAGAGGAAGCAGCTAAAACACTCTCAGTTCTTGTTGAATCATTTAGAATAATAGGTATTTATCTTCAGCCGTTTATTCCAGACTTTTCGATAAAGTTATTGGATTTGTTAAATATAAATTTAGAAAAAAGAGATTTTGATTGTCTTAACTACAAAAATGTGTTGAAAAAAGGACATGTTTTTAATAAACCGTTAGCATTATTTCCTAGGTATGAAAAATAAAATTGTAGATTCACATTGTCATCTTGATTTTAAAGACTTTGATGGCGAGCTTGATGAGATAGTTGAAAGGGCAAAGCAAAATGCCGTAGACTACATGCTAAGCATTTCAGTTGATTTTGAAAATTTTCAAAATATTCATGATATTTCAAAAAGATTTGAAAATATATGGTGTACAACAGGAATACACCCAAATAATGTACCAAAAAAAGTTAATGATCTTAATTTAAAAAGCTTAGAGGAAACTTTAAAAATCAATCTAAAAAAAACAAAAGTTATAGGTTTAGGTGAAACAGGTCTAGATTTTTTTAGAGAAGAAGATAATAGAATTAATCAAATTAAGTATTTTGAAACTCATTTAATGGTTTCAAAGGAAACAGGTGTACCCGTTATAGTGCATACAAGATCTGCTGAATCAGATACAATAAAAATACTTAAGAATCTTAATGAGGAAAATAAAGTGAAAGGCCTAATCCATTGTTTTACTTCAACGAAAGAAGTTGCTGAGGCAGCATTAAATCAAGGGTTTTATATATCTTTAGCAGGGATAATTACATTTAAAAACGCTAAAGATATTGTTGATATAGTGAACTACATTCCTTTGAACAGGTTATTGGTTGAAACAGACTCTCCTTACTTATCTCCTATGCCTTATCGGGGAAAGAGAAATGAACCTTCATATGTTAAGTACACATTACAAAAGTTAGCAGAAATAAAAAATATCAGTTATGAAAAAATGGCAAAAGTTACAACCGAAAACTTTTTCAAACTGTTTTCTAATATTAAGTCATGAGTATAAATATAACAATTCTAGGTTGTGGAAGTTCGTCAGGAGTGCCGGCAATTGGCAATGACTGGGGGGCATGTAATCCTAATAACCCTAAAAATAGAAGATTAAGGTCATCTATTCTTTTAAAAAGTAAGAAAACTCAAATTCTTGTTGATGCAACACCTGATTTAAGACAACAATTACTTAATGCAAACGTTACGTATCTTGATGGAGTCCTAGTTACTCACACACATGCTGATCATATAAATGGGATAGATGATTTTAGATTTTTAAACGTAATTATGAAAAAACATTTAAACATGTACGCTACAGAAAAAAATATAAATGAAATAAAAAAAAGATTTGCTTATGTATTTGAAGACTTATCTCCCCGGGCTAATGGTTTTTATTACAAACCTTGTTTAATACCTAATTCAATAGACGGTGAATTCTTTATAAACGATCTCAAAATTCATAGTTTTCCGCAAAGTCATGGTTTTTCTGAGTCAACAGGTTTTAGAATAAATAACATTGCTTACTGTACAGACGTTCTGGAGTTTTCTAAGGAATCATTTAACCTTCTTTATAATTTAGATCTGCTTATCATAGATTGTCTCAGGTTCGAACCTCATAAGTCTCATGCTCATCTTGATAAAGTACTTGATTGGGTAAAAGAATTGAAACCAAATAAAACTATCTTGACACATATGAACTATGAGGTTGATTATGATTACTTATCATCTCTTTTGCCAGCTAATTGCATGGCAGCTTATGATGGGTTGGTTGTGGAATCCTAATTAGAGGTTTCAAGAAAACGATTTTCTTTTATAATCTTTGTTAAAAATTTACAAACTACTTTTACTCTTTTAAGTTGAAATAAGTTTTCGTGAATAATCATCCAGTATTCTCTTTTAATATTTATTTCTTCAGGTAAAATATTACATAACTCTGTTTCTTTATTTGCTATAAAAGTATGAAGAAGTCCCAATCCGACACCATTATTTACGGCTACCAATTGAGAACTTAGATTATTGCTTCTAAACTTAATGTTAGCATTGATTTTAAGATCTTTTAAATAATTAAGTTCTGGAAAATCGATATATTCATCAACGTAACTCACAAAAGAGTACTTTTTTAAATCTTTCACTGTTTTAACTTTCCCATACTTTTTAAGGTAATTCTTCGAACCGTATAGTTTAATATAGTAATTGCAAAGTTTTTTTGTTATTAATCTTCCTTTAAGCGGTCTTGAAAATGAAATAAGTATATCTGTTTCTCTATTTGATAGGCTTCTCGATCTTGTGTCAGCAAGAAGCTCAATTTCAATTTCAGGATATTCTTTATAAAATTCAGGTAATCTTTTACTTATAATCTCAATGCCCAACCCCTCTCCAACACTTAATCGAACTTTCCCTTTAATATTTGGATTAGTTTTTAAAAAAGATTCATTTAAACTATAAATTTCATTCTCTATATTTTCAGCATATTTTACTAAATCAATTCCCTTATCAGTTAGTAAATATCCCTTTGGAGACTTATTAAATAAAGATGTATTTAGACTTTTTTCTAGTCTTGAAATTCGCCTTGCAATTGTTGTAGATTCAATTTTTAGTTTTTTAGATGCAACATTTAGTTTTCCACATCTTGAAAGAGTTAAAAATGAATTCAAATCATTCCAATTCAGCATTATTAGATGTTAATAATTATATTGCATATTTGCAATATAATATTGTTATTTTACAGTTTGAAATGCAAATTAAAAACTAATATAGTCTAAAAATGAATAGTGTGTGCGGTCATATAATATCAGGTCAAGAGGTTAAAGATGATGGTAATAAAATTGAGGTGTATAACCCTGTAAATGAAAAGCAGGTAACAACAATAACGTCTGCGAAACCTGATACTATCGATAAAGCAATAAAAAGTTCAATTGAAGCTCAAAAAAAGTGGAAAAGTTTTTCTATTTCAAAGAGAACTTCAATATTATTTGAGTTCAAGGTTCTACTAGAAAAAAATGAAGAAAAGATTGCTAGATTAGTAGGTGAAGACCTAGGTAAAGTATTTGAAGATGCTAGAGGTGAATTAAGAAGGGGTATTGAAAATGTTGAGTATGCGTGTGGTATTGGTGAAATATTAAAGGGCGAATATAACAAAAATATCAGTAATAAAGTTGATACGTGGAGTGATTTTTCCCCTGTAGGGGTGGTTTTGGGTATTACACCATTTAACTTTCCTGTAATGATCCCGCTTTGGATGTTTCCTTTAGCAATTGCTGCGGGTAATTCATTTATTTTAAAACCATCAGAAAAAGATCCATTATCAACTATTTTTATAACAGAGTTATTTAATGAAACTAAAGCTCCAAGTGGTTTGCTTAATCTAGTTCATGGTGATAAAGAAGTTGTTTCTAACTTAATTAAAGACCATAGAATCAATGCAGTGAGTTTTGTTGGCTCAACTGATGTTGCAAGAGATATATATAAAAATTCAGCCAATAATAATAAACGATGCCAAGCTTTGGGTGGTGCAAAAAATCATGCATTAGTTATGTCGGATGCAAATATTGAATATGCTACTGATCAAATCATATCCGCTGCATTCGGTTCATCCGGACAAAGATGTATGGCATTATCCGTAGCTATGGTCTCAAAAAAAATAAAAAATAAATTCACTGAAACCTTAAAAAATAAAGTTGAAAAATTAAAAGTCGGTTTTGAAGAGTTAGATAATAATAGTTTTGGCCCATTAGTTTCTAAAGAACATTTTGACAGAGTGGTCAAGAATATAAAAATTGCAGAAGAAGAGGGTAGTAATGTTATTCTTGATGGGAGGGATAGTATGGAAAGAAGAAATTATAAAAAAGGTTATTTTTTAGGCCCAACTCTTATAGATAATGTCAATATAAACATGAAGTCTTATTTAACCGAAATCTTTGGTCCTGTTTTACAAATCATAGAAATCGATGATGTTAATGAAGCTATCGAAATAATTAATAAAAATCCCTACGGAAATGGTTGTTGCATATTCACCGAGGACGGAGGTTCTGCGAGAGAATTTTCAAATAATGTAAATATTGGAATGGTTGGAGTCAATATACCATTACCGGTACCATCTTCATTTCACAGTTTTGGTGGTTGGAAAAATTCGTTATTTGGTGATCTGAGTATTTATGGACCAGATGGTCTGAGGTTTTATACTCAAAGAAAAACAGTTACTCAGAGGTGGCCAGAAAATTCGGTTGATAGTGAAATTAACTTATCGATGCCAAGTAGTAACATAAAATTAACATAAAGGAGAAAAAAATGAAAAATATAACTAAAATAAGAAATCTTCTCATTGGATTTCTCATAACTTTAATATCTATAGCTAATCAGTCATTTGCGAAGGATGAACTTGAAATATTATGGGAATCAGAAAAGGTCTTAGAGTTACCTGAGTCAGTTGTTTATGATAATGTTAACGATGTTCTATACGTCTCTAATATAACAGATCATCCATTCAAAAAGGATGGCACCGGTTTTATATCAAAAATTGGTCTAGATGGTAAAATCATAGATTTAAACTGGGTAGGAAAACTTAATGCACCCAAGGGACTCACCATAGTTAAGGATAAACTATATGCTGCTGACGTTGATGAATTAGTAGAAATTGATATTACAAGTGGCAAAGTTCTCAATAAGTATTTAGCTCATGGTGCAGTTTGTTTAAATGATGTAACTCATGACAATTATGGAAATGTATATACTGGAGATACATACACTGATTCAATTTATAGATTAAATCAATTTGGTCAGCTTCCATTATGGTTTTACAGTCCTCAACTAGCGCCAAATGGTCTTCATTATGACAATGAAAGAGATAGTATTGTTGTTGGAAGTTGGGGTGCAGTAATGGAAGGATGGGGAACTCCTAAATTGCAAGGTAATCTAAAAGATATAAATATTCACTCTAAGGAGATTAAAGACCTTGGAAGAAAGCCGATTGGAAACTTAGATGGAGTTGAATCAAATGGTGACGGTGCATATTATGTAACTGATTGGAGTGGGGGAATGCTCTATTTAGTAAAAAGTAATGGAAAATATAAGGTTCTAAATGAAGTAGGAAAAGGGGCCGCAGATCATGAAGTTATACTAGAAAAGGATATGATTATTATTCCTATTATGACTGAAGGTAAAGTAATGGCACTCAAGATAAAGTAACATATGTCTTGGCAAAGATTAAAAACTCTGGATGGAATTGCTCAGCCATTTGTCAAATTTGTTGATAAATTTTATCCAGATGCCTTTCTCTTTGTAATAATCTTGTCTTTTTTGACGTACTTATTGTCATTGGGATTTACCGATTATTCTAGTGTTGATATTTTACAAGCATGGGGTAATGGCCTACCTAAACTTTTTACATTTACAGCGCAAATTTGTATAATAATGGTAACAGCGCACGCTTTAGCTCATACTGAACCTATAGAGAAATTCTTAAATAAAATAGGTTCTTTGCCTAACAGTCAAGTTCAAGCATATTCATTAGTTACTTTTATTTCAGGTTTAGCTAGTTTGTTTGCATGGTCATTCGGTTTGATTGTTGGAGGGCTTATAGCAAAATTTGTTGCGATTGGATGTCAAAAGAAGAAAATTAAAATACACTATCCTTTGCTTGTTGCTTCAGCTTATTCGGGTTATGTTATTTGGCATATGGGTTATTCTTCTTCAGCTGCATTGTTTGTGGCTTCAGAAAATCACTCTTTAATCGATAAAGTGGGAATTATTCCAGTGACACAAACCATTTTCTCAACTTTTAATATTAGTGTTGCCTTAGTCACATTGATTGCAATAACCTACATTGCACCCTTGATGAGACCTAAAACTAATAAGGATATAATTGAGGTTGATGCAAAAACTTTATTTAAAAAAGATGAAAAAGAGACTATAAATAACATTACAAGTGTTGCGCAAGTCATTGAAAATTCAAAGATACTTAGTTTATTTGCCGGTTTAGCTGTTCTAATGTTTGTCTTTACTACATTTATGAATAAGGGTTTTTTTTTAGACCTTAATCTTGTTAGTTGGACTTTTTTATGTATCGGTTTAATGCTTAGCAATTCACCAATACATTATGTAAAACTAATAAATAAGGCCTCCATTACAGTTGGACCAATTATTTTACAGTACCCATTTTATGCTGGTATTATGGGAATAATGGCTGATACAGGTCTAATAAATATTCTAGCAGAAAAAATAGTGAATATTTCTTCAGCAGAAACTTTGGGCTTCTACTCTTTTTTATCTGGAGGGCTTGTTAATATGTTTATACCATCAGGAGGAGGGCAGTGGGCTGTTCAGGGGCCAGTTATGATGCAAGCTGCAAATATCCTCAATGTTGAACCATTTGTTGTGGTGTTAGGAGTGTCGTATGGGGATCAATGGACAAATATGATTCAGCCATTCTGGACAATACCATTATTAGCAATTGCTGGTTTGCATATGAGACAGATAATGGGGTATACATTCATAATATTTCTTGTAACAGGTTTAATTTTTGGCTCCTCCTTACTTTACCTTGGTTCAGGCTAAAATTAACAGATTGACTTGGCATATAATTTGCGAACTTTCTTTATGGATTTTTATGAAAAAAGTGTATATTTCAATTATAATAACTACTTTTATAGTGAAAAAGATGATTTGACTTGTGCTACATATTCAAATCAGTTCAAATTTAATTTTTATCCAAGCAAAGAAAATCATAAAACTGTAAACAAATGGCTAGAAAATGGTCATTTGTATGAAAATGATATAGGTCTATTTTTAACATATATATTAAAAGATGGGGATATAGCTATTGATGTAGGAGCAAATATTGGATTACATACCCTTCTAATGTCTTCACTTATTGGAGAAAATGGAAAAGTCATAGCTTTTGAACCCGGTAATGAAAGCTTTAAAGAATTAACTCAAAATGTAATATTAAACAATTTTCATAATGTAGATCTAAAAAATAAAGCATTAGGGGGTAGTAAAAATAAAAAATTAAAATTTAATGATTCTGAATTTGATAGTGGTCATTCATCAGTTGTACCTGAAATCGAAAGTAATGAAAGTGATTCAAGAGAAATTACTGTTAATACCTTAGATTCTTATATTTATAAATATAAGAAAATTAAAGTAGTAAAAATTGATGTTGAAGGCTACGAAAAACACATATTAAATGGATGTAAAAAATTACTTGAAAATAATAAGGTTAGATACTGGATAGTTGAGTATGCTCCTCATTGTCTTGCTAAATATGGTGAAAACCTTAGCAGTATAAGAAATTATTTTAGAAAATATGGATATGATATGTTTGTACTTGATCCCAGCTGCTCTCTTCCTAAATTTATTCCATCAAATGCTATTATTCATGCAAAGGTAATACCTAACCTTTTATTTACAAAGATGAAGTTCATTAATAAAGATTGGTTATTTGAGGATTTGACTAGTCATATTAATCCTAGAAACTTATTTTAATTAAAACTACAAACTAAAATTATGCGCATAATATATATTATGTTAAATTATATAACACTCTACTAAATTAATTTTTGAATAATTTCCATAATATTATTATTTGAAAAGCCTATTAATGATGAATTTTTATAATTATTCTTTCCATAGGTTATGTCCTTATTATTGAATTCCCTCAAATGTCCATTGGCAGTCTTTAATATTGCATGACCAGCACCCATATCCCATTCCATTGTATTACCATATCTAATATATAGGTCTGCCTTACCTTCAGATATTAAACAGAGCTTAAGAGATGAACCGGCTTTTATAATTTTAAAAGAGTAGTCATTTAGTTTATTCAATTTTTCCAATAATATCTCAGTTTGTTGATCAAGGTGAGATCTACTTACCACAACATTTATTTGTTCATTAATAGTATTATTAGATTCAATTTTTATTAAATTGTTTTCATTTAATTTATACGAATTAAATCCATCAGAAAAATATTGAATTTTCTTTGGAGGTATTTCTACAACACCAAGAATCGGTTGATTGTTTTGAATTAAACAAATATTTACTGTAAATTCGTCATTTTTTTTTATAAATTCTTTTGTACCATCTAATGGATCAATCAAGAAAAATTCATTATCTATCATGTTTGATATATTGTCTGATTCTTCAGATATGACTTGAATATCCTTAAAATGTTTTTTTAGTGATGATATGATAATATTATTAGATTCGATATCTGCTTGTGTTAACGGTGATTTATCCTTTTTGTATATAGTATCAATTTTAGATGATGCATATATGTCATTTATAGATTTAGATGCCATTGATGATATATATTTTAATATTTCAATAACTTCTTTATAATCGCTATTTTTGATTTTAATTTTATTCTCCAATTAAACTTTAATTAGTATTCTACCCTTAATTTTTCCTGCAAGTATGTCCTTGGAAATTTTAACCAAATCATTGAGAGTTTTTACAGTTTTAATTTTATTAAGAATATTTTTGTCAAGATTATTAGATAAAAAATTCCATGCACTTACTCTTTTTCTATAACTTGCATATACACAGTCAATTCCAGATAATGTTATATTTCTTAGAATAAAGGGGTAAACCGTTGTATTTAACTTGAAACTTTTTGCTAACCCTGTAGATACAGCCAATCCATTATATTTGACTTCTGATAGTAATGAAGCAAGGATGTCTCCACCAACGGTATCAATTACTCCTGACCATTTCTGCTTTGAAAGTGGTTTATCAGAATAAATGATTTCATCTCTTTTAAGAACTTTTGTTGCTCCTAAATCTTTAAGAAATTCTGAATCTTTATTGCTTAGAGCTGAAACTTTATAACCGAGATTTGATAATAAATTAGTAGAAATTGACCCCACTCCTCCAGATGCTCCAGTTACAATTACATCTCCACTCTTTTTATTTATTTTTCTAGTTAATTCTTGAACACATAAAGAAGCTGTATAACCTGCTGCACCGATAATCATCGATTGTTCGAGTGAAAAGTTTTCTGGTAAATGAATCAACCAATCTCCATTTACGTTAGCGTATGTTGAGAATCCTCCATAAAATTTTTCTCCAACACCCCACCCATTACAAATAACTTTATCGCCCTTTCTAAATCTTTTATGAGTTGATTCTTCAACTATACCGGCAAAGTCGGACCCAGGAATCATCGGATATCTTTTTACAATTGGGCCTTTATTTAGTATTGCTAAACCATCTTTATAGTTAAAGCTGCTATACTTTATCTTTACAAGTACATTCCCTTTCATTAAATCCGGTATCTCTATCGTCTTGATATTTCCAATGCCAGGTTTTCTAAGGATAAATGCTTTTACTTTTTTATTTTTCATATAAAAGGAAACAAAAAGTTAGGTTAAATTAGACTCTTTATTACTTTGGTTATCTTAGCAACTCAAAAAATAAATTGTTAATTAAATTTTATTTAATGATAAGCTACCTTCATACTTTGGGTTATTAAAATTTTCCTAAGTAATTAATTTTAGTCACTAAAAGTTTTCAAAAATTAAGCGTTGAATCTTAATGATTTATAAGTATTATTCCCACTTATAGAAAATATGGAGAGATGGCAGAGTGGTCGAATGCACTGGTCTTGAAAACCAGCAAGGATGCAAGTCCTTCCAGGGTTCGAATCCCTGTCTCTCCGCCACTATCTGAAATCCCCTGATTCCCTA
>JBELJQ010000040.1:0-6441 GCA_042090305.1 Candidatus Pelagibacteraceae bacterium | reverse complement strand
TTTGACTTCTATCAATACTTTGTCTCCATATACCAAAAATATTTTTTTCTAATTGTAAGGTAAATTGCGTTGCGTTGGGATGAAATGCAGGTTGTTTTTTTCTTAATTTAACTAAGCTAATCAAAGCTAGATATACTTTTCTGTTAATTGATTCCTTTTTTAAAAGTTTTGATAATTCATCAAAATTCCAGTTTTTTCTATTTACAGATCTAAACGATTTAGTAATTTCTAGTTTTTTAAGATCATTCTTTGAACCCACTAAGTTTTGAATATAAACTGCTGGTATCCCTTCCATGGAAAAGAGGATTTGATGAGCTAAAATAAACCGTTTTAAAACTAAATTATCCTTACCTGAATATGTCTCCTTAAAAGCATCGATCAAAGTAACATTTACTTCATATACAGTTTTTTTGTTTTGAGATATTCTATGAGTTAAAAAAGCTCCAGATCTTTTTAATACTTTTATAAATTTATTTAGTTCACTTTTAGGTAAGATACCTTCAAGAGGCCTCATACCAATCCCATCATGCGTTGATAAAAAATTCAGATATGAATTACCAAATTGGGCAGGTGGCATACTTCTTGACCATTGTTTTAAATAAAAGTTATTCTCAGATACTATGGCGTGAATTACTAACGGAGCTAATGAAAAATTATAGATACAATGGGCTTCATTATTATTTCCAAAATAGGTTAAATTCTCATTATTTGGTATATTAGTTTCAGTTATTATTAAGCAATTTTTAGAGTAGCTCTCAACAATATGTCTAATTAATCTTATGATAGCGTGCGTTTCAGGTAAATTAATACACTTTGTACCTTTTTTCTTCCAAAGAAATGCAACAGCATCTAATCTTAGTGCCTTGGCTCCCTTATCTAGATAAAATTTAACAATCTTTAAAAAAAACAATAATACTTCAGGATTTTTAAAATTAAAGTCGATTTGATCATGACTAAAAGTACACCACACGTATTTTTTTTTCCCCATAATCTCAACTTTTTTTGACAGATTGCTTGAGCGTGGTCTTACAACTAATGAGTAATTATTAAAATTCTTTTCACTTGAGATAAAAAAGTTTAAACCTGGATCTTTATCAGTTAAAAAATTTCTAAAAAGTTGGTTCTCTGATGAACAATGATTTATTACTAAATCAGTCATTATTTTGAATTTAGAAGATAATCTTTTAAAATCTCTCCATTCTCCATTTTCCTTGCTAACCTTTTGGAAATCAGTAACTGCAAAACCATCATCTGACGAAGATGGATAAAAAGGAAGTAAATGAACAAAAGAAAACTCTTTACAATATTTATTAAGAAATTCACTTAAACTTTTAAGGTTATTTTTTTCTTTTTGTATAACTGAATCAGCATACGTTATAAGAAAAAAATCTTCTTCATTCCAAAGTTCTTTTGATGGCTTTTTATTTAAATTTTGAGAGAATAAAGTTCTAATTTGATCACATAAATTTTTAACTTCATCAGGTTTAATATTCTTATAAATAAAATTAAGGTAATTCTTTAATGTCTTAGTGTTCAATTCCATCAATGCAATTAAACTCCGTTATCTTTTTTTACAACATTTTTTAAATTGTTTAAAAAGTTAGGAATTGCCGTATCGACCCTACTCCAGGTCGGTATGTTAGGAGACTCCATTGGTGAATCTAAAAAAACTTGACCAGCAATCATTATATTTTTAGCAAATAATTCTACTGCTGTTTCTTCCTCGTGAACATCAATTTCATACATATTCATTAACGCATCTTTTTTATATATTTGAACAAAATCTAAAGCCTCTCTATAGTATGTTGCTTTAAGAGATCTAAATATTGACATCGAAAATGTTTCACCCTGTGATGCTAATTTTCTTATAACAGCTTTTATGATATCTACTGACATCCTTGACAGTCCTCGAGACGAATCCTCTAATGAAATGTCTTGGTGCTTATGATCGTAATTATCTGCAATATCAACCTGGCACAACCTATTCCCGGCATAATTTCTATACATTTCTGATAACACGCCAATCTCCAGTCCCCAATCAAATGGAATTCTTATATCTTTAAGTACTCTCCTTCTGAATGAAAACTCACCAGCAAGTGGATATCTAAAAGAATTCATAAATGAAATATATTCTTTAAAACCAATTGTTTTCTCTAATGCTCTTAGAAGAGGTGTAACCAGAAGTCGAGCAACTCTACCTCTTACCTTTTTTTTAGAAACTCTTGGATAATATCCTTTACAAAAATCAAAATTGAACCTTGGATTAGCTACTGGATATACTAATCTAGCAAGTAAATTTCTGTCATATGTTAAAATATCACAATCATGAAGAGCAATAGCCTCTGAGTCTCCAAGGGCCAAAATATATCCCATACAATACCATACGTTTCTTCCTTTCCCCATTTCTTGAGGCGCAAGATTTTGTTCAGAAAGTTGAGAATCAAGCTCCTTTAAACCAGGACCATCATTCCATAATATTTCATGCTTTTGGGGAAGTTTAGAAAAAAAAATTTTTGCATCTTTAAATTCTTTTTCTGATGCATTGTCTAATCCAATGACTACATTCTTTAAAAACCTTACTTTTGAGATTTCATTAATGATATTTGGTAACGCATTTCCCTCTAACTCAGAATAAAGAGACGGTAAAATGAGAGTTATTGGTCGAAATTTTGAAAATTCTATAAGCTCCTTCTCTAATTCTTCATATGTTCTATTAGAAAAATTATGAAGAGTTGCCACAATTCCGTTTTGATAAAAGTCAGAAATAATACTTCTCCATCTTGAAAACATATTCCATAGACTCTTGCCAGCCTTCAGGAGCTTTTGTTTCACTGTAGTAAATGTTATTTTTTTTTTTAAGAGAAATTTTTTTTTTCTCTCCTTTTACAATACAACTATAATCTGTGGATTCAAGCATACTTAAATCATTTTCGCTATCACCAATTGAAACTGTGATAAAGTTTGATGGTAGTGACTTTTCTATTATCGATAAAAATTCATTTAATGCAATTCCCTTATTGTAATTATCTGAAATGTGTAAAAACCTTCCTCCTTCTAAAAGATGAAAATTCTTTTTTATTAAATTTAGCTCAGATTTGAATTCAAGAATTTTTTCCTTTGAATCCTCCCAATATATAGGATTTGTAAATAACCTTTTTTTTACATTTTTTAAGTCTTTAGATTTCAAGTTAGTAATTTTGAGAATTTGTTTATCGTTTAGTTCACTTAAGAAGCTAAAATTATATTTATTTCTTATACTATGTAGTTTTTCAATTAATAATTTTGGTTCAAGTTTTGTAAGTTTATAAACTAAAAAATTTTCATACTTAAAGAATTTTTTATTTAATGCATTTTCATTTAGATATCCTTCTCGAAAAAAAATACATGCTCCGTTTTCTGCTATAAAAGGAAAGTCTATATCAAGTTGCTTCTGAATATTTAAAATTTCATTAAATGTTTTGCTTGTATTGAAAATGATGTGAACTGAATTCTTAATTCTTTGTATGAAATTTTTCAAACTACCATATGAATAATTGTTATGATTGAGAAATGTTCCATCTATATCAGTAAAAACAAAAAAATCCATCTCTAAATGCTTACAAAAATAAACCCTTAGCAATCATTATACCTCAATAACTTATTAATTAGTCTTTTTTTGTATCTTCTTTGTCTTCTAACAGCCTTTGAAGGACTTGATCGCCAATTAAATCTTTTATCTTTGACAATTTCCTCAAGATCACTGGCTTCATCAATTAAAGCTGCGTCTTTTTCATATGTTCGTTTAGTCATATGTTAAAAATAATAAGAATTTTGAAAATATTCTACTTTTTTGTTTTAATTTTTTTTTTTCTCTTAGGAAAACATGTTTTACAAATAACACATTCTAAACCATAACAATATCTTGCTTGACAATATTCTCTGCCATAAAAAATTATTTGAAGATGCAGTTTGTTCCATGTCTCTATTGGAAACAATCTCTTTAAATCTCTTTCTGTCTGAACTACACTTTTTCCATTAGTTAATTTCCATCTTTGAGCTAATCTATGGATGTGAGTGTCAACAGGAAAGGCGGGAACACCAAAACCTTGTGAAATTACAACACTAGCTGTTTTATGGCCGACACCAGGTAGTTGCTCAAGTTCTTGCAAGTTATTTGGAACTTCACCATTATATTTCTCTAATAAAATTTTAGATAATTCATAAATTGCTTTTGACTTTTGAGGAGCCAAACCACACGGCCTTATAACTTTGTATATTTGGTTTTTAGATAATTTAGACATTGCTAGGGCGTTAAATCCTTTCTTAAAAAGTATAGGCGTAATTTTGTTTACCCTTTCGTCTGTACATTGAGCACTTAATAAAACTGCAATAAGTAATTGAAAAGTATTATTATGAATTAGAGGTACTGGTGTATCGGGATATAAAGAGTTTAATTTGGATGCTATAAATTCTAATCTTTGTTTCTTATACATTTGTATTAATTTTATATTTAATGAGCATATTAATTATTATTAGTTGTTAATTTTTACGAAAATAATTAATTACTTATATTATGATAGGAAGAAAAATGAAAAAGCTTTTTATAATGATAATTTCGTTAGTGTGTTTTGAGGTGGAAAGCAAATCTTCTGAAGCACTAAAGTTATCATGTGAATACAACCAAGATTTAATTAAAAAAGAAAAGAAAAACATTGGCCTTTTAGAAAATGAAAAATTAGATATTTTTCAAATCTGTAATTTCTTTGGTTGTAAGGATACTGTAGAGATTCTTAAAAATACCAATAAATTTAATAATGAAAGTGAATATCGCTTAAAAAACTCTTGGTTCAATCATCAAGGCATACTACTTGACGAATTTTTAATCACAGAAAAAAGTATAACTATTACTTCGTTTGTTTCACAGGCATATTTTTTAGAATCATATGTAATAGATAGAACCTCAGGAAAAACAAAACGAACATTTTACAGATTCGATGACCCAGATTTTTTTTACAATATAAATAAACTACAAAAGGAAAAACCAAGTAATCGATCTTTATATAACGATAAAGGAAAACTTTCTTTAAAAACTCTCAATTTTTTTTCATTGGAGCCAAGCGAAGTGTTTTATTTTGAAGGAAAATGTTTAGAAGGAACAGGAGTATAAGGTAAAATTTAATCAAGAATGAAGGACCTGTTGAGATTTTCTCTATTATCATTAAGTCCAGTAAAACAATTATTACACAAGACTCACTCGTAAAATTTAACAAGAAATGTTAATTTTTGGTATATATAATTTGAATTCTGATAAAATAATTAAGTCAAAAGAAAAAAGGATTAAGTTGTGACAGAATTTCAGCAAGGAATTTTTAAACTAATAGCAACAACATCAATAGGTAGAGCATTGATATATACTTGCGGCCACATAGTCATATCGATAAGTGTAGTATATTGGTTAACAGGAGCTTCATTGTTTGAAGCCGGATTAGTGGCAGTAATTGAACCATTAATTAATGGATTTTGGTATTTTCTTCTAGATAAAATTTTTTCTAGGTATACTAATTAGATAACATCAATAAAAAATTTAATTGCTTAGAATATTAAATTATTTTGATTTACCTTAAACTTTTGCTTGGTAATTAGATATTTATTTTTATATTTAAATTATGAAAAGAACTAGAAATATCACTGTACGAAAAATTCATCAACTCTCTCCTAACATGAAAAGAATAACTTTCACTAGCAAAGATTTGGAAGATTTTCCAGAAAATGAGAATGGTGGATATATTAAATTCTTGTTTAAAAAAAAAACTTCCGAAAAAGAGGAATCACTTGCAAGACCCTATACAATAAGGAATTTTAGAAAATATAATCTTGAACTTGATGTTGATTTTTCTTATCACTCTGGTGACAAAGGCTATGCTACAGAATGGGCTTACAGAGCAAAAATTGGTGATAAAATTTCAATATCTGGACCAGGTTCAAAACAATTAATCAATAAAGATTCTAATTGGTTTTTCTTTGTTGGTGATATGACTTCTTTACCTGCAATAGGTTCCTACCTAGAACAACTGCATAAGAATGCTATTGGTTTTGTTGTAATAGAAATAACATCCGTTGACGACAAAATTGAATTAAAAAAACCTAAACACATGAATTTAAAATGGATTATCAAATCAAATAATAAAAATATTGATAATTTTCTTAACGAGGTTAAGGAAGTTGAGTGGCTAGACAAAAAACCATATATTTGGGTGGCATGCGAGTTTACAAAAATGAAGCTTTTAAGGGATTATTTTCAAAAAGAGAAAAAAATTTGTAAAAATGAAATGTATATATCAAGTTATTGGAAATCGGGTCTAGATCAAGAAGAACATAAAGTTGTCAAAAAAGAAGATTCCTTGAACTGGGGTGGCTGAGGGGATTTGAACCCCCGACATCCGGTACCACAAACCTAAAAAT
>JBELJQ010000039.1:0-6563 GCA_042090305.1 Candidatus Pelagibacteraceae bacterium | reverse complement strand
ATGCAAATATTAATTACACCAATTTAACTATTAAAATGTCTAAATTATCATATTTGTTTAACTTATAATTATTATTAAATCATTTCAATGTATGTTTTAGTCATACATTTAAATGAATACCATCATAATAAAATTAGATTGAAGTATTATAAATAAATGTTGATAAATTATTATAATATTATTAAGTTTAAAATAGTAATTGGTGCCAATTAATTTTGGTTAAAAGGGAAACTAGTGAGAATCTAGTACAGCCCCCGCTACTGTTAGTTGGAGATTTTATAACTAGGCCACTGAATTTTTTTGGGAAGGCATATAAAATTTTTGATAATAAGTCAGGAAACCTGCCAATTTAGCGTCATTCTATTAGACTACGGGTAGGTCTTCTAATATGGATAATCCATCGTGGTGACGTGATTTAAACCGCGGTGGGATAATTTTTCCACTGAATTTTAATTGTCAAAATACATTTATATTTTGGCTAAATACTGTGGAGAATTATGAAAAAAATATTACTATTAGTCATTTTATGTGCATTCGTCGATTCCAAATTGTTAAGTCAAACACTATCAGACGAGATCATTATATCGTCAACAAAGCTTCCTCAAGAAAAAATAGTAGGATCCTCGACTTATATTATCAGTAGAGAGGATATCGAAAATTATCCAGGGGATACAATTCCTGAACTACTTTCAAGGTTTCCAGGAGTTAAACTAAAAGACTTATATTCAACTGGATTTGGTGTTAAACAATCTATTGATATTAGGGGGTTCGGTGATACAGCACAAAGTAATACGGTTGTTTTGTTGAATGGTCAGAGATTGACAAATATTGATTTAAGTCTGGTTGATTTTAGTGTAATTCCTAAAGATAGTATTGATAGAATAGAGGTTATTTTGGGTAATAGCTCGGTTCTGTATGGGAATAACTCCTCAGCAGGTTCTGTCAATATAATTACCAATCAGTCGATTAAGGATAAAGAGGAGATTAATACCAAGTTTTCCCTTGGATCTTTTGGAAAATTTGAGAGTTATGTTTCTGGAACCAAAGTTTTCAAAAACTTTTCTATTAAGGGAAGTCAAAATCAAATATTTTCTGATGGTTATCGACGAAATAATGAGTATAGTCAAACAAATGGAGGTTTGGAATTAGCTTCAAAATTCAATCAGTATAGTTATTATGTTAATCTCCAATCATATAACAATCGGTTAGATCTTCCTGGAGATGTTGGAGTGAATACTGGAAATTATTCAAGTTCAAATGGTTTTCATATTGACCCTAGATCAACTGATACACCTCAAGATTTTAGTCAAAAAAATGGCTTAAAAATATTCTATGGGTTAACCTATGAAATCAGTCATTCTGATAAAGTAATAGTTGATGGTGCATTTGACTATGTAAAGAATGAAGGTATTTTTTTAAGTTCAGATACTAACACTGATGCTAAAATATCAAATTATCTATTGTCACCCAGATTTCTAACTAATAGAAATATACTCGGTTTTGAGTCAGATGTTATCCTAGGTATGGATGCTAACTATACCTATTATTATCAAGATAAAATGAGAATCGGAGAAACTTACTATAGAAAATATAAAGCTCAAGATAAAAGTCTTGCATTATATTTTAACAATAACCTTTTTGTTTCACCAGAGGATAAGATATCAATAGGTGCCAGGATACAGGCAAACTGGATAAGAATTGGTGATCAAATAAATTCTGGAGCCTATGCTTATTCCCTGGGCGATAATGACACAGAAACTTATAAGGATCCACAATTGTCTTATCACTTAGGCTATGAAAGAATAATCAATGATAACAATATAGTAACTGCCAAGATTGGAAAAAGCTTTAGATATCCTAATGTAGATGAAAGGATTGGATTCGGATATACATCAGCAGTTCACAACTTTGGACTTAATTCACAAAATTCTTATGACCTTGACATAAGTCATAAATTCTTAACTGAAAATATAGAATTTCAGACAACAATCTATTACATGAGGTTAAGAAATGAAATTTCCTACGATAATAGTACTTTTACTAATAGGAATCTAGCCAAAACTCTGAGGTTTGGACTTGAAAATAGATTTTCATATGATTTCTCTAATAAAATAAAGTTCATAAATAATTTTACACTTTCCCAAGCTAAGTATAGGGCAGGTCATCGAAGAAATTTTGATCTTACAGGAGTTCCTGCATTCAGAAATAATTCAGAAATACAATATAATAAAAATGAGTTCTTAACATTTTTTGGTAATATTTACTATCAATCCTCACATAGAATGATAAATGATGTTGAAAATTACCAAGTTATTGGTATGCCTTATCATTTATTAAATCTTGGAATAAAAGGAGAGTTTCGTGGGTATAGTTATTCCTTAAAATTTAATAATATTTTGGATAAAAATTATTATAATTATGCAGTCGCTTCAACTTCAAGTTATAATGTTTATAATACATATCCAAAGGAGAGTTTTAATTCTTTTTTTACAATATCTAAAAAGTTTTAAGCTGTTAAAGATTTATGAAAGAAAGTGTAAGTAAATATTTAATAATTTCATTATCTTTACACTTTCTTGTTGTAGTTCTTTTTTTTTACAAAACTCCAGATTTTAAGAAATCAAAAACTTCTATATTAATAGTAGACCTAATTACAGATCCAGAAAGTGATAGGGACAATAAAAATTTTGATATCACTAAGTCAAAAACAAATAAAAAACAAATAAAACATAGTAATCTAGACGCAAACAAAGCATCAAAAACTTTTGAAAATAAGTTAGATAATAAGCATGTTCTCCATAATCAAAAATTATACAGAAAAAAATTTGATAATCCTGAAAATAATCAAGAAACGATAAAAAGAGTTTGGGGAAATTTAGATAGTAATAAACACATAAGTAATGATGTTTCTGAGAACCAAGAAATTAAATTTTTTACAAAAGCAAAATATAAAATTGGCTCAATAAAAAATCCTCATCCCCCTTATCCATTAATTGCACGAAAAAGAGGCTGGCAAGGGAAAATAATCCTAAATGTACTAGTTAATCAAAATGGCTATGTTGAAAAGATTAATATAGAAAGATCTAGTGGGTTTGAAATTCTTGACAAAGTTAGCTTAAACACAATCAAAAAGTGGCAGTTTATTCCTGCTAAATACAAAGATAAAAATGTTACAGACAAACTTAATATACCCGTTAAATTTGTCCTTTCAGAGTTAAAGTAAATTATTTTGCAAAAAACTAATTAATCCAGTAGTTATAAGATGACTTATTTCATTGCTTCCATAAAGTCGTTTAAAGAAAAAAATGAGAATTTATTGTTAATATTCTTTTGTAAATTCAGTAAAATAATTACTTCATGCTTTTTATCTTCACAAGAAAAAAAATCATACCACATTTGTTTACAAATTATCTATCAAGAATAACCGAAATAAACATAACCTTAAAAAAGCTTTTTTCCATAAAAAAATAAGTTATAAGAAACTATGAGTAAAACTTTAATTCTTTACAAATTAACAATTAAGTATTTCTTTAATTTTTTAAACAAGGGTGAAGTATGAGGGGTTTTGTCAGTTTTGTAAGCTCAGGGCCGGGGGATCCAGACCTTTTAACCATAAAAGCTTTAAATAGAATAAAGTGCGCTACCATAATATTATATGATGAGCTTTCTTCTGGTTCAATTCTAAATTTAGTTAATAAAGGGACAGACCTGATAAATGTCGGTAAAAAAGCAGGATTGAAATCTCTCAAACAAGAAGAGATATCAAAACTATTAGTTAGATACGCGAAAAATGGAAATAAAGTAGTCAGATTAAAATCTGGAGATTGCAGTATTTTTGGAAGACTAGAAGAAGAGATAACGGCACTTAAAAAAGCAAATATAAGTTATGAAATTATTCCTGGTGTATCGTCTATTTTCGCAGCGATGGCAGAGGCTGGAATTCCACTTACAAGAAGAAAAGAATCAAGAAAAGTACAATTTATAACGGGTCACGATCTAGATGGAAATTTTCCAAATGAATTAAAAAATAAAAGCTTATGTGATTTAAATACAACGACAGTGGTTTTTATGGCTAAGAGGAATTATTCTGTTTTATTAAAATTTTTAATTAGCAAAGGCTTATCAAAATCTACTCCAGCAATAGTTGCAGTATCTGTTTCTAAACCAAATCAAAAAATTTACAAAACAACTATATCTGATGCACAAGGTTATTTAATTAAGGAAAATGTAAAAAATTCACCAACCCTCATAATTTATGGACCATTGGATATTTCCTCGATAAAATATAACAAGAACAAGTAGTTGAACTTTTTTAATGACTTTCTTAAAATTTATTATCTAAAGAAAAAAAGTTTGTTAATTATAATTAGAGGTCTAATTAAAAATTATTTCGTAGAATTTCTTTTATTTAAATCTAAAAACAGAAACAAATTTTCTACAAACATGATAATTAATCTAATATAATTCCTAAAATAGTTTTTATAATTTATTTGGTTTATGAAAAAAGTTAAACAAAAATTTGAATATTTACTCATCCTATTTTTTTATTATTTTAGCCGAATTATCGGTTTAAGGTTTTCTTCTTTATTAGGTGGAGTTATATTGTATGTATATGGCAAATTTTCCTCCAAAAATAATATCGCCTTTTATAATCTTAATAAAATCTTTCCAAATAAAAATAGGAAAGAAAAAAAAAAAATTATAGACAGAATGTGGTTTCATTTTGGAAGAGTTATTGGTGAATATCCTCATTTAGAAAATATAAAAACTTTAACTAATAAAAATATAAGTATTAGAGGTTTAGATAATCTGGTTAATGGATTAGAAAAAAATCGAAATTGTTTATTTTTTTCTGCTCATTTAGGTAATTGGGAATTAACATCACACCCTTTGACCGAATCGGGTCACAATATATCATTTATTTATAGGGCCCCTAATAATAAGTTAGTAGATAATTTATTAAGAAAAATTCGTAACAAATATGGTGTAAAATTGATTAAGAAAGGTTCTGAAGGGGCTAAGGATTGCATATCTGTTTTAAAAAGAGAGGGGGGTAATATTGGTATGTTAATTGATCAAAAAATGAATGATGGAATTGAAGCAAAATTTTTCAATTATAAGACAATGACTGCTTCTGCAATTGCCAAATTTTCATTAAAGTATAAATGTCCAATAATACCTGCTGTTTGTATGAGAAAAAAGGGTGTACAATTTGAAATATGTTATTTACCTGAAATAAGTTATAGAAAAATTATTAATCTCAAAACAGAATTAAATATAATGAATTATTTAAACACCTATGTTGAGAAATGGATCAAAGAGTGTCCTGATCAATGGATATGGATACATAATAGATGGTGATTAAATTTTTAGATAATCAATAATATTTATTGCAATTCTTTTAGTTTCATTGATCTTATTATAGTCCCATTTTTTGACGAGTCCGTTGAATACTTTAATTATCCCTTTATTCAATAAATCCTGATTAAACCTTCTAATCTTACTTTTTACTTTTTTTAATGAAAAGATATAAACTGGCTTGTTAAATGAAATTGCTTCAGAAACCATAGAAACTGAATCTTCTGTAACAATTATGTATTCCGATTTATTTAATAAATACCAATATGGGTTTTCAGAATTTTTATCCCAAATATAAGATCTATTAAGAAAATTATTTTTTATAATTTCTTTTATAAAATTATTGGTCCTCCTCGAAAATAAAAAATTTAAATTATATTTATTTATATCTATCTTCTTTAATTGATAGCTTAAAGAATGTATTTCAGCCTTTGAAATCGCAGAGCTCTTTCCACTTCCACCAATCAAAATCGTTATTATTTTTCTATCATTAGGTATTAATTTTAAAAATTTTTGTTTAGTTGAATGAGAGATTGTTTTTAATGATTCATTAACCAGTGAACCAGTTAAATAAATAATATTATCACCATTTTTTTTCTCATCATGAAAGGGTATTATTATTTTATCAAAACAATCTCTTTTGAAGTAGGGATCTAAAATACTTATTACCTTTATATTGTATTTTTTTTTATAAATTAGACTTAAAGGGGCGCTAACTCTTCCACAGCAAATTATGCAATTAACAGTTCTATTTTCCAGCTCTTTGTTAAAGAAAAAATATCTAAAATATAAAATATAATAAATAATTAGATTCGGTAAATAACCAATAAATTTAGGATTAAATTCTCTTGATGTAATTTGAACTGTTGATTTAGCATATTTCTTTATACTACTAATTAATCCAAAAGCTTGATTATAACTACTTATCTTTTCATCATGAATTAATAAAAACTTAAATTTTTTTATCATCTTTTATCTTAAATTAATTTTCGTTTAGTTAAGTAATAAAATATAAATCTATAAAATAATGCTAAATAAATCATAAATACTGCTGCAAATAAGTTATCACTAAAAAAATGACCTCCCATTGCCATCCTGCAAAAAGCAACGAATATACCAAATATAATATTAATTCTAAATAAAATTGACGATTTCTTAATTATCAATATTCCTGTTAAAAAAGAAAATGCTGCCGAAACTTCTCC
>JBELJQ010000017.1:15392-34298 GCA_042090305.1 Candidatus Pelagibacteraceae bacterium | reverse complement strand
GTTCAGATTGCAAGAGATGTTACGTCATTCTTATCCTGGGCTGCTGAACCTGAACTAGAGGAACGGAAGAGCCTGGGCGTTAAAACATTATTCTTCCTTATTCTTTTAACTATAATGTTATTGGGTGTTAAGAGAAAGATATGGAAAGATGTTAATTAATAATGGATGAAATTGAAATTGCTTTTATCGGTGGAAGCGGTCTCTACAAAGTTAATGAATTGAAAAATATAAGTTGGATTTCAAGAAAATCTGATTATGGCAAACCATCATCAAAAATCTGCGTTGGAAATCTCAATGGAAAAAATATTGCTTTTCTTCCTAGACATGGAAAAGAACACTCTATATCACCGTCAAAAATCAATTACAGAGCAAATATAGATATTTTAAAACAGATGAATGTTCAAAATATTGTATCACTTTCGGCAGTTGGAAGTTTAAGAGAAGATTATATTCCTGGAGATTTTGTTATAGTTAATCAATTTATAGATAAAACTTATTTAAGAGAAAAAACTTTTTTCGATAGCGATATTGTAGCGCATATTCCTTTTAAAGATCCAACATGCCCAAATTTAAATTTGTTAATTGCTAAGTGTCTTAAGATGATGAAAATAAAATTTCACGAATCAGGTACATATATTTGTATCGAGGGACCACAATTTTCAACCCTTGCTGAATCGCAACTTTACAGATCATGGGGTTGTGATGTTATTGGAATGACAAATCAACCTGAAGCTAAACTCTCAATGGAAGCTGGAATATGCTACGCAAGCGTTGCAATGGTAACAGATTTTGATTGTTGGCATCCAGACCATGACAATGTTACAATAGAACAGATTATAAAAACATTAGAAAATAATTCGGGGAAAGCAAATAAATTAATCAGTGAATTATCTAAATTAAACAATATAAAATGTAATGATAATATTAAAAATTTATCGAAAAACTCTCTAGTTACAAATCTATCAAAAAGTAACAAAATTGCAAAAAATAGATTGAAAAATATTTTAAGTTTAAATGAAAGTAAAAAATAAAAACTATTCATCAATCTGGGATGAAAAAGGCGTTGTTAAAATTATTGACCAAACAAAACTTCCTTTTGAATTCAAGGTTTTAGAACTAAAAACTTTGTCAGACTTTTGTAATGCAATTAAGAAAATGAAGGTAAGAGGTGCGCCGTTGATAGGAGTAACAGCTGCTTATGCAGTTTTTTCTTTGATAAAAAATGATTCTCCCAATTCATATTTAAAAAAAATTTATTCTTCACTGTTGAATACGAGACCAACAGCTGTAAACCTGAAGTGGGCATTAGATAAGACTATTAATAACATTCAAAAAAATAGTATAAAAAATAAAAAAGAGAGAGCCTACGAAATCGCTCGTTCAATCAGAGATAATGATATTATTAACTGTCAAAAAATCGCAACTAATGGTTATAAAATTATTGAAGAATATTATAAAAAAAAGAAAAAAACTGTTAATATTTTAACTCATTGTAACGCTGGTTGGTTAGCTACTGTAGACTGGGGAACTGCAATTTCTCCTATTTTTTTAGCACATAGAAATGGGATTCCGATTCATGTATGGGTTGATGAAACTAGACCAAGAAATCAGGGAGCATTATTAACAGCATGGGAATTAAAGAATGAGCAAGTGCCATACACAATTGTAGCAGATAATTCTGGAGGACATCTTATGCAAGAAAATAAGGTTGACTTATGTATTGTAGGTAGTGATAGAGTTGTCGCAAACGGCGATGTTTGTAATAAAATTGGTACTTACTTGAAAGCTCTTTCTGCATTTGAAAATAATATACCTTTTTTTGTTGCACTCCCTACTTCAACAATTGATCTCAATTTAAAGCATGGAAAAAATGTTCCAATTGAAATAAGAAATGAAAAAGAATTATCAACTATAAAGATAAGAAAAAATTCTAAAATTATTGAAGGAAGTATTTATTTTGATAAGGCAAAAGTTTATAATCCTGCATTCGATGTAACTCCATATAGATATATAACTAAGTTAATCACTGAAAAAGGGATTATAAATTGTAATAAAGATTCAATTAAAAATTTAATGAAATTATGAGAATAAAAAAAAGGATTATTGAGGCATCCCATCTATTAATAAAAATTGGTCATAATATAGGCTCGGAGGGTAATATAAGTTATAGAGTGGGAGATAGAGTTTATATTACCCCATCAGGTATAAAAACGTCAAATTTAAATATAAAAAATATATCTGAATTAGACCTGGACGGTAACATACTAAATAAAATCAAGCCATCTAGTGAGTTTTTATTACACTTACTCATTTATAAAAATTTTAAAAATGTCAATTCTGTTGTTCATTCGCACTCTACATGGGCTTCGATAATTTCCTGTACAAGAATGAACATTCCATCTTTTCACTATATGATAGCTGAGTTTGGTGGGGATGATATAAAATGCGCTAAATACGCGACCTTCGGGACCAAGGAACTTTCTAAAAACGTAAATACAGCACTCAATAACAGAAAGGGTTGCTTAATTGCTAATCATGGACAAATCACTTTAGGTGAAAACTTAGAGGAATCAATTGATTTGTCAATTGCGATGGAAAAAATTTGTAAACAATATTATTACGGCCTTTTAACAAACAAATTAAAAATATTAAACAAAAAACAGATGTTGAAGGTTATCGAGTCATTTAAAGATTATAAACCTAAACGTTAAACCTAAAAGTAATTACATCACCGTCATTAACAATATAATCTTTGCCTTCTAACTTTAATTTACCATTTTCTCTACATTTTTGTTCACCATTAAAATTAACAAAATCATCATATGAAATAACTTCAGCCTTTATAAAGCCATGTTTAAAATCAGTATGAATTTTAGCACCAGCATCTGGTGCTAATGTACCTCTTTTTATAGTCCATGCTCTTGATTCTTTTTCTCCAGATGTAAAAAAAGTAATTAGGTCTAGAAGACTATAACCCTTTGATATTAATTTTGATAATGATGTTTCCTTCAAACCAATTGTATCTAAGAGCTGTTTTTTTTCATCTTCATTTGAAAAACCACTAATTTCTGATTCTATTTGTGCAGAAATATTGATACAATCACATCCTTTCTTTTTGGCATAATCTAATACTATTTTACTAAAATTATTACCATCTGAAACTGAACTCTCATCAACATTACAAACATATATAAATGGTTTGATTGTTAAAAGGTTATAGCTTTGAAGTAAAAGTAATTCATTTTTTGTAAGTTCTAATTCTCTGAGAAATTTTCCCGATTCCAGGAACTGTTTTGCTTTTTCAAGTACACTAATTAAATTTTCATCAGGTATTTTACCTTTATACTTTTTTGTATAATTTTCTGTTATTTTATCTACTTTATCAAGATCAGATAATAAAAGTTCTGTTTCAATTATTTTAATATCATCAAGAGGAGAAATTTGATTACTTACATGAGTAATATCCTTATCTTCGAAACATCTAACTAGGTGAATAATAGCATCAACAGCTGATAGATTTTCTAAAAATTTATTACCCAACCCTTCTCCTTTACTAGCACCCTTCACCAAGCCAGCAATATCAACAAATTCCAGTTGGTTATATATGGTTTTCTGAGAGTTAGATATCCCTGATAGTTTATCAAGTCTTTGGTCTTTCACTGATACTTTTCCAATATTTGGTTCAATTGTGCAGAAAGGATAGTTTTTTGATTCAGCTTGTTGAGTTGAAGTAAGAGCATTAAATAGTGTAGACTTTCCTATATTTGGTAAACCGAGTATGCCACAATTAAAGCCCATAATATTTTATATACTTAGATTATTTACAAATAAAGAAAAGTTTTTGTTTAAAAGATAATTTAAATTATTTGATACATTTTTCTTAAATTTAATTATTAATTTCTTTTCACTTACGGTGAACTTATTTAAAACAAAATTTTTTGACTCAATATTTTTCTCAGTTAGAAGGTTGTTCTTAATACCAAACTTTAATCTATAAAAATTATTACCAATATGACTAATTATATCCTTAATTCCATTATGCCCACCATGACCTCCGTTTTCTTTAATTTTGATCTTGGAAAATTTAGTATCTAAATCATCGTGGAAAATATATAGGTTGTTTTTAAAGTCTATTTTATAGAATTTTGAAACTTTTCTTATTGGTTCACCTGATAAATTCATAAAGTTTTGAGGCTTAAAAAGTATAACAGTTTTTTTTGATATTATCTTTTTAGTAATCAGGCCATCAAATTTTACTTTATAGTCAGGAAAATTATAGCTTTTTTGAATTGAGTCGACTATATCGAATCCTATGTTGTGGCGGGTACCTTCAAATTGTATGCCAGGATTTCCTAAACCAGATATTAGAATCATAAGGTTTATATCTATTCAAAATTAGTTTTTATTATTAGATTCTTCTTCTTTTTTCTCTGTATCCTTAGATTCTTGTTTATCTTGTGAATCAGCGGCTGTTTCTTGAGCTTCTGATGTTTCTTCTTCTTCATTTTTAGTTTCTTCAACTTTCATTACCGTAGGTGGAGCAACTGTTGCAATCGTGAAATCTCTATCAGAGATAGTTGGGGAGACACCTTCTTCTAAGTTAATTGAACTTATGTGAATACTATCACCAATTTCAAGACCATCTAAATTTGCTTCTAAGAATTCTGGGATTTTTGATACAAGCGTTTTTAATTCAACCTCATGACGAACAATATTCAAAACACCACCTTGTTTTATACCAGCGCATTTGTTTTCATTGATGAACTTCACAGGAACAAATAGTGTTACAGTGGTATTGTCTCCAACTCTTAAAAAGTCCATATGCAGTATTTTTTCGTTTATTGGATGAAGTTGCATATCTTTAGGTAAAACTTTAAATACTTCTTTTTCTATCTTGATTTCGCATTGTTTTGAGAAAAAACCTGCATCGTTTATTTGCATTCTTAATTTTTTTTCATCAACTTGTATAGGAACGGGATCTTTTTTGTCACCATATATAATGCAAGGAATCATTTTTTTCCCTCTTAAATCTCTTGAAACTCCTGTTCCAACTAAATCTCTTTTTTGCGCTTCAATCTGAACAACTTCTGTCACTTTAAATCTCCTAAAATTATGCGAATAAACTAGATACCGACCTATTATCCGTGATCCTTCCTATTGCTTCACCAATAAGTGGTGCTATAGAAAGGATTTCTATTTTATCTGAGTTAATTACATCATTCCTCGGCAGAATACTATCAGTAATTATCATTTTATCAATAGGTGATTTCTCAATTCTTTCAATTGCTGGGTCAGAGAGAACACCATGAGTGATATAGGCATATACCGACTTTGCATTTTTATTTTTAAGTGCAGTTGCAGCATTTGTTAGAGTTCCAGCAGTATCACAAATATCATCAATTAATATGCAATTTTTATTGGAGACTTCACCAATTATATTCACTACTTCTGATACACTAGCTCTTTCTCTTCTTTTATCTATTATAGCTAAGTCACAATTTACTCTTTTGGCTATTGCACGTGCCCTCACAACTCCTCCAACATCTGGCGATATTATAATAGTCTCTAAATTTTTAAATTTTGATTTTATATCTTCAATGAAAACTGGTGCCGCAAAAAGATTGTCTGTTGGTATATCAAAAAAGCCCTGTATTTGTCCGGCATGCAAATCAACCATTAGAGCTCTATCAGCTCCAGCTGTACTTATTAGATTAGCAACTAATTTTGCTGAGATTGGAGTTCTTGGCCCAGATTTTCTATCTTGCCGTGCATATCCATAATAAGGAACGATAGCTGCAATTCTTTTTGCTGATCCTCTTTTAAGAGCATCTATTGTAATTAAAAGTTCCATTACATGATCATTCGCAGGAAAAGATGTAGATTGTATGACAAAAACATCTTCGCCTCTTACATTCTCTTTTATTTCTACAAATATTTCTTTATCTGGAAATTTTTTAATAGTTGCATCTACAAGAGGTACGCCTAAGTATTCAGCAATTTTTTTTGATAAAGGTTGATTGCTATTTCCTGATACAATTTTCATTATTTGCCTTATACATATTATTAATTCCTACTAAACTAATCTGTCTACCACAGTTTTGTAGTCCATTTTGACTATAATATCTATGACTAAAAAATTTTTTTGGATTTTCAAAAGTATCAATATTAGAAATTTCATAATCCTTAATTTTAAGTTTATTTATTTTATATTTAATCATTTTACTAAAATTAAAAAAAGTCTTATTATTCTTATTAATAAGAAAATCTTCATTATCTGAAAACTTCTTTAAGTTAGATATAAAATCTTTCTGAACTTCAAATGAATTTCCTCCGAGGTGAGGGCCAACAATAATTTTAATTTCATCTAATTTTTCTCCATATTTGGTCATCAATCCCACTCCTTTTTTTATTATATCTAAGACAAGTCCCCTCCAGCCTGCATGAATAATTCCATAAAATTTTTTTCCAATTAAAATAATTGGAGCACAATCTGCAGTCAAAATTGCAAGGATAGAATCACTACTTTTTGATATTATACCATCTGCATTTACGATTTTAGTCTGCTTACCACCAAAAAGATAAATATTATTTGAATGAATTTGGTTTACAAAAATAATATGTTTTCCTCCAAAAATATTAGATAAAATTTTTCTATTATATTCTACCTTTGCATTACTATCTCCTCTGTTAAATGCAAAGTTCATAGAATTATAATTTTTTTTATTATATGTAAAATTTCTCTCCAAGAAGCAGTAATAAAATTGTTTATAATGTTGTATGTTCATTTGTAGTTTTTCGAGAATGCGGGTAATTCAAGACGATTCCTACTTATAAAAATACATTTAAATAAATCACCCATTCCATTTGGGTCTGTTAAACGTTTAAATTGGGAGTAAAGGTTTTCCATTTTTTTCTTACTTTTAGTTTTTAAAGATAAATTATAAATTCTTTCATTTATACCATAGAAAAATAGAAATTGTTTTTGTGTAATTGGACCAAGGTATTTGAGTTTATATTCTTTTGAAATTTTTTTTATATTATTGAAATCGACATGATATGTTATGTCAGATTCAAATGGATGATCAAATATGCTACATTTTTTGAATCTATATAATGCCTGAACCGTTGAAATAAGTTTTTTCTTAAATGGACCATAGTCAAAAATCAGGACAGCTCCCCCATAGCTTTTTATATGCTTAAAAATTTTTCTTAGATATAAATTAGTTAACGGAGAGTATTCAACAATATCTCCATTTGATAGATTATTAAATTTCATATTGTTCGTCTTTTTATAAATAGATTGAAGTTTATTTTCTTGTAAAATAATTCTTTTTTCATAGATACTATTTTCTTTTTTTAAATACTGATTAATTGGCAGTGCATCAAAAAATTCATTACAAAAAAATATATAGGGTTTTTTCTCAAGTCTTAATTTGTTTAATTGAATTATTTTACTTTTTTTAGAATGATAATTTTGCAAAGATTCTTCTTGAATCTTTTTCAAAAAATCAGACTTTTCATATAAAAAAAACCTAAATTCGTCATTACTTAAATTTGAAAATGTTCTTATTATATCAACCATTAATGTTCCATTACCTGGCCCTAATTCCATAAAATTATATGTTCTGAGAGAAGATAATGTGGTTAAAAAAAATAAAGCTATGCACTCTCCAAAAACTTGGCTAATTTCTGGAGAAGTTATAAAGTGAGAACCTATTATATTTTTTTCGTAAAAACCTACGTTTTTTTTATAAAGACATAGATTCATAAATCTCGATAAAGAGATAGAATTATTAAATTCTAAGTTTTTTCTAATTCTTTTTTCCATACTTTATTAAAGATAGGCCAACAAATATTAAAGGAATTGAAAGAATTTGCCCCATACTAAGTCCCATTGCAAGCAATCCCAAATGAGAATCTGGTTCTCGAAAAAATTCTGAAATAAACCTAAACATACCATATGAAAGTAGAAAAACTGAGGATACGTTAATCTTTTTATGATTATTCAATATCAAAATGAAATTAATTAAAATAAAAATTAAAAAACCCTCTAAGAATGCTTCATAGAGTTGACTTGGATGTCTTGGAATACTTTCAGGTGGATAGATTACTCCCCAGTTTGATAATGTTGGTTTACCAACTAATTCTCCATTAATGAAGTTGGCGATCCTTCCAAGAAAAATTCCAATAGGCGCACTGCAAACAACCAAATTTGATATTTCAAGAAAACATGTGTTATTTTTTTTGCAGAAAAAATACATACTAATTACCATGCCAATAAGACCTCCATGAAAAGACATACCGCCTTTCCAAATTTTTAATATTTCGATTATATTCTGAGAATAATAATCTATATTATAAAAAACAACATATCCCAGCCTCCCGCCAATTATAATTCCAAGAATTGACCAGGTAAGCAAGTTGTCGATTATTTCAGGCTTAAAATTAAATTTATTAATTTTTATAAGATACTTTGAATAATTTAGAGAAAATAAAAAGCCAAATAAATACGCAAGAGAGTACCAGTATATTTTTATATTTAGAAATTCAATAGCTATTGGGTCTAAGTTATGTGTATACATCAAACTTATTTATTTAAGATGATTATTGATATAGTCATTTATTCCTTCTTCCAAGGTAAAAAACTTTGTTTTGAAGCCAAGTTTTCTTAATTTGCTCATTCTTGCTTTTGTAAAATATTGATACTGACTTCTGATATTTTTAGGGGTATCAATATACCTTATTTTTTCAGGATAATTAAAATTTCTATAAACGCAGCTAGTTAAATCATTAAATGATCTTGGTTTGCCAGTTCCAACGTTAAATAAACCACTAAATTTTGGGTTCTCTATAAACCAGTAAATAACTTTTATTACATCCTTAACGTAAATAAAATCTCTAAGTTGCTCTCCATCCTTGAATTTTTTATTATGAGACTTAAATAATTCAATAAATTTTCTATCCTTTACGTTGTTATAAACCTTAAGTACTATACTTTTCATATCACCTTTATGGTATTCATTTGGTCCATACACATTAAAAAACTTAAGACCTACAAGCTGATTATTTTTTTTTAATTCTTTAAAAATATTTAAATCTACTATTTGTTTTGACCATCCATATAAATTTAAAGGTAAAAGTTTAGATAAATAGTTAGTGGTAGTTTCATCTAAAAAACCATTTGATCCATTTCCATAAGTCGCAGCAGATGATGCATAAATAAATCTTTTTTTTTTTTCATAACACCATTGCTTAAGTGTTAGAGACAAATTCAAATTATTTTCTAGCACTAAACTTGGATCCTTTGTTGTTGTTGAAGATATTGCCCCAAGATGAATAATAATTTTTATTTCTCCTTCATATTTATTTAAAAATGAAAAGGTCTTTTCAGGGTCTATCATTTGAACTTGATTTGATGAGAAATATTTTTTATTTGATTCATTTAAATAATCAATTGAAACTATGTTCTCATAGTTTTGGTCGTTAAGAAAGTTAACAAGATTCGATCCAATAAAGCCGGCACCACCGGTTACAATAATCATTATAATACTCTACGCTAAAACTTTTAAAATTATAAAACTCACAAAGTACGTTACAATTATAAAAATTGATATATTGATAAGACATATTTTTTTCTTATTTCTAGGATTTTTCTTCAAAGAACTATAAAACCAATAAATCCATATTGAAAAAGCAAATATGTAGCTGATTAAAAAGATAAGAGTTAAAGAATTTTTTAGCATTAAATCAATATATTGTGTTCTTTTATTTAAAACATACTAATTGTTGTTGTTAAAAACTTATTTATATACTATTATTATATTGTGAGTTTTGACAACCAAAATAAAATTATTAGGCAGAATAATCCTATTGACTATATTGAGGAACACTTTTCTAGATTTATAGATAATATACTCAGAGATTCAGAAAATAAGATTACTCTTAATTCTAAAGGCCTTTGGAATACATATAATATTTCTATAATATGGGATAATGATAGAAAGGTATTTGAAATATTCACCTGTTTGGATAATGCATCAAAATTTAAAAGTAAGAACTTAGTTTACACATTAATTTCTAATGTTAATGAAAAAGCGAATTTGGGACACTTTAACTATAGTTCAAAATTAAATAAAGTTTTCTTTAGCTATAAAGTTTCTGTGAAAGCACAAGACTTCATTACAATAGAACAAGTTGAAGATTTTATAGATATTACAGTCGAGGAGTGTGATAGATTTTTCCCAGTATTTTACGTTTTTTTCAATAAAAAAAAGAATCCCAAAAATGCAATTGAGATAGCGATGTTAGATACTTACGGAGAAGCGTGAATAAAATCTTACTTGTAGGATGCGGTAGTCTTGGAAAGATTATTTTAGATGGCCTAATTTCCCCTAAAAATAAAATCACCGTTCTTGAGAAAAAATTAGAAAAAAGAAAAAATATTAATTTCAGTAACGTGAATGTTATCAAGGATTATGATTCAGATATTACTGAAAATTTTGATTATGTGCTCATATGTGTTAAACCAAAGGATTGTAGGGATTTTCTAAAAAAATTCAAAGATAAAAAAATCAACACAGTTTTCATTTCCTTTGTTGCTGGCCTAAGTATAAATAAAATTATTTCTATTATAAACTATAAAAAACTTAAGGTAGTAAGAATAATGCCTAATATACTCATCAAAAATAATAAAAGCTCCACTGGTATTTTTACAAAAAATATTAATGTATCAACTAAAAAACAAATTCTAACAATTTTCAAATTTTTTGGTTACTTTTATTGGTTAGAAAAAGAAAGTGATTTTCATTTCTTTACAGCAATGTATGGAGGTGGCCCAGCGTATCTATTATACTTTTTTGAGTGTTTAAATCAGATCTCCTTAAAAAATAGAATTAAGAGAAAGGATTCAGTAAATTTATTAACAATGCTTCTTGAAGGTTCAATTCAAATACTTAAAGAGAATCCAAAAGATTTCAGTACTTTCATTGGAAATGTAACTAGTAAGGGAGGAACAACAGAAAAAGCCATAAAAATTCTAAAAAAAGATAATATTCTTTTTAAAATATTTGAAAAAGCAATTAAGTCTGCAACTTCTAGGTCTAGCATCATTTCAAAAGAAATAAACTAATACTAAATCTCAAACGGTATCAAAATAATAAAAGTTGAACCATTATTTTTATAAGATTTAATCTTAATTTTTACCTTAATTTTTTTTGAAAGTTCACTAGCAATACTTAATCCTAGACCAGAACCACCTTTTTTAAGATTTCTAGAATCATCAATTTTATAAAAAGGTTTAAAGATTTTACCCCTTTGCTGATAGGGAATTCCAGGACCATCGTCTTGAATCTCAACATAAAAGTTATTGGTATTCTTCTTTACATATACTTTCACTGAATCTCCAAACTTAAGAGCATTTTCAAATAAATTGAAAATTATTCTAAAAAGACAATTTTTATCTGTGAATACAGAAAATTTTTTTGAACATATCAAATTAACTTTCTTTTTTTTTAAATTAGATGATTTTATTACTTCATCAATTAAATAAAATAAATTAATTTTTGAAATTTTTGTTACGGTTATCTTTTCTGAAAAGTCCAGATATTCAGATAGAAAGGTTTGCATAATTTCAATATCATTTTTAATTTGTATGATATTTTCGGTCTTATTTATAAGTTCCAGACGAAGTTTTATACGAGTAATAATTGTTCCTAAATCATGTGATATTCCTGCTAAGAACCCAGTTCTTTGGGAAATATAATTATTAATTCTTTTTTTCATTTTTAAAAAAGCATTTCCTGCTTGTCTTATCTCAGTGGCACCAGAGGGTTTAAAAATAGATATTTCTTTGCCTTTACCAAATTCTTCTGCAGATACGGCTAACCTTTGTATTGCTCTAATTTGAATTCTTAGAAATAAAAAAGCAATTAATGAAAGGATTAAGGATGTTGAAATCATCCATAAGAATAAAATTATAGGTGTTTCGCTTAATAAATATTTTCGTGGAAAAACTATATATATTTTATTTCCATTAATATTATTTCCAAAAAAAACCTTTTCTTTTGTAAAATTAACATCTAAAGTTTGAAAAACTCTGTTAGAAACGATTTCTTCAATTTTTTTTTCAAACAACCTTTTTCTAACATTAAACTCATACTCTATTTCTTCATTATAAATAATTAGATTAAGTTTCTCAGCGATCTTTTTGGCTTCAACAAAACCACCTTTTTCATATTCATAAAGAATCACAGAAATTTTATTAGCAGCAATATTTGAGAAACGATCAATAATCTTTTCCCAATGTCTCTCATAAAAAAAAAATACTACCGAAGCTTGCGTAATAATTAGAGGAACTAAAAAAATTATTAGTAATCTATGTAATAACTTTTTTGGTAATAATTTTTTTAAAAAAAAATTATTCATATTCACTCACGAGTTTATATCCTTTTCCACGTATTGTCCTTAAAACTGAATTGTTATCGGATGTTGTAAGTTTTTTTCTTAAACGAGTAATAGTTACATCAACTGACCTAAGATTATTGATATCTCCAAGAATTTTTGAGATTTCTTCTCTATCAACTTCTTTATTTATATTTTTAACAAAGTACTCAACAATAGTAAGTTCTGAGGAAGTTAAACCAATATTTGTATTATTTAATTTCAAAGTTTTTGTTGCATCATCAAATTGATAGTCACCAAAATATGATACTTTATTAATTTTATTTTTATTTAACCTTGGATTTAAAAGTTTCCGAATTCTCATCAATAACTCCTCTGGTTCGAACGGTTTAATTAAATAATCATCACAACCGTTATTGAATGATTCTCCTTTTTTTTCTATTTGACTGCTTGCCGTGAGCATTAATACAGGTGTATTAATGTCAATACTTCTAAGATATTTTAAGAATTCAATACCATTCTTTTTAGGCATCATTATGTCTAAAACAATTAAATCAAATAGAAAATAATTAATTAAGTTAGTTGCCTCGATGGCGTCAGAGGCAGTAGTAACTTTAAATCCCTTGCTTTTTAAGTAAATTTTAAGTAATTCTCTTATTTTGTCATCATCATCTACGCACAACAAGTGAGGTTCATTTATCATTAATTTTGTATTAATCTATGTTTATAAATATATTCAATGATATATTATATAAATTTACTTTAAAATATTAATTGTTAATTTTATTAAATGATAAATTCTTTTTCTGATAGAGATGGCGTAATTTGGTTTAACGGTTCATATAGAAAATGGACAGAATCAAATATCCATGTGTTGAATCATGGATTGCATTACGCTAGTTGTGTCTTTGAAGGAATAAGAGTATATGAAGGTAAGATTTTTAAGCTGAAAGAACATACCGAAAGACTCCTAAAATCGGCTTCGATATTAGATTTAGATATCAAATATAGTGTTGATGATTTAATAAATATAACAACTGGTTTAATTAGTAAGCAAAATATAAAAAATGGATATATAAGACCGGTTGCTTGGAGAGGAAGCGAAAAAATGGCAATATCCGCTATAGATGGAAGTACCAATCTTGCAATTGCAGCATGGTCGTGGCCATCATATTTCTCTCCTGATCAGGTATTAAAGGGAATAAAATTGACTGTTTCAAACTGGAGGCGGCCAGCTCCGAACTCAGCTCCTACAGATAGTAAAGCTGCCGGACTCTATATGATTTGTTCACTTAGTAAACATGCTGCAGAAAAAAAAGGGTTTGATGATGCCTTGATGCTTGATTATAGAAACTTTATTGCTGAGGCTACCGGAGCAAATATTTTTTTTGTTAAAAATAATAAATTATTTACTCCTTTACCTGATTGTTTTTTAAATGGTATTACAAGACAATGTGTAATTAAAATTGCAAAAAAACTTAAAGTTAAAGTAATTGAAGATCACTTCGAAATTGATTTTCTTGAACATTGCGATGAAGTTTTTTTGACAGGAACCGCAGTTGAAATTACTCCTGTATCATCTATCGATAAATATAAATTTGAAGTTGGTAAGATTTCTAAATTATTGATTAAGGAATTTCGTAGACTTGTAACATCCTAATTTAATTTTGTTTCTCAAGCCAATCGCCTCCATTCATGTAGTTTTCTTTTTTCCAGAAAGTAATTCTTGTTTTAAACCACTTTATAACTTCATCTACAAATTCAAACCCTTCCTTTCTATGCTTACTAGCTACTAATATTATTACAATATTTTCAGAGGGCTTTAATACACCAAATCTATGAATTACTAAATAATCGTCTATTTTTTTATTATCAATAAACTTAGTTACAATCTTTTTTGTTTGAAAAGATGCCATCTTTTTGTAACATGAAATTTCAATATTTCTTAGTTTTTTACCATTGTTTATTGGTCTAACTTTTCCTACGAAAGATATTACGGAACCAACTGAATTGTTTCTTATTGAAAAAAAATTGACTTCTTTTTCGATGTTAAATTCCTTTTTTTGAAAAATAATTCTCATTACCCTCCGGTTACTGGTGGAAAAATTGCGAGTTCATCTTCATTACAAACATAATTATTGATCGATACATATTCACAATTCACGGCAAACTTTATACCTGAAATATTTTTAAAGACTATCGAGTACTTTTTATTTTTCTTAATGAGTATTTTTACAAGGTCCTTAATCTTAATTCTATCAGAAATGATTAACTTATCCTGCTTTTTTCCTAATTGATCGCTAATTTTTGCAAAATAAAGTATTCTCATTCAATTAAATCCTTATACTTATAGAATTTTAATAAACTTTCTTTTTTAACATATTCTGTATTTGCATCAACCTCGATAATTCCCTCACTTTGACTAAGTGATGATAATATTCCTGAACCTGTCGTATAAAACTTTTCTAAATAATTATCTTTAACTTTCCTTTGAATTTTACCTCGCAACCATTCAACTCTTCCTTTTTTTGTTTTCATCGAAAAATTAGCTGGAAAATATGAATAGTTTAACCTCAAATTATTATCTCCTGACATTCTTCTCACTAACTTTATAACTAGCATAAAAAAAGTTACGGCTACAGCAACTGGATTTCCAGGGAATCCTATAAACAGTGTTTTTTTTAATTTTCCAAATGCAAATGGTCTTCCTGGTTTAATTTTAATTCTCCAAAAGAAAATGTTACCAAGATTTAATAAAATTTTACTAATATTATCAGTAGAACTTTTTGATACCCCACCACTTGTTACTAGCAAATCATAATTTAAATTTTTATACAATTTTTTCCTTGATATTTCATAATTATCCTTAATTATTCCAAGATCAAAAACTTCACACCCTATTTTTTTGAATAGTGACATTAGTAAGAATTTATTAACATCATAGATTTGATATTTTTTTTTTTTTGCTGAAATATTTGCGACTTCATCACCGCTTGAAAAAATACCAACTTTAATTTTTTTGTATACTTTAATTTTATTAATCCCTAACGAAATTAGTTGTGCAATATCAGCTACTTTAAGTTTTTTTCCTTTAGAAAAAAGTAGTTTCTTTTTCTTTATATCTTCACCTTTCCTTCTTATATTTGATTTACTTATTATTTTCTTTTTAAAAATTACATACCCATTGTTTTCTATACAATCCTCCTCCATATAGACCGTGTCAACATAGTTACATTTTAGGACATAGGATCCAGTGAAAATCTTTATTAAATCACCTTCTTTTATTTTTTTTTTATATGGTGAACCTGGTTTTGATACTCCAACTATTTTATATTGTTTATTAATACAAATATTTTTATTTAAAACAGCAAAACCATCGACAGCAGCATTATCCTCTTCTGGAACATCTTTATTTGAGCTAATGTTTTGAGCTAAAACTCTGCCATCAGCTTCAGTAGAAGAGATCATCTCCAAAACTGGTAACTTAACATCAGTATTCATAATAATACTCTTTGCCAAGCTCAAACTCACAAATTCAGGAAATTTATTTTTCATAGTTTTAAATAATTAATAATGAATTCACCAATTTTATCTATATCTTCAAAATTAAATTGTGGTAACTTTAAATTTTCAATCTTTTTATCAGAAACAATACATTTAATAAATTTATCATCTTCGAAAATAAATGATTTTTTTAAAGATGATCTAAAAACCTCAATTTTTGAAAATTTACTGTATTTTAAGCCTTCAACTAATATTAATTGGGTTCTGCTATCAAACTTCGCAATCATTTCTTCTATATCATATTTTTTATTTTGGAACTTACTGATTAAAGCCCATTTATTTTCATTGTAGAGGACAACTTCATTAGAACCTGATTGAATATGTTTAAAACTATCTTTTCCTTCTTTATCAATATCAAATTTGTGGTGGGTATGTTTAATTGAAGAGACTAAAATTTTTTTTTTGCAAAAATATTTTATTAACTTAGTAACTAATTCAGTCTTACCTGAACCACTCCAACCAACGATACCAAAAACTTTAATCATTAAAATAACTTTAAATTTTTCTTAAAATAGTAATAACCAGTATGAATGGTGATTATTGAAGAAATCGTTAGTCCTACTATGCCAATATTTAAGATAATTCTTGTATCAAAATTAGAAGAAACAATTAAGAAACCTAGAGAAAACATTTGAATCAAAGTTTTCCATTTTGATAAATTTGTTACTAATAGGCTTTCTGATGAATGTGAAAAAAAATCTCTTAAACCTGACACTAATATCTCCCTTAAAACTATTATTAATGCAGGGTAAATAAAGAAACCAGTTATTTTACCATGAGCTATAAGTATAAAGATTATAGAAACGATTAGAATTTTATCAGCAATTGGATCAAGAAACCTTCCAAAGTTTGATTCAAGCTCAAATCTTCTAGCCAAATAACCATCAAAAAAATCTGATAGGCAGGCAATGGTATATAAAGCTAATGCTAACCAACGATATAATTCGTTATCAACTTCCATGAATATAATAATTACTGGGATTAGTAAAATTCTGATTATTGTTAGCAAGTTTGGTATATTTTTTAATTTAATCATTCTTATTGAACTCATTATAAATTTGTACTGCCATTTTATTACCAACACCTGGTACTTTTCTTAAATCGATAATACTTGCAGTTTTAATATTATCAATAGATCCAAAATAAGAAAGAAGATTTGATTTTGTTTTCTTCCCTAATCCTACCACCTTGTCAAAAGTTGAGTTTTTAAAAGATTTTGTATGTCTATTTTTGGATGACATAACTGCGAATCTATGTGCTTCATCCCTGAGTCTTTGAAGAAAAAAAAGTTGTTCATTCTTTTTATCAAATTTAATTTTTTTTTCTTTTTGAAAAAAAGTCTCATTCCCGTCATTCCTAAATTTACCTTTAGCCATAGCAATGATATCCAATTCTTTTAACTCATGTTTATCCAAAAAATTTCGAACTAGATTTAAATGTCCTTTGCCTCCATCAATAATAATAAGATCAGGAACTTTTTTTTTCCAATCTTTATCAAATTTGAATCTTCTTTCAAAAACTTGCTGCATCATGAAATAGTCGTCGTTTAGTTTTTCTTTATCTGTTTTAATGTTAAATTTCCTGTATGACTTTTTTTGAAAGGAGGAATTTTCAAAAACTACCATTGCTCCAACTGGATTAGTTCCACTTATGTGACTATTATCAAATATTTCGATTCTGTTGGGAGTCTTCTTTAAATTAAACGTATTTTTTATTTTATTTAAAGTTGCTAATTCTTTCTTTTTAGCAGATATTTTTTTGTTGAGAACTGCATCTGCATTTGATTCTACCATTTGCATCAGCTGTTTTTTTTTACCTTTGATAGGAACTCTAAGTTTTACTAAATTTTTAGATTCCTTTGATAGTAAAGTTTGAAGAAGTTCTCTCTTTTTAATTTGAACATTAATAAGAATTTCATTAGGCTTTTTATTAGTAGAATAAAAAAAAAGTAAAAATTGTTCTAGTATTTCAGACGAATCATCAAAAATTAGGTCTGAGAAAAGAAAACTTCTGTTTCCCAAATTCTTTCCTGATCTGAAAAAAAATATCTGGACAGAAATCATTTCATATTTTGATTTAAGGAAAACTATATCAAAATCTTCATTATTATTTATATCTGAATACTTTTCATTAGATATTTTACTTAGAGCTTGAATTCTATCCCTTAGACTTGCAGCTTTTTCATAATTCTGATTATTACTATGAGAATTCATCTTCTCAATAAGTTTTTTTTTGTAATCAAGATTTTTTCCTTTTAAAAATAGAATGGTTTCATTAACTAGTTCAGAATATTTATTTTTACTTATTAAATTTACACATGGTGCACTACATCTTTTTATTTGATATTGAATACAAGGCCTTTTCCTTTGAGAGAACATCGCATCAGAACAATTGCGTAACAAAAATGCAGCTTCTATTTGTTTAAGAATATTATTTACTGCTCCTATACTTGAGAATGGACCAAAAAAAATATCTTTTTTTGTTACTACACCTCTGAATTTTCTTAACTGTGGCCACTCTTTTGAAGATGAAATCATTATGTACGGGTAACTTTTATCATCAATTAATCTTATATTAAACTTGGGCTTGAATTTTTTGATAAGATTATTTTCAAGAATCAGAGAATCGGACTCCGTGGGTGTTTTTATAAATTCAATTTCTTTTGCTGAACTAATTAGAAGTTTTATCCTATTTGACAGTTTAGATAAATTAGAATAAGAAGCCACTCTTTTCCTTAGATTTTTAGCCTTACCCACATAGAGTATATCTCCATTTGAGTCTATAAACTTATATATTCCAGATCCGTTTGGGAGTTTTTTTAGAGAATCCTTTATAAGTTTTACTCCAAGTTTAAAATTAAAATGGTTTTCTCTTAGCATCTATTATTAATCTAAAGTATTGCTTTTATTATAAAAAAAAAAAAAAAAATTACTATCCACTAAT
>JBELJQ010000017.1:0-15382 GCA_042090305.1 Candidatus Pelagibacteraceae bacterium | reverse complement strand
AATATTGTGGATAAGTTTGTTAATTATCTTTGAGTTCTTTTACCTAATCTTTAATTTCTCTAGGTTTTAAGAAATTGCTCAAATTTTAATCAATTTTATATGTAATTGATTTTAAACAACTAAATATGAATTATAACAAATTTACTAGCAAGTTCTCAATAAAATAATCATTTGAATTATAATTCGTTCAAGGATTTATTTATTGTAGACAACTTCTTATTTCAATCATTTTCAAATTTTTTTGATCTTGTGTTTGACCACCCTAGACTTTGCCCTGAATCTAGTGTTAAAACTTGGCCTGTAACAGACATATTATTTATTATATAACCAACAGATTCATTGATTTCATCAAGTTTAACTTGTTTCATCAAGGGTGTTCTTAAAACCTGACTATTAAATTGAGCTTTTGTTTGATTTTTACTTTGGAGTGTTGGGCCTGGTGCTATTGCATTGACCCTAATGTTTGGGGCTAAGTTTAAAGCAAGACTTTTTGTCAGTGCATACAACCCATATTTACTAACAGTGTATGATGTGAAATATGGAGTGATATTTTTAACTCTTTGGTCTAATAAATTAATGATCAGACCTTTTTTTTTTCCTAAACTTTGGGCGAAATATTTTGATAAAAAGAAAGGAGCCTTGAGGTTAACATTAATATGTAAATCAAATTTTCTAAAGTCAGTACATTTGATAGTATCAAATTCAAAAGACGATGCATTATTTATTAAGATATCAAATTTTCCAATCTTTTTTTCAGAGTTCTTAAAAAAATCTTCGAGTTTATTAAGGTTTTCGAAGTCATACTTCACGAAGTGAAGGTCTAAATTATACTCATGCAACTTTTTTTTTATTAACTTAACCTCACTCTCTGATTTATTATATTGAGCAACTATCTTATATTTCCTTTTGGCAAGATACTCTAAAATTGATGCCCCAATTCTCTGAGCACCACCAGTGATTAAGGCTGAGTTATAGTTTTTCATTAATACCTAATGTTTTCTTCTCTAGAAGTTTAATTCTGTCTCTAAGGTCTGCTGCTTTTTCAAAATTTAAATCCTCTGCATATTTTAACATTCTTTTCTTTAAATCATCAATAGATTCTAACCTTCTTTGTGATTTTTGCTTACTCTCATTACTATCTAACATCGAATCTTCGATTTTTCTATATGTAGATGTTGGAATGATTTTATTCCTTTTATTGTAGTCAATTTGCTTAATTCTCCTTCTAGAAGTTTCCTCAAGCGCTTTACTAATAGATTGTGTTTTTTGGTCTGCATATAAGATTGCTCTTCCATCTATATTTCTGGCCGATCTCCCAATCGTTTGAATCAACGAAACATGTGATCTAAGATAACCTTCTTTATCCGCATCCAGAATTGCTACCAAGCCACATTCAGGTATATCTAAGCCTTCTCTTAAGAGGTTTATTCCAACAAGAACAGAAAAGGTGCCCATCCTTAATTCTTTTATTATTTCTACTCTCTCGATTGCATCGATATCTGAATGCATATATCTTGATTTTACTAGATTTTCATTTAAGTATTCAGTTACTTTCTCAGCATCCTTTTTAGTGAGTGTAGTAATTAATACACGTTTATTTTTTGCTGAAACTTTTTTACATTCTTCAATAACATCTTCAATTTGATTCGATGCTTTTCTAATTTCACATATTGGATCAATTAAACCAGTTGGTCTTACTATTTGCTCCACAAAAACTCCATTTGTTTTATTTAACTCGTATTCACCCGGTGTTGCAGAAACATAAATTGTTTGAGCCTTAAACTTTTCCCACTCTTCAAACATCAAAGGTCTGTTATCTTTACAGGACGGTAGTCTAAAACCGTATTCTGAGAGAGTTTCTTTTCTTGACCTATCACCTTTAAACATTCCGCGGATTTGCGGAATAGTTACATGAGATTCGTCTATAAAGAGGATTGCATCGTCAGGAAGATATTCAAAAAGCGTTGGAGGTGGTTCGCCTTCCTTTCTTCCCGTCAAATGTCTTGAATAATTTTCAATTCCAGAACAACTCCCAGTTGCAGATATCATTTCCAAGTCAAAATTTGTTCTTTGCTCAATTCTTTGGGCTTCAAGAAATAATTTTTTTTCTTCGAAAAATTTCACTCTGCTATCCAGTTCAACTTTAATATTATCTATTGCTCTTTTTAATGAAGGCTTTGGAGTTACGTAGTGACTATTAGCATAAATATTTACTTCATCAAAATCCTTTGTAACAGTACCTAAGAACGGATCAAATTCATTTATATATTCAACAGTGTCACCGAAAAAAGAAATTCTCCATGATTTGTCTTCCAGATGAGATGGAAAAATTTCCAAAATATCTCCCCTGTTTCTAAAAGTACCTCTTATATGAACTTGATCGTTTCTTTTATACTGAAGTTCTACAAGATTTTTTTTAATTTCGTTTAAATCATAACTTTGATTTTTTTTTATATTAAATTTCATTGATGAATATGATTCAGCGGAACCTATTCCATAAATACATGATACGCTTGCTACAATTATAGTATCGTTTCTTTCTATGAGTGAGCGTGTAGCTGAATGTCTTAATCTATCAATTTGTTCATTAATTGAGGATTCTTTTTCAATGTATGTATCAGATCTAGGAACATAGGCTTCGGGTGTATAATAATCATAGTAAGACACAAAAAATTCAACCCTATTTTCCGGAAAAAAACTCTTCATTTCACTGTAAAGTTGTGCAGCTAATATTTTGTTTGGTGCAAATATCAACGAGGGTCTTTGGAGCTGTTGTATTATATTAGCCATTGTGAAGGTTTTTCCAGAACCTGTAACACCAAGCAGAACTTGATCTTTATAAAGTTTAATCAACCCATCGCTCAACGATTTTATAGCAGATGGTTGGTCTCCCGATGGGTTAAATTTTGATTTAATTTTGAATTTGTACATAAAATTTAGAAAAATTTAAAAATATAATTTTCTTTTGTTAAAGTTAATATATAATTGATTAGTTGAAGTTTTAAATTATTTCTTTTGATGTCATTAATAGCCAATCGTCTTTCCAGGTTCAAACCATCCCTAACAGTCAAAATCTCACAAAAAGCTAGAGAAATGTCAAGTGCTGGTGAAAAAATAATCAGTCTAAGTTCAGGTGAACCTGATTTCGATACACCTGATCATATCAAAGAAGAGGCTATAAAAGCTATTAATTCAGGTTTTACCAAATATACACAGGTAGATGGAATTCAAGAATTAAAAAAATCAATTGTAAGAAAATTTAAATTAGAGAATGGACTGAATTATAATTGCGACCAAGTTACGGTTGGTGCAGGTGGAAAACATGTAATTTATAATCTTTTTATGTCAACTATTGAGAGAGGGGATGAAGTAATAATTCCTGCTCCATACTGGGTTTCATATCCTGATATTGTTAGCCTATGTGGAGGTAAACCTGTAATACCTAATACTTCAATTTCCGATCAATTTAAAATAACCCCACAATTACTTGAATCAAGTATAACTAATAATACTAAATGGTTTGTTATTAATTCTCCATGTAACCCTACTGGCTCGGTATATTCTGAACCAGAATTAAAGAGTCTTGCAAAAATTTTGATAGCTAATCCTCATGTTAATATTTTATCTGATGATATTTATGAGCACATTATTTATGGTAATAAAAATAAGTTTAGTAACATTCTAAATGTTGAGCCAAAGCTTTATGACAGAACTTTTATTGTAAATGGGGTATCTAAAGCATTTTCCATGACAGGGTGGAGAATAGGTTATGGTTCGGGTAATTGTGAAATCATCAGATCCATATCTAAAATTCAATCGCAGAGCACAACAAACCCATGCTCAATCAGTCAAATGGCTGCAAAGTATGCGCTTGATAGTGATAAAACTTTTCTAAAAGAATGGCTTGATAAATTCGAAGGAAGAAAGAACTTTTTAATTAAGTTTTTCAAGTCAATAAATGGATTTGACGTTTATGAACCAGCAGGAGCTTTTTATTTATTTGTTGGCTGTAAACGTTTTATTGATAAAAAAACACCTAACGGCAAAGTGATAGAAAATGATATTGATTTTTCAGAGTATATTTTAGAAGATTCCAGGGTAGCTGTTGTTCCTGGAATAGCATTTGGAAAATCTCCATATTTTAGGATATCTTACGCAACATCTTTGAGTGACCTTCAAAAGGCATGTCATAAAATTGAGAAATCAATAACTAAAATTATATGAACAATGAAAATTTTAATTTTTGGAGTAGGTGGTATTGGAGGTTTCTTAGGTTCATATTTACTTAAAACTAGTGCTGAAATTACTTTTATTGCAAGAGGAAAAAGATTAGAATATCTAGAAAAAAAGGGTCTGATATTAAAAAGTAAAATCAAAAATATATACCAAAAAAGAATCAATGTAAAAGAAAGAGTAGATCCAAAGGATGAATACGATTTTATTTTAAGCACAGTAAAGTTGTATGATTTTGATCATTTTATTTCTCAAATTCAAACATTAAAGAAAAAAGATTTTATAATTTTGCCATTCCAGAATGGAACCTATTCAGAAGAAAAAATAATCAAAAAATTTGGCACCGATAAAGTTAGTGGATCTGTCGCACAAATTTCCTCTTACATTAATATGGAGCAAGAAATTATACATGTTGGAAAATTAGCAACATTTTTTATTGGAAGTCTAAATAAAAAGAATTCAAAAAGAATCAAGGAATTTTGCTCCTTTTGTATTTCATCAGGTTTGGATTTTAGATATAAGGAAAATATTCTAAATAAAATATGGGAAAAATTTATCTTTCTTTCTGCATACAGTGGGATGACAACAATGTGTGATAAAACAATTGGTGAAATCTTTGAAAATAAGATACTTAAAGAAAAATTTATTGCCGCAATGAAGGAAACTCAAATTCTTGCTGAAAAATTAAATATAGAATTTAAGGATGACCCAATTAAGTTTTGGTTAGATAAAATAGAAAATATGCCATATAAAATGACATCCTCAATGCATGAAGACTACAAAAAGAAAAAGAAATTAGAAATCCAGTGGCTTTCTGGGTCAATCGTAAAAAATTGTAAAAAACTAAACTTAGACTGTAAATTACATCAGGAGTTTGTGGAAAAAATTAGTTGATTTATCAGGTAATTTTTTTTTTACTCAAAAATTTTTCGGCTTCTAAGGCACTCATACAACCCATTCCAGCAGCTGTAACTGCTTGTCTATATATTTTGTCTGTTACGTCTCCGGCGGCAAATACTCCATCTATATTTGTTTGAGTTGTCCCTGGAACAGTAATTATATATCCATCACTATCAATTTTTAGTTTTTTTAGGAAAACTTCAGTAGCAGGTTGATGACCTATAGCTATAAAAAGTCCATCAAGTAATAATTCTTGATTTTTTTTATCATTAGTATCCTCAATTAAAACTTTAGTGATAGTTTTTTGTTTTGAGTCACCAATAACACGTTTTAACTCATTGTTCCAAATAACTTGAATATTTTTCTTTTCAAACATTCTATCTTGTAAGATTTTCTCAGCTCTAAGCTTATCTCTTCGATGAATTAAAGTAACTTTTTTACAAATATTCGATAAAAATATTGCTTCTTCTACAGCAGTATTTCCTCCGCCTACAACAACCACATCTTTATCTTTAAAAAAAAAACCATCACAAGTTGCACATGCTGACACACCAAATCCTTTAAATTCTTCTTCACCATCCACTCCCAACCATCTAGCTTTTGCTCCTGTAGCAATTATTACTGAATGACTTTGAAAAGTAACTTTATTCGTTGAAATTTCGAAAGGTATTTTATTGAAATCTACATTTATCACATAATCATTAAGAATTTTTGTACCAAATATTTCTGATTGTTTCCTCATCTGGTCCATTAACCATGGGCCTTGTATTGGATTTTCATAACCAGGATAATTTTCAACATCTGTCGTTATTGTAAGTTGTCCACCAGGTTCTAAACCAGAGATTAATAATGGAGATAATCCCGCTCTTGCCGAGTATATTGCTGCTGCATATCCAGCGGGCCCTGAACCGATTATTAACACTTTCTCAATATCTGACATAAACTACAAGTATTCTATTGAATTTATAATATACTCTTTGGTTCCGCTAGGAGTGACTACTTCAATAACATCATCTTTTGATTTATTCATCATTGCTTTACAAAGAGGTGCGGATATAGAAATTAAATTTTTTTCAATATCAGCTTCATCTGTTCCAACTATTCGATAAGTAAACTCTTTATCATTATTTATGTCTGTAACTCTAACAGTTGCACCAAATGCAACTCTTGAGTTATCTAAACTAGAAGTATCAATAACATCTGCTCTTAAAACTTTGTTTTCAAGCTCTGAAATTCTTCCTTCTATAAAACTTTGTTTTTCTCTTGCAGCATGATACTCTGCATTTTCTGAAAGATCACCGTGTTCCCTTGCTTCTGCTATTGCCTTTATTACATTTGGTCTCTCGCTATTTTTAAGATGCTCCAACTCACTTTTTAGTTTGTTTAATCCATCTTGAGTCATTGGAAATTTTTCAGTCATAAATTATATTATAATATGTTTACGAATTTATTCTATTGTTTATACAATTCTTGTAATGATTGAACATTTATTTCAAGTTCACTAGCAATATTTAAACCGGTTATTGCGATCTTTGCTGCAGAAATTGTTGTAAAATATGGTACTTTTTTACTTAACGCAGTTCTTCTTATTGATAAACTATCTGCGATAGATTTTACACCACTTGTAGTATTTATTATAAGATGAATTTTATTACTCTCTATTAAATCAACAATATGCGGTTCACCCTCATTTACTTTATTAACTATGACAGAACTGATACAAAATTTATTTAAAAAGTCCGCAGTACCTCTTGTTGTGAATATCTTAAATTTTAACTTATGTAATAATTGACAAATAAATAAAATATTTTCTTTGTCTTCGTCTCTTACGGATATGAAAACGGAACCTCTTAAAGGTAATATATTTCCAGCGGCCATCTGAGATTTTAGGAATGCCATGGGAAAATTTTGATCAATCCCCATAACCTCTCCCGTAGATTTCATTTCTGGTCCTAAAATAATATCCTCTCCTGGAAAACGATCAAATGGAAAAACTGATTCCTTAACAGATACATAATTCAAATTAAAAATATTAGTATCGGTTTTTTTAATTTTATCGCCAAGCATTATCTTAGTAGCTAAATTTGCCAATGGTATCCCAACGGCTTTACTTATAAATGGAACTGTTCTACTTGCTCTAGGATTTACCTCAATTACGAATATCTTGTCATCTTTGATTGCGAATTGAATATTAATAAATCCAATGATTTGTAATTCCTTAGCAATTCTTTCTGTAATTACCTGAATTTCTTCAAGTATTTTTTTTGAAAGCGTTTGTGGGGGCAAAATACAAGCTGAGTCACCTGAATGAACACCAGCCTGTTCAATATGTTCAAGAATACCTGCAATAATAACCTTTTTTCCATCTGAGATTGCATCAACATCTATTTCCTTTGCATCTATCAGAAATTCATCAATTAAAATAGACTTATTATTTACTATGAAGTTGCTTTTGAAATAGTTTTCAAGTTCATTTCTATTATTTACTATCCTCATAGCTCTACCACCCAAAACATATGACGGTCTGATAACTATTGGATAAGAAATATTCTCTGCTGAGACAATAGCCTCTTTAAGATTAAAAACTATATCACTTTTGGGTTGATTTATTTTTAACTTGTTCATCAACTTTAAGAATCTGTCTCTATCTTCACATAAATCTATTGATTGAAAGGAAGTTCCAAGAATTTTTATACCAGATTCATTTAACTTCTCTGATAATTTTAGAGGTGTCTGACCACCTAATTGAACAATAACACCTAAAAGTTTATTACTTTTATTTTCAGCTTTACAAATTTCAATTACAGATTCTAAATCCAGTGGTTCAAAGTATAACCTATCAGAGATATCAAAGTCTGTTGAAACTGTTTCTGGATTACAATTAATCATAATTGATTCCACTCCTTTTTCTCTGATTGCAAATGAGGAGTGTACACAGCAGTAATCGAACTCAATACCTTGACCTATTCTATTTGGTCCACCTCCGATTATTATTACTTTCTTTTTATTTGATGGTTTTGTTTCTTTTTCGTATTGTTCGTTCTGCTCAATTGAATCCCAAGAGGAATACATATAAGGTGTTTTGGAAATAAATTCTGCTGAGCAAGTATCAATATTTCTAAAAGTTACCCCTAATTTATTTTTCCTTCTAATATTTTGAATATTTTTAACATTTTTCTTTTTCAAACTAATTATTTTCTCGTCAGAAAACCCTTCTGACTTCGCCTTCATGTACAAATCCTTATCAATACCTTTTCTTTTTATTAAATCTTCAGTATCTACAATTCCACTAATTTCATTAACAAACCAATAATCATAATTAGAAGCTTTGGCAATTTCGTTTAATTTTATACCTTTTCTAACAGCTTGAGCAATGATTAGAAATTTATTAGGTATATTTTTTTTTAATATTTCTATTATCTCATTCTTACTCATTTTTTCAATTTTTGGGTTAACATCCAATCCTATTAAACCAATCTCTAAACTCCTTATTGCTTTTAGAAATGATTCTTTAAAATTCCTACCAATGGCCATACACTCGCCTATTGATTTCATAGATGTACCTAATTTTTCCTCTGTATCACTAAATTTTTCGAAAGTAAAACGTGGTATTTTTGTAACTATATAATCGATTGTTGGTTCAAACGATGCGGGTGTAACCTCTGTGATGTCATTTCTTAGCTCATCTAATAAGTACCCAATAGCTAGCTTGGCTGCAATACGAGCAATCGGAAACCCAGTTGCCTTAGAAGCCAATGCCGATGATCTTGAGACTCTTGGATTCATTTCAATCACAACCATTCTTCCATTTTTAGGGTTCACTGCGAATTGAACATTAGCGCCTCCTGTCTCAACGCCTATTTCTCTTATTACAGAAAAAGAATAGTTTCTCATTTTTTGATATTCCTTATCTGTAAGTGTCAATGCTGGTGCAACTGTAACTGAATCCCCTGTATGAACACCCATAGGATCAATATTTTCAATCGAGCAAATAATTATACAATTGTCTTCTCTATCTCGTATGACTTCCATTTCATATTCTTTCCAACCTATCAATGATTCTTCAACAAGAATTTCATTAATCGGTGATAGAGAAACTCCTTTCCTTACAATATTTAAAAATTCATTTTTATTGTTGGCAATTCCTCCACCCGAACCACCAAGGGTAAATGAGGGTCTTATTATGATTGGAAAGGATAAATTTTTAAGAATTTTTTCTGCTTGTGAAATACTATTTACAATAAATCCTTTAGGTGTTTCGATACCAATTTTCGTCATAGCTTTCTTAAATAACTCTCTATCTTCAGCTTTATTTATTACTTTTTGTGAAGCTCCAATTAATTTAACTTTATATTTTTTTAAAATACCTTTTCTTTGGAGTTCAATTGATAAATTAAGAGCTGTTTGTCCGCCCATCGTTGATAGTAATGCATCAGGTTTTTCTTTTTTGATAATTTTTTCGAGTGTAAAACAATTTAATGGTTCGATGTATGTTTTATCTGCTAAATTTGGGTCAGTCATAATTGTAGCAGGATTTGAATTTACAAGAATTACTTTAAAGTTCTCTTCTTTAAGCGCTTTACATGCCTGAGCACCAGAATAATCAAACTCACAGGCTTGTCCAATAACGATTGGCCCAGCTCCGATAATTAATATTGATTTTATATCGTTTCTTTTAGGCATATTTTTCTATAAGGTTTTTAAATTTCTTAAATAAATATCTACTATCTTGAGGGCCTGGTGATGATTCTGGATGATATTGAACAGAAAAAAAAGGTTTATTTTTAACTTCAATACCTGCAATTGATTGGTCAAATAGTGATACGTGAGTAACATTAAGATGTTTGGGAAATTTTTTTTTAGAAACAACGAACCCATGATTTTGGACAGTAATTTCAACTTTATTAGAATTAATATTTTTTACAGGATGATTTGCCCCTCGGTGACCATGATGCATTTTTTCTGTCTTAGCATCAAAAATTAGTGATAATATTTGGTGGCCTAAACATATGCCAAAAACAGGTTTTTTATATTGCTTGATCAAGTCAAGGTGGTGTTTATATTTTCTATAAGTTGCTACAGGATCTCCTGGACCATTTGATAAAAATATTCCAGAAGGTTTTAAAGAAAGTAGCTTATCTAAAGGGTAATTCGCAGGAAATACTATAGTTTTATATTTTTTTGAGTTTAATAACATAAGTATATTTCTTTTGATTCCATAATCTATAACAGCAATAAATTCAGTGTTACATTTGCTTGGATCTATCCTATTAATACTATTATTTCTCCACTCATAAGTATGGCTACTTGAAACTGAAGAAGCCAAATCTGCCTTATCCATGGTTGGAAAAGATTTTAGTTTTTTCATTAATATGGATATATTTTGAAATTTCTCTTTTGGAAAATGAATTAGTGCGTTACAAGAACCATAGTCTCTTATCTTTTTTGTAATATTTCTGGTGTCAATTCTAGAAATACAAACCTTCTTATTAATTTTAAGCCAATCATCAAAACTTTTTTGGGACCTAAAATTAGATGGTCTGGATATGGGGTTGTTAATTACACACCCAGCAGCATGTATTGAGAGACTTTCAATATCCACACTGTTTGTACCAACAATTCCAATGTGAGGGAAAGTAAAATTAATGATTTGATTATAATATGATGGGTCTGTAAGAATTTCTTGATATCCTGTAATAGAGGTGTTGAAACACATTTCACCAATAAAATCGCCAAATACCCCGTAACCTTGACCAGTATAGGTTGATCCATCGTCTAATAAAAGCAAACAATTTTTTTGAGTAGTTTTGACTATATTTTTCATTTGATAAATAATATACTCTGATAACATTAATTTCCAATAAATTACATTGTAATTTTGAAACAAATATTAATTTTTTTTTGGATTAAACATTATGGAGCCTTTAAGAACAAGAATAAAAGAAAGTTTAGACCAGAATTTAAAAAATAGGGATGAAATTGCAACATCAACTATTAGGCTTATCCTTGCAGCAATCAAGGATCATGATATTCAAAATAGAGCAAAGAAGGATAGTAATGATATATCAGATGAAGAAATATTAAATTTATTGCAAAAAATGATAAAGCAAAGACAAGAAAGTGTAGATATTTATTCAAAAGCTGGAAGAACAGATTTAAAAAAAAGAGAAGAGAAAGAGATTGATATAATAAATTCTTTTCTACCGCAACAAATTAAATTTAACGAATTAGAAAATATAGTTTCTGAAACTGTTAAAGAATTAGACTGTAAGTCAATTAAAGATTTAGGTAAGTTGATTGGTTTTCTCAAAGAGAAATTCCCTGGTCAATTGGACATGAAAGAAGTTGCAGTATTAGCAAAAAAAATACTTAAATGAGTAAATACACTATAAACGTTGATGAATTTTTAAATCTTGTTAACTCTAAAATAAAATTATCAGATTTCATTGGCCAATATGTGAGTCTGACAGAAAAGGGAAATTCTTTTGTTGGAAGATGTCCATTTCATGATGAAAAAACTCCTTCCTTTAACGTAAATAATGATAAAGGGTTATTTTATTGCTTTGGATGTAAGTCTGGTGGTAACATTATTAGTTTCGTTAATAAATATAAAAACTATTCATTCAAAGAAACAATCCATTTTTTGTCAGATTATTCTGGAATTCATTTAAAAAATTTCAATAAAAGCAAAGAAGTAAACGACCGAGATCAGTTAAATTATAGAATATTAGAAATCTGTAATATCTTTTTTAAACACTGCTTAAAAAAAAACCCTATTGCCTATAATTATATCTCACAAAGAATTGATAAATTATTGTTAAATGAATTCGAAGTTGGATTCTGTCCAGACCATAATCTGCTTATGGATTTTTTGAAAAATAAGGGTTTTGGTGATGATGATATCAAAGGAGTGGATTTATTCATAAAAAATAATAAAGGAGATTATTTTGGCAGGTTTACAAATAGAATTACATTCCCAATTTTTAATTACGAAAATAAAATAGTTGGTTTTGGTGGAAGAACAATTAATAATTCAAAGATTAAATATATAAATTCTCAAGAGAGCAATATATTTAAAAAAAGTAATATACTTTATGGATTAAAACAAAATTCTGAATATATCAGAAAATATAAAGAAGTATTTCTGGTTGAGGGTTATTTAGACGTAATAAAACTTCATGAAAGTAATATTAAATATGCTGTTTCAACACTAGGAACAACAATGTCAGATAATCAGCTCAAAAAGCTATGGATGTATTCAAATACACCATATATTTGTTTTGATGGTGATACTGCTGGTATTAGTGCATCCCAAAAAGTAGCTATAAAAAGTTTATCTAGTTTAAGTCCTGGGAAATCTTTAAAATTTTTAATGTTACCTGATAAACAAGATCCAGATCAGTTTATTACTAAAAATAGCAAAGAAAATTTTTTAGAACTAAAGAAAAATTCTCTCAATTTATCTTCAATAATTTGGAATGCAATTTTGGAAGATTTAGATGATTATACTCCTGAGTTTCTCGCATCAATTGAAAATAAAATATCATATTTCGTATCCAAAATATCAAATAAAGAAGTTGCTACCGAGTATAATAAGTTCTTAAAATCAAAAAAGGATAAGTTCATTTGGGAAAAGAATAGAAATACAAATAAAAAAATTAATTTATCAAACAAAATAAAGGTAATTGATAATCTAAATGAAAAAATATTTATAATGATTTTAATATATGAGAGGAAAATTTTATTAAAGTACTTCGAAGAAATTTCAAATATTAAACTTAAAGATGAAGCATTAGAATCAAGAAGAGTAAAAATAATTCAAATATTTTCAGAAAGAAATTTCCAATTTGAAGAATCCAATAGCTTCGAGGAACTGTTTGATAAAAATTTTAATTTAGAAATAAATGAATTAAAAATTACGCACCTAGATAATGTAAATGATGGAGAAAAAGAAATTTTTTTTAAAAACATTATTAACAATATTAGATTGCCTGTGCTACTTAAGGAAAGAGAAATTATAAAAAAAGAAATATTATTAAATGAGAACAGTGAGCTGCCCGAAAGTTTGTTATTAAGGTATAAAAATTTAAATAATGAAATACAAGATATACAAAATAAAAAGATTGAATAATATTCATTATTTATTCATATAAGAATTATATATAAGATAATTCATGAATAAGAACTCCCCTAAAAATAACAAAGAAAATGTAGAAGAACCACTTATAGATAAAAGTGGCGAGTCCTTAAAAAAATTAATAACTAAAGGAAGAAAAAACGGCTTTCTTTTGAGAAATGAGTGCGAACAAGCACTGGAAAATGAAAAGTTTGATGAAAAAGAGGAATTTTACTCTAAAGTAGAAAGTTTAAATATTCAAATCTATGAGGATGATTCAGATGCTCAAGTTGGTGATGATGAAAAGGAAACCTCAACCACAAAGGAAAGTGAAAAGGATCAATCTGATGGAGGGAGAACTGATGATCCTGTAAGAATGTATCTCAAAGAAATGGGTAATGTTGAATTACTTTCAAGAATTGGTGAGATTGAAATTGCAAAACGAATTGAAAATGGAAAAAGAAAAACTAATGATGCTTTTTCTAAATCATTCATTTCAATGAATTTTATAGACAATTTTTTTAACGAATATACAGAAGAACAAAGACAACTTAGAGATTTTATTGATTTAGACTTAACTTTTAGAAATGTAAATGGTGAACAAGATGACGAGTTCGAAGAAATTTCTGAAGAAGAGATCTTTACTGAACCTAGTAATTCTGACGATGAAACAGAAGCAAAAGATAATGAAGAGGATCAGGAAAACGATACTGAAAATTCTGATTATAATGACGATACAGGTGACTTATCAATTTTAGAAAAAGAAGAAAATTTAAGGCCTATAATAATAGAAAATTTAAAGAAATTTTCAAAATCATTTAAAAAGTTTAAAAAAACTAAGCATGAATACATCGAACTTAAAACTTCTAACAAGAAGATTGATCCAAAACTAGAGAAGAAAATCAAGACATCTGAGGTTTCAATGTCAAATTTAGTAATGAATCTATTTGTTAATCAAAATAGAATAGATGATGTGGTAGACAATCATAAAGGTTATTTTACTCTAATAGTTAAAGGTGAACGTAAACTTCTGGATGTTGCCAATAAACTCAAGATTAGTAGAGATGATTTCTATAAAGAATATGAAAAAAATAGTCTTAATAAGAACTGGTTAAAAAATCTTTCAAAAAAAAATAATAAAAAATGGGACTCATTTGCTAAAAAAGAGGTCACTCAAGAAATCGTTAACAAGTTTAATGAGATTACTCTTAAGACCTTAATGACAATTAATGAAATTAAAGAAATCTCTGGTTTAATAGATCAGGGTGTAAGGGAGTCAGGTAAGGCAAAAAAAGAAATGATTGAAGCTAATCTTAGACTAGTGATATCCATTGCAAAAAAATACACAAATAGAGGACTACAATTCCTAGATTTGATTCAAGAGGGAAATATAGGCCTTATGAAAGCTGTTGATAAATTTGAATATAGACGAGGTTACAAGTTCTCTACGTATGCTACGTGGTGGATAAGACAAGCAATCACCAGGTCGATTGCAGATCAAGCTAGAACAATTAGGATCCCAGTTCACATGATTGAAACAATAAGTAAGTTGGTTCGAGTCTCAAGACAAATCTTAAATGAAAACGGTGTTGAACCACAACCTGAAGAGTTAGCATCAAGATTAGGTATGCCATTAGAGAAGGTTAGAAAAGTTCTAAAAATAGCAAAAGAACCTATTAGTTTGGAGACACCAGTTGGAGATGAAGATGACAGTCATTTGGGTGATTTCATAGAGGATAAAGCTATTAAATTACCACTAGATGCGGCTATTCAAAATAATCTTAGGGAAACAACAACAAGTGTTTTGTCAACTCTTACGCCAAGAGAAGAGAGAGTGCTGAGAATGAGATTTGGAATAGGAATGAATACTGACCATACGCTAGAGGAGGTAGGACAGCAATTTTCTGTTACGAGAGAAAGAATACGTCAAATTGAAGCTAAGGGTCTTAGAAAACTTAAGCATCCAAGCAGATCCAGAAAGCTTAGAAGTTTCTTAGATAACTAAAAGTCACTTCGAATTCAACTATAATCATTTTTCTTGGAAATATTTAAAAAAATAATGTAGATTATTAAGTTCTAGGCCCGTAGTTCAGTTGGTTAGAACGCACCGCTCATAACGGTGTTGTCGGGGGT
>JBELJQ010000016.1:0-36320 GCA_042090305.1 Candidatus Pelagibacteraceae bacterium | reverse complement strand
AAATGACGGAAAAGTTCAAAATATTAGTAACAAGGAAGTGGCCTAAAAAAGTTGAAGAAAAATTACTCTCAACATTCGATACAACATTGAATGTTGAGGACAAGCCACTATCTGAATCAGAACTTATAGAGGGAATGAAATCGTATGATGCGCTGCTACCTACGGTGACAGATCCAGTTACAGATAAGATAATTTCAACACCAGATAAAAAAGTTAAAATTATAGGGAATTTTGGTGTTGGATTTAACAATATAGACATTGATTCAGCTAAAAATAATAATATTGTTGTTACTAATACACCAGAGGTTCTTACAGATTGTACCGCCGACATTGCTATGCTTCTTATGTTAGGAGTGGCAAGACGCGGTTCAGAAGGTGAATTTCATATTAGAAAAAAAGAATGGAGTGGATGGAGACCTACTCATATGATGGGAACCAAAGTTACTGGTAAAACATTAGGTCTTATAGGGATGGGAAGAATTGCTCAAGCAATGGCTCACAAAGCTCATCATGGTTTTAAAATGAGAATAATTTTTTATGATCCATACATTGACAATGATAATCTAAAAGGATTGAATGCAACATCGTTTGGTTCTATTGATGAACTTGTATCTGAATCAGATTTTGTATCATTGCACTGTCCATCAACAACTGAGACTCAGGGACTCATTAATTATGAACTTCTATCCAAGATGAAAAAGAATGCTTACCTAATCAATACTGCTCGTGGTGATATAGTAAACGAAAGTGATTTAGCTAAAGCTCTCAATGATGGTGTTATAAAAGGAGCAGGTCTTGATGTTTATGAAAAAGAACCTGAAGTTTTAGAGGAACTAATACATTTAAAAAATGTTTTTCTATTACCTCACCTTGGAAGCGCAACGGAAGAAACAAGAGAAGCTATGGGTATGAGAGTATTCGATAATATTACATCTTTTTTCAATGGTGGTGAACCATTGGACAGAGTTGTTTAGTTAATGAAAACAAAAACTAATTCTGAAAAATCACACGATAAATTTCTCCTAAATCTATTTGAACATGGTGTATCAAATGTCAAACCTAAAAATATTCTTGGTAATTTATTCAAATTTAATAACAAAAGTTTTTCTATAAGTTCTGGAAATCAAACAACTAATTACAAAAATATCAAGAAAATTTATCCAATATGTATTGGGAAGGCTTCAGTGGATATGGCTGAAACCTCAAAAGTTATTCTTAGAAATTTCAGTGGAAAAGTAGCTGAAGGTATTATTGTTGTAAATAAAGAAAATTCTAAAAAAGTAAAGGGCTTTAAGACATTTGTTGCAGGCCATCCAATACCAACAAATGCTGGACTTAAAGCCTCAAAGTATATTGAAAAATACTTAGAAAAAACATCGAAAACCGATCTTGTCCTTCTTCTACTATCAGGAGGTGGCTCAGCTCTCGCTCCATATCCAGCAGGAGATTTATCACTAAATGACAAAATTAAAATTAATGTTGAGCTTATTGAGTCCGGAGCTGATATTAAGAAGATAAACACTGTAAGAAAACATTTATCAAAGATCAAAGGGGGGAATTTTTTAAATTTTTCTTATCCATCAAAAGTACATTGTTTGATTCTTTCAGATGTGGTTGGTGATGACTTAAGTTCCATAGCAAGTGGGCCAACAAGCCCAGACAATACGACCTTCAAAGATACTAAAAAGATTCTTACTAGTTTTAAAATATGGAATAAAATACCGGTTTCAATAAAAGAGTATGTACTAAAAGGAATAAAAGATCCTAAGATGGAAACGCCAAAAAAAGGTAATAAATTGTTTTCAAGTGTTCAAAATACTATTATTGGAAGCAATAATTTATGTTTGGAAGCTATTCATAATTATTGTAGAAAAAATAATATTAAATCAAAAATTTGGAAAAAAAATATTGAAATGGAAGTTTCAAAACTTCCTCAATTTTTTGTTAAAGAGATGAATAATCGTAATAAAAGAAACATCCCAATGGTTTATATCTCAGGAGGAGAGACTACTGTTGAAATTAAAGGGAATGGAAAAGGTGGAAGAAATCAAGAGTTTGCATTACATTTCATAAAGTTGATGAAAAAAAGAATGCCTGAACAAAAATTCTGTCTTCTATCAGCAGGTACTGACGGAAGAGATGGGCCGACAAATGCTGCTGGAGCTATTGTAAATCATAATTCATTAAATGAAATTAAGTCTAAAAATATAGACCTAGATGAAGAGCTTAGGAATAATAACTCATATGAAGTATTGAAAAAAATTAATTCACTTGTAATAATTGAAGGCACAAATACAAATGTTGCTGACATTCAGCTTTTATATCTAATATGATGGAAATACTTAAAAAAAATAAATCACTTAAAAGTACAATTAAGTTTCCATGCTCCTACATTGATGGAAACATGGAGCAAAGAATTTATGTTGATTTAAGAGAGTTCGAAAACAAGATGGAGGCTATTTCCGAGTTATCTAGGAATGGATTTAGAAGAAGCTACAATCATATGTATATTCCAAATTGTAATGATTGCAGAAAATGCATCTCATCAAGAATTAATATCAATAGGTTTTATTACTCAAAAAGTGTTAAAAGAAATTTAAAGATCAATCAAGATTTAAAAATAATTATAAATTCAAAAAACATAGAAAAAGAAAGATATGAATTATTCCAAAAATATTGTGAAGTTCGACATTCTCACGGACAAATGCAGTTCATGACTTACGAAGAATTCAATAATTTCTTTCACCATAATTGTAATTCAAATAAGATTGTAGACCTTTTTAATTCAAATAGTCAACTTGTTGGGTCAATTCTATTAGATAACCTTAACGATGGTTACTCTGCTGTTTATAGTTTTTTCAATCCTAAACTAAAAAAAAGGGGACTAGGAAAAAACCTAATACTTAGAAGTATTAATCTTTTAGAAGAAAAGAAAATGAAGTTTCTATATCTCGGATATTGGATTAGAGAATCAAAATCTATGAATTACAAATCTTCTTTTAATGGTTTGGAATTATTTTTAAACGGCAATTGGAAGATTTTTTCATAATCTACAGATCATATTTATTAATTGATCCCTAAATATGAATTTATTTTTAGATTCATATATTTTTAATAAAAAATATCCACTGATTTTTAGGCATATTACTAACTCTTCTAGTTTAGGCTGACTGTTCATATTCTTAAGAAATTTTGGTATCTTGAATAATTTCTTCTCATAATTTTTACCAACTTCATAACAAACACTATTTCCAGATTTTGGTGATATATAAAAAACATCTGACTTTCCAGTTACTGAACATTCTTTAAGGTTTAATCCATATCCTAAAGCATTTAGAAGATTAAATTCCCAGCATACATATTTTTGAATCAGACTTATTTTGTCATAATTATCAAAATTTGATATATTTATCAAAGATTCAAATGTAAAGATATTTTCTTCCCAGGTTGGAAAAAGTTTTAGACATAATTCTGAGGCTGATGCTTTAAGTGTAATAAATAAATTGTCATCAATTTTATTAGATTTCATTTGATTATATTTTATAAATCCATAGGTGTCTTTGTTTTTGTATGACAATTCAAAAGTAATTTGATCTAAATTTAAAAGAGCATAACTCTTCGATTTAGTAATTCTTGATAATGCTTTTATCAAACCATTCTTTTTCGAAAAAATGCTTAAAATTAAAAACTTTTCACCATGTTTTTTTGAAAATAAAAAAAGACCCTCATCATTCAGTTTCATATATATTTCTTTTTTTTAAAACTTCTAATTTAAGATAAACCTGCTGGCGAATTAGTTTTTCAATATCAAGTCTAGATCTAGTGCCAATTTGCTTGATTTTCTCTCCCTGTTTTCCAATAATAATTGACTTGTGTGAATCCTTTTTTACATAGATTTTCTGATTAATAATATTTATTTTTTTTTCTTGTTTCATTGTAGTTTTAATTTCAACGGTATATGGAATCTCCTTATTTATAAGTTGGAAGATTTTCTCTCTTGTAATTTCTGAAATTTGGAATATTAAACTTTTATCGGTTAAGATTTTATCTTTAGTATAAATCCATTCTCTTTTAGGTGCTGCTGTTATTATTTTATCGAGTAGGGATTTTATACCCATTTTTTTTTTTGCAGAGATCATAAAAGTATTTTTGAATTCATACTGAGAATTAATCTTTTGTGATAGGTTAAGTAATTTACTTTTTTCTACTAAATCTATTTTATTTAAAATAAGAAAGTTCTTTTTACATAAATTCATAAGTTTTTTAATTAAGAAATGTTCCTTCTCATTAAGTTGTTTAGTTACATCAAGCATAAATAAATTAAAATCGCATAAGAATTCGTTTTGGGTAATAGCTCGCGAAAAGCTCTTACTAAAATGTCTTCTTGATTGAACAACTCCCGGAGTATCTATAAAAATAATTTGTACTTTTCCTCGGTTAAAAATCCCCCTTATAGATTGCTGTGTGGTTTGAACTTTATGGCTTACAATTGATATTTTCTTTTCAATAAACGAATTGATTAATGTAGATTTTCCAGCATTAGGAAAACCTGTTATCGACACAAGAGCACATTTATTTTTTAAGTTCAATTTTCTTAAGTAGTTTTCCTGCTGCTTTAACTTCAGCATCCTGTTTATTTTTACCTACTCCAATAGAATAAAAGTTTTCATCTGTTTCAACTTTAATTGTAAATTTTGGTTCATGTTCAGGACCATCCTTTTTAAGAATTTTATAAACTGGCAGCTTATTTTTTCTTTTTAATGACCACTCTTGTAATTTAGATTTAGGGTCATGATCATTTAGATCAATTTTTTTTATATGTTCAGCCCAAAGATTTTTAATAAGATTTGTTATTACTGTGAAATCCGAATCAAGAAATATTGCTGCTATTAATGCTTCTAAAGAATTAGCCTTAATTGAATTTATAGGAGTTTTTTTAATAATATCCGCTGTGATAAGATAATCATCTAAATTAATTTTATTAGCTATTTTTACAAGCGTATCCTTACAGACTAGATGAGAAAACTTCTTTGCTAAATTACCCTCACTATCCGAAGGGTTAAGTTTATATATTTCTCTTGCAATTACTAACCCCAGAACTCTGTCACCCAAGAATTCAAGCCTTTCATAGTTTGATTTTTTTTCAATACTTGGGTGTGTTAATGACTCTATCAACAATGCTTTATTTTTAAATTTATACCCTAAAAGTTCTGAAAGTTTATCTATGTTTTTCATACTAAGTTGATTTTGGCTTAAGACTTACAAAAAATCTATCTTTTCTAAGTGCTGGAAACCATGTCCAGAATTTGAGAAAACTTCCAACTGATGTGTCGAAAGATACACAAACAACTTCAGCTCTTCCAACTAAGTTTATTTTTGGAATGAAACCAATAAATCTACTATCCTGAGAATTATCTCTATTATCACCCAAGACAAAAAAGTGTTCATCAGGAACTAGAATCTCTGAAAAATTATTAGTATTTAAAAAAGAAATTTTGTTTTTAAATTCAAAAACATCATAATATTTATCATTATCTAGTGTTTCCCTTACTAAATCGACTTCAAAAGATTTATAAGTAGAGTCGTCAATTTTTTTTGTTACTACTTTTTTGCCGTTAATAAAGATTTGATTTTCTTGTATAAAAATTTTATCGCCAGGCAAACCTATTAAACGCTTTATATAATCAGTTTTATTATCTTCTGGAGTTTTAAAAACAACTATATCTCCTCTGGATGGCTCAGTGTAGAATAATCTATTTGGAATAATGGGTATACTAAATGGTAATGAGTGTTTTGAAAAACCATATGAATACTTTGACACAAATAGATAATCACCAACTTTTAAATTAGGGTACATCGAACCTGATGGAATACTAAAAGGTTCAAAGCAAAAGCTTCTTATAAAAAGAGCTGCAAGTATCGCATATCCCAATGAAACTATGTTTTTCTTAACGCCTGTTGCTTCACTCTTAACATTTTTTTTATTATTATTTTTAAAAAGCATATTTTTTATTATCATAAATGTGGATATTAACAGTAAGTTGATTAATGTCTAGAATCATCAATTATTTCTCTAAATTTAATAATAGTTTTTTCTAAACCGTCAAATATAGATTGCGATACTAAAAAATGACCGACATTCAATTCCTTTATATTTTCAATTGATGAAATATTTTTTACATTATCAAAATCTAAACCATGACCGGCATGACATGCAATTCCGATTTGAGAACAAAAGATAGATGCTTTCTTTATTCTAGAAAGTTCTTCGTTGAAACTTACGGTTTTAAAAAGCCTTGAATATTTTCCAGTATGAAGCTCAACCGCATCGGCTCCGACATCCTTTGCAGCCTGGATTTGTTCAATATCAGGATCTACGAAGAAAGATAAAAATATATTTTTACGCTTTATACTCTTCACAAAATCGACTAAATATTTAGATTTTCCCTTTACATTAAGACCGCCTTCCGTAGTTAATTCTGCTCTTTTCTCGGGTACGATACAACAATAGTCTGGCTCAAGTTTTGTACAAATGTCTTTCATCTCTTCAGTTGCGGCCATTTCTAAATTAAGCGGTAAAAAATTCTTTTTTTTTAAATCAAAGACATCTTCATCCATTATATGTCTTCTATCCTCTCTTAAATGAACTGTGATTAAATCTACACTTAATCTACTCAGTATTTCTGCAACTTTTATTAAGTTTGGAAAATTTTCTTTCCTAGCGTTTCTTAAAGTGGCAACATGATCGATATTAACTCCCAATCTTATTTTGCTTGTCATAAAACCTCTTATTTAACAATTTTTTACTAACTATATATGTAATGAACCATGTGATAATAGCAATAGGAATTGAACCTAGAAGTGTAGGGAAAAATAGTTTTTCAAAGTTATCTACAAAAAAAACTATATTCAAATTGAAATCATCAAGAGGTTTAAAAAAAAATAAAGTCCCAACTTTATAATCTAAGTAGAAAATGAATGGGAATGTCCATGGATTTCCAACTACTGTTCCAACAGTTGCAGCAACCATATTTCCTCTCATCATCCAAGTTCCCAGATAACAAGTGATTAGATGAAGCCCTAACATTGGAGTCATAGATACAGAAGCTCCCCAAGCAAGTCCAATTGCTACAGCCTCTGGAAAATCTCTTATCCTGTAAAGTTTCAATTTAAGTAACCTTAAAATTCTAGATAATTTTTTGAGCATTTATTTTTAAATCCTAGTCACAGTTTCAATAAACTCTGATGTCCTCAATGAACCTAGAACTTTATTGAGATGATCCTTATTCTTTACATCTATTTCAATATTGAGTTTAAAAAAATCATTGGTACGGTCGGTTATCTTTAAGTTTCTAATATTACTTTTTGTCTGACCGATTATTGATGATAATTGTCCTAAAGCACCTATCTTATTTTTAATTGAAACATTTATCTTCGCAATGAAATCCTTTTTTTTTGATTTTATTCTATCCCATGAAACACTTAAGACTTTTGATGATGATACTTTAATTTTTTGTAAATCGTCACAAGTATCTTGGTGAATCATTAGACCCTTATCTTCAATAATGAATGCCAGCACGTCATCACCTGGAATCGGGGTGCAACATTTCGCAAAATGTATACTCATGCCAGGGGTAAGTCCGTTTAAATAAATAAGAGGAATATTATCTTGTTTTTTTTCTTTGACTTTATTAAGAAGAATCACCTTCTCATTATTTTCTAATATTTTCTTTTTTGGGAATAACGAAGAAACTATTTTTTCTGGAGAAAGATTCCCATTACCAATTATTCTGTATAATTCATCAATTTCTTTTAGATTAAAATTATGAATAATATTATTAATATTTCTCTCTGAGTATCTAATTTTTTCATTTTTAAAATGATTGGTTAAAATTTCTTTTCCAAGTTTTTCAAAGTCTTCGTCCTCCTTAGTTTGAATATATCTTTTAATACATGCCCTAGCCTTGCCAGTAATTGATAATTCAAGCCAATCTGATGAAAATGATATTTCATTACCAGTTATTATTTCAACCTGATCACCGTTTTTTAATTTTGTGCTTAGAGGTTTTATCGAATTATTTATTTTTACACCAATACAATTAATACCAACATCAGTATGAACGGAAAAGGCAAAATCTAGGGGCATTGCACCTTTTGGTAATGAAACTAAATCACCGTTAGGTGTAAAAACAAAAACCTGGTCTTGATACATTTGCATTTTAGTATGCTCTAGAAAATCCTCAGGTCCTTTAGAAAAGTCAAGAATATCAAGAATCTGTCTGATCCACCTATATTGTTTTCCGTCTTTTATATCAATATTATCTTTATAAATCCAATGAGCTGCAATACCCAATTCAGCCCTTCTATTCATTTCAAATGAACGAACTTGAATCTCAATCCTTTGATTTAAAGGGCCCATTAAAGTGGTGTGTAATGATTGATAACCATTAGGCTTTGGCGTTGATATATAATCTTTGAATCTTCCTGGAACATATGAATAGACTTGATGCAAAACACCTAAAGCTCTATAACAGTCTGAAACATCATTTACCAAAATTGTCAAAGCCAAAATATCAGATAGCTGAGAAAAATTGACAGATTTTATTTTCATTTTTTTCCAAATAGAGTGCGGAGCTTTTTCTCTTCCAAATATTTTAAATTTTAGTTTTTTTTCGCTAAGAAGTTCCTCTACTTTTTTTTGTATTTTTTCAAATAGGTGTTCATCCTGAACTCTCAATAATTTAAGCCTTTTAATTATCGACTCTCTTATGTCTGGTTCTAATGTTTTAAAACTTAAATCATCTAATTCCATTCTTATTTCGTGCATACCAAGTCTTTCTGCGAGAGGAGCATAAATTTCCATAGTTTCTCTTGAAATTTTATTTCTCTTTTCAATGTCTTTAATATGATGGATTGTTCTCATATTATGAAGTCTATCTGCAAGCTTGACTAGTAAAACTCTGATGTCTTTGGATGTTGCTAATAATAATTTACGAAAATTTTCTGCCTGATTAAATTTATCAGATCTTCCCTCAAACTTTGATAACTTTGTTACTCCATCAACTAGATATGAAATTTCATCACCAAAATTATTTTTTATATCGTTTAATTTATAACTTGTATCTTCTACGACATCATGAAGTAATGCTGTTATAATTGTTTTTGAATCAAATTTATGATCAGCTAATATTCCTGCGACCTCAACGGGATGGGAAAAATAAGGATCACCTGATGCTCTTTTTTGGCTACCATGTGCCCTCATCGAAAAGATATAAGCTTTATTTAAAAGCTCCTCTTCAACGCATGGGTCATACGATTTTACTTTTTCAACTAATTCTAACTGTCTTAACACAATCAGATTTTATGATAATTTTAACTTTTTTTAAATAAGAATTTTGAAGATTATTCAGTTTCGCTAGGATTTTCAATATCTACGTCGTTTATTTCATCAGATTCATTTTGCACATCATCTTTTTTCTGATTTATTAGTTTTTGAATTTCAGTTTGTGTCATATAAATTTTTTTTCTTTTTTTCTCTGATGCATTTTCTTTTTCAAAATTGTCAAACGATACCTCTGAGGCATTTTCGTTTAACGGAACAGTCTGATCATCATCAATATCCGACTCCTCCACAGGTTGATATCTTTGAGTAGTTTTGACAATTCCTTGCCATGTTTTTCCGAGATCAATTTTTTTTTCAGCAATTTCTCTTAAAGCTACTACTGTAAATTTATCGTTATTTTTGTCAACGCTTGGTTCCGTTCCACCCGACAAATCTCTGGCCCTGGAGCATGCGTAAATAACTAGCTGGAACCTATTCGGTATTGATGTTATACAATCTTCTGTTGTTACTCTTGCCATAATTTTATTTATTTATAGACATAATCTGCTGCTTTGCAAGTTCTTTTAAAATTATACTTGCCTTTTTTTTAAGCTTTGGGTGTTCCCAGTTCTCATTAATGTCACATATTGGTTTAATAACAAATTTTCTTAAATGCATTCTTGGGTGAGGTATTGTAAGTTCCCTAGATTTTATAATTTGATTATTATATGAAATTAAATCTAAATCAATAACTCTTGCTTCGTTTTTATTTTTTCTCGTTCGTTTAAAATCAGACTCAATTGAAAGTAACGTTTTTAATATTTTTATCGGGGAAAGTTTTGTTCTTATATCTATAACAGCATTAACAAACCAAGGTTGGTCAGACTTCGGAACAGGCTCAGTTTTATAAAATTTAGATATTGATTGCACAGTAAATTTTTTCTTTAGAATATTGATTGCTGCAATACAATTCTCTTTTGGAGAACCATATATTGATGTTTCTAAATTAGATCCAATAGCAATTAATATCATATCCTCTTTAGTCTTTCTTTGTCTCTTTTCCAATCTTGTTGTTTTTTGTACTCTCTAAGATCTTGTTTTTTTCTACCCTTTGATATTCCAAGAAGAACTTTTATAAAACCCTTCAAATTAAAATGCAAATCAAGAGGTACTAAAGTGTAACCATTATTTTTAATTTTTAATGAAATCTTGTCAATTTCACCTCTTTTAATAAGTATCTTTCTTGGTCTAGCAGGCAGAGTTGAGTCAAAACCTATATCAAAATTTTTAATATCAATATGAAGATTCATTATCCATATTTCATTACTTTTAAAAGCTGCATATGAGCTGTCTAGAGAAACTTTATTTTGTCTAATTGCCTTTACTTCAGAACCATTCAGAACAATACCAACTTCAATTTTATCTATAATTTCAAAATTAAACCTAGCTTTTCTATTTTGTGTTATAATTTTCTTTTCTTTTGACACTAATTTATTAATTTCATTTCTTTCAAAATTTTATCAATTTGTAATTTTGTATCATTATTAATTGAAACTAGAGGTAATCGTAGAATATTTTCACATAAATTCATTTTACTTAAAGCATATTTCACCGGGCATGGACTTGTTTCAAGGAAGAGTGTTCTGCTCAATGGATATAAAAGTTCATTGATCTCCATACATTTTTTTATATTACCACTTACCCAATTTTCATATAAATCTGAACATAACTTAGGAGCCACGTTAGCTGTCACTGAGATACAACCCTGCCCACCGCTTACTAAAAATGCTAGGAATGTGGCGTCCTCCCCAGAAAGTTGAACAAAAGAACTCCCACAAATTTCTGAGATCGCTAAAGGAGTAACTAAATCAGCAGTTGCGTCTTTTACACCTACAATATTTTTAATCTTAGATAACTTAAAAACTAGGTTCTCTGATAGTTTAATGATAGATCTACCTGGAATATTATAAAGATAAGTTGAAAGCTCTGGGCAACTATCTGCTACTGTTTTAAAATGATTGAATAAACCTTCCTCGGTTGGTTTATTATAATAAGGTGTGACTAGTAAATTTCCCATTGCACCTACAGAATAAGCATGTTTTGTTAATTCTACAGATTCTTTTGTAGAATTCGAACCACAACCTGCCATTACAGGTACTCTTCCATTTGACTTTTCTATTATAAATTTAGTAACCAACTTATGTTCTTCATGACTTAGTGTTGGTGACTCTCCTGTTGTGCCACAAGATACCAAACCATGAGAGCCATTATCTATGAGAAAATCGATATGCTTAGCTAATGAATCATAATCAACATTCAATTTTTTATCAAATGGTGTTATTACAGCTGGGATAGAACCTTTAAATATCATTATGTTAGTATAAAAAATTTATATAATTATTGCTATATCGTTATGACTAAATATTATGTTAGCTTTATGGTCTTAAATTCTAATAGTATCAAGTTTTTTTTTTTTCTATCTTGCTTTTTAACGCATGGAGTATTTGGGTTAGATGTACCAGAACCAATATCCAGACCACAGATAGCTCAACCTAAATATAGCGATGTATTTGACCAGATAAAAAAACAAAATTGGGTCATGGCAGTTAATTTAGCTAATGACTATAATATCAAATCACTATCATCGTATGTAAAGTGGTTAGATATTACGAGGCCAGGAAGTAAACATCAATTTGAATATCTTTCAGATTTCATCAACAAGCACCCGAATTGGCCTAAAAAGAAAGTAATCATTGAAAAGATTGAATCATCAATTACAAAAAATACTGAACGAAAAAAAATAATTAATTGGTTTAAAAATAATCCTCCATTAACATCTAAAGGCTCTATTGATTATCTTGAAGCTCAAATTAAAGAACAATCTATCTTTAATAAGAGTGAAATGATTCGGGATATTTGGATCAATAAGAATTTAACTTCTTCTCAGCAAAAATATTTTATTAGAAAGTATAGTAATTTCTGGACCCAACAAGATAATTGGAAAAGATTTAACCGACTTATGGTTGAGGGAAAAGAATTTTCAGCCAGAAAAACATTAAACAGAGTCAAAGGTGATCTTAGAAAACTTGGAGAAGCAAGGCTGAATTTAAGTAGACGATCACCAAATGTATCAAAATATATAAATGATGTACCACTTCATTTAATTGATGATTCAGACTTAGTTTATGAAAGAATGAGATGGAGAAGGAAAGCAAAACTAAATACGGCATCCGATCTTTTAATTAATCCACCCAAAAAAATTTCTAATGTCAGAGGTTGGTGGATAAATTCAAGAATTGTGATTAGAAGATTACTTAATAAGAAGAAATTTTTTAGAGCTTACGATATTCTCAGTAAGAATACGTTGCCTTTAACAACCGACTCCGGACTTGAAGCAGAGTGGCTTGCTGGATGGGTTGCTTTTTCTCACTTGAATCAAAGTGAAAATGCCAAAAAGCATTTCAAAAAAGTATTTGAATATGGAGGGAAAAATTATAAAGCAAAAGCAGCATTCTGGTTGGGATTGATTGATATAGATAATTCTCAAAATAATCAATTAGCAGTTAGTTGGTTTAAAAAGTCTGCTATCAATAAATTTTCTTATTACGGGCAAAATTCATCAATTAAGATTAATAATTTTTCAATAAAAGAAAATAAATCTAGGATAGTTCGTCCTAATGACTATAACGATTTGTTTGAGGTTATAAAAATAATTCACAGTTCAAAGAAATCATTTATGCGAAGTTACCCATTTTATGAAAAATTAGTTACCTTGTTAGAGAAACCTGAACATATTAATTATGTAATGGAATTAGCAAGTAATGAGAAAGATAAAAGTATAGTTTTAAAATTATCTAAGAAGCTACCAAACCCATCATATAAATATTCATACCCAAAAATAGAAGATTATATTCCCGATAAATATAAAAATTCCAAGAGCACCTTGGCACTTATTCATGCTATTTCTCATCAAGAAAGTAATTTTAAAGTCAATGCCTACAGTTCTGCTGGAGCAAGGGGTGTAATGCAACTTATGCCATTTACTGCCAAAAGAGTATGTAAATCATTAGGAATTAGATTTTATAAAAAGAAACTTACGCAAAATCCGCAGTATAATATTTTGCTTGGAACAACTTATATAAATCAAATGTTAAAAAAATTCGATAACGCGCTTCCATTAGCCTTAGCAGCATACAATGCAGGGCCTGGAAGAGTGAGAATATGGTTGAAAAGGTACGGTGACCCGAGAACCAAATCTATATCATATCTAGATTGGATAGAATCAATACCAATTTCTGAAACTCGATATTATGTAAAAAAAGTTATTTCAAACTTAAGAATCTATCAAAGTAAATATAATATTAATATTTATCTATAAATAAAAGACATATTGACATCATGCCTTTATGTCACTATATTATAAATAACATTGCCTAAATTATTGGGATGTTAATATCAATCTTGCTTAATTATAAGGAGAAATATATGCAAAACATAGCAAATTTTGACACAAGTAGATTATTACCACACACTGTTGGTTTCGACAGTTTGTTTGATAAACTATTTGATATAGAGTCAACCTCAGTTGGCTATCCACCATACAACATACTTAAATTAGATGATCTCAAATACGAGATTTCTATGGCATTAGCTGGATTCAATAAGGATAACATTGAAATAGAAATATCTGATGGTGAGTTAACTATAAAATCAAAGAATCTTAACAAAAGTGGTTCTAAGGGAGATTTTATTCATAAAGGAATTTCTGATAGAAGTTTTGAGAGAAAATTTACCCTATCTGATGAAATTCAAGTTAATAATGCTCAGATGAAAGATGGAATGCTCTATATCACACTTGAAAGACAAATACCTGAACACAGAAAACCTAAGGTAATTTCAATAAAATAGCAGTATTAACAGTAGCTTAGGAATCAATTCCTAAGCTACTTCTCAATATTTAGTTCTCAATCTTTACTCTTGACAAATAATTAATTAATTTTATTTTAATATTAATAATTATTATCATTCAAGACCATTAATGTTTCTTATCATTACCATCAACTTACTTTTACTATTATCCTTTGATATTTCTGCTAAAGAAGTTAACCTATACACATCAAGACATTATGAAGCAGACTATCAACTTTACAAAAAATTTGAAATAGAAACTGGAATAAAAGTTAATGTTGTTTCAGGAAAACCTCAACCTCTTGAAAAGAGAATAATTGAGGAAGGAAAGGACTGTATTGGGGATTTATTCTTTTTAGCAGATGCCGGAAGACTTTATTCATCTGAAAAGAAAAAATTATTTCAAAAAATTTACTCCCCTACTCTAGTTAAAAAAGTCCCAAATAATTTAAGAAATGGCTACTGGTTTGGTATAACTAAGCGTGCAAGAATAATTTACTATAACCCCGATATAACATCACCTGATGAAGTACAATTCCTTAATTATGAAAATTTATCTGATTCTAAATGGTATAAATCCATAGCTATTAGGCAATCTAATAATGTTTATAACCAATCATTAGTTGCCTCACTTATTCTAAATAATGGAGAAAAGGAAACCAAAAAATGGATTAGAGGACTTAAAAATAATTTTTTTAGAGAACCAAGTGGAAATGACAGATCACAAATTCTTGCAGTGGCAACAGGTGAAGCAAAACTAGCAATAGCTAATACATACTACTATGCATTAATGCTGTCTGGTAAAAAAGGTAAATCCCAACAAGATGCAGCGAGGAAAGTTAAACCAATTTTTCCGAATCAGCAAAACAGAGGTACTCATATAAATATTTCTGGTATTGGTGTTTTGAAATACTCGCCCAACAAAAGTAATGCAATAAAACTACTTGAGTATTTAGTAACAGATAGTGCCCAAAAACATCTAAGTGAAAATAGTTTTGAATACCCTATTGTTACTGAAATACAATTACCAAATATATTATTAGATATGAGTGATGGTTACATTGAAGATATGAAAACTCCAGTTGAAATGTATGGGAAGCTTCAAAAGAAATCATTTAGCATTATGCTTGAAGAGGGTTGGAATTGATTTGATATCAATCAAAAAATATATTAGTAAAGATTTATTTTTTTTTAGTACTGTCCTTCTAATCTCAGCATTCGCAATTACTCCACTTTTTTCAATATTAAACTCATTTACAGAAACCTTAATAAATGATAATTCACTGGATATTTCAGTTTTGTTAAATTTTACAAAAAACTCACTTATTATTCTTACCTTAGTTATCTTTCTTACTTTTTTTTTGGGAGTAATACCATCATATTTAATTTCATTTTATAAATTCTTTGGTTCTAATTTTTTTAAGTATTCGTTAATTTTATCATTAGCCATACCCCCATACATTTATGGTTACTCTATTAGTTCATTTTTTGAAAACTATGGTACAGCTTATTCAATTATAAATTTCATTAATCCTTCTTCAGGAAATGAGTATATTCCGAATGTTGCCCCAATGACATTTACTGTAGTTTCTTTATCTCTATCTCTTTACGGTTATGTATACCTTTTATCAATGACTGCTTTTCAAAACAAAATTCATAATTATGTAGAAATTTCTCAGACACTAGGATTCAAGCCATTAGCTAGATTAACCAAAATAATTTTACCTTTATCGAGACCAGCTATTTTTATAGGACTAAGTTTAGTAGCAATGGAAACTCTTTCAGATTTTGGAACTGTTTCACACTTTGGAGTATCAACATTTACAACAGGTATATATAATTCTTGGTTCATTTTTGATGACATTCAAACATCAAACCTTCTTTCAATAATTTTACTTATGTTTATTTTATTTTTCTTTCTAATTGAAAATACATTCCAAAAAAGAAAAAGGTTTCATGATATTAATAATAACCAAGTAAGAAATAGTAAAATTCCAATACTTTCAGGGTGGAAATCTTTATTTGCTTTTTCTTTTTGCTTAATACTTTTTTTTGCAAGCTTTGCATTCCCAATTATGCAAATGATTTTTTGGTCTTTAAAGCATTTTCATTACTTTAATCTAAAAGAAATAATGATTTTAAATTTCAATACATTTCTTTTGATATTAGTAACATCTCTGATACTCATTTCTTTTGCTTTTTTCTGTAATTTTGGAAATAGAATTCTAAAAAACAAACTTTTAAATTTTATTTCAAACTTATCAATTTCTGGTTACGCTATACCTGGGCTTTTAATAGCGATAGCGGTAATTACTTTTTTTTCATCATTGTCTAATCTTTTAAGTATCAACATTAAAAACTTATTTATTGGATCAATTATCGGTTTAACAGTTGGTTACTTTTTTAGATTTTACTCAATTGCATTCAATGGAATAAAATCAAACTATTTAAAAATTAATTATCAGGTTGACGAAAGCGCTTATCTTCTGGGTCTCAATAAATTTGATATTTTCTCAAAAATTCACCTACCAATTTTGAAAGAGAATACTCTCTTTATAGTAATACTAATCTCACTTGAGATTATTAAAGAATTGCCAATCACTTTGATACTAAGACCCTTTAATTTTGAAACATTCTCAACTAAAGCTTTTAATTATGCTTCACAAGATCTTATTGAAGCTGCTTCAATTCCTTCATTGTTCTTAGTAATTTGGACGAGTTTTTTAATTTTAATTTCATCTAAATACTTTTTAAAAAAATAAAAGTAAATTATAAGTGATAATGACTGAAATATTTAAAATAGTCGATGCAACATTTTCATCTAGCGCAAAGCACTCTATAAATGATGTCAACCTCTCAATAGAGCGTAAAGGGGATATCATAACTTTGTTAGGTCCTTCAGGAGTTGGAAAAACAACTATCTTAAGAACAGTAGCTGGATTAGAAAAATTATTAAAAGGTGAAATTTGGTTAAATAATAAACTAATTTCATCGGAAACTATTAACATTGCACCTGAAAGAAGAAATATTTCCTTAGCGTTTCAAAATAATTGTTTGTTTCCTCATTTAGATCTTAAGAATAACATTCTTATTGGAGTGAAAAACAAGAGTAAAGAAAAAGAAATTAATCAGCTTATATCAAACTTTTATTTGACTAAACTAATCGATAAATATCCTCACGAAGTAAGTTCTGGTGAAGCTCAAAGAGCTGCACTTATCAGGTCAATTGTAAATGAACCAGAATTACTATTATTAGATGAACCTTTTTCTAACTTAAACAAAGGTCTCAGAGAAGAGTTACAAGAGGTTCTAAAAACTGTTTTAAAAAAAAAAAAACTTACAAGTATCATTGTCACACACGATTATGATGAGGCATTTTATTTTAGCGATATGTGCGGAGTTATAATAAAAAATAAATTATTACAGTACTCGTCACCATATCATGCATATCATCATCCAAATTCTCCTGAAGTTGCAAATTTTTTTAATAAGGGTGAATTTGTAAATGCAACGGTTTTATCAAATTCAGAATTGAGGCATAAGTCTTTAGGTATTATAAAAGGTAACTTTGAATATAAATTTAAAAAAGGAACAGCGGTTAAGTTACTACTTCAACCAGAGGATTTAATACATAGCGATAGAAGTAACCTGCAATTCAAAATTATCGATAGAAGGTTTAGTGGTACTAACTTCATTTATACTCTTACGATTTCCAATAATGAAAGAGTACCTATTCTCGTTCACTCCCATCATTCTCACACTCATAAAATTGGAGATAAGTTTGGGATAAAAACTCCAATATATTTAAAACATATCGTCTGTTTTAAAAAAGATAAATCATAATATACTTTACAATTTAAGATGATTAATTAATCTAGTGTTATGGATGAAGAAAAATTAAATCTCTCAATAAGAAAATTTCTGAAGGGCGTGGGTATAAACTCTCAAAGAATAATAGAAAATAAGGTAAGAGACTTAGTGAATAAGAATCAAATTGACAAATCATTGAAGGCAAAAGTAATAGTTAAAGTCGTTTCACCTGAGCTTGATATTAATGAAAATATAAATGGTGAAATAGAAATAGAAATAAATTAATTGTGAATAAAGAATCGCCTTTTCAATTTTGTGAAAATCAATCAAAAACAGTTAAACAAAACTTAGTTTGTGAGCAACACAAAGTGCACCAATCTATGGTCGACAACCCTTTATCATTCATAATTTTTTATGTCTTCACAGTTTTATTTATTGCATTTTTATTTCAATTAACAAAAAAAAATTCAAATAAAGGAAAGAAAAAGTAATTGGATATAACTCTGTTACCAATTCTTATATTTCTCCACATTTTATTGGCAATAGCTCTTTTTTTTATTTCTAATATTTTCAAGCTAAAAGGAAAATTAATAAATAAGTTTTTTTTAAATAAAATAATTTTCTGGAAATTTCTGACTAAACTAATTTTTTTGTTAGTTTTTTTATTTCTTGTTTGTTTGAAAATTTCTCCTGGTTTAATTCAAATTGTTAATTTTGTGATTTCATTTACTTTAATTTTTGAGGTATGTATCAAAATTGCAAATTCTCCTCGATTCATTAATTGGATAGGTGAAGGTTTAGAAAAATCTTTTAGACTCCTAATAATGTTTGTAATTTCATTGAATTGTACCTATTTCTTTACAAGAATCACATATCAAGTAATAAAAAGTTACGGAATTTAAATGAAAGATAAAACAAAAGTTTTCTATGACGGAAATTGCAAAGTTTGCAGTAAGGAAATAAATTTTTATAAAAAACTAGACAAAAAAAAAACAATCGAATGGGTAAACATTCACGGACCGTTTTTGAAATCTAATTCTGGAGATATTAAAAAAAAAGACTTGATGAGGGTTTTACATTTAAAAACTGAAGATGGTAGAATACTTAAAGGTATAGATGCATTCATAAAAATTTGGGATAATATAAAATACTTTAAAATATTGGTGCTTATTTTCAAAATATATCCAATAAAAAAATTCGCAAACTTCATTTATATGATCTGGGCCAAAAATAGAAATATTAAGTATTAATTTGGACCGCTTAACTTTTTTATTTCTTCTAAATTAATTTATATTTACCAAGTTCCTTTTAAGTGAATCACAATTAATGGTAATAATCGTATTGGTCTTAATGTCCAGATAATTAACCCTAACCTTTCTCACTTTTTTTCTTTAGCTCTTTCTTTTATGTAATATGTTGTTGGATAAGATAATCTTCTTATTACATAAAAATCTCTTATATTACCATATCCTTAAATTAGTAATGAAAAATTTATAAGATTTATTATTATTAAAAATTTATAAGATTTATTATTATTAAAAATTTGAAAGTATTTAAATTTTGAGATAAAATAACCTTGTGGAAGATCAATCAAAAACATTCTTTGGGGCTTGCCCTCACGATTGCCCAGATACGTGTGCAATGATATATGAAGTGTCAGATGATAAACTTGTTAGTGTAAAAGGGAATAAAACACATCCGATGACAAGAGGCACACTTTGTGTCAAAGTAAAAGATTATGAAAAAAGGCACTATCACCCAGATAGACTTTTATATCCTCACAAAAGAGTTGGAGAAAAAGGTGAAAAGAAATTTGAAAGAATTAGCTGGGAAGAAGCTATAGACACAATTCATAATAAATGGTCAAAAATCATTTCTGAATCTGGACCAGAAGCTATACTCCCTTATAGTTATCTTGGAAATCAAGGCCTTGTTCATGGTTTAAATGGCGGTGACTCGTTTTTCAATAAACTCGGTGCTACAGTCTGTGAAAGAACATTTTGTGGAGAGGGTTCATGCACTGCATGGCTAACAACTATTGGCCCTACGGCAGGAGTAGATCCTGAAAGTTACATTCATAGTAAATATATTGTTATATGGGCCTGTAATAGTGTCAGTACTAATTTACATCATTGGGCGATTGTTCAAGATGCAAAAAAAAGAGGAGCAAAAGTAGTTGTAATTGATTCATATAAATCAAGAACAGCAAAACAAGCTGATTGGCACATTGCGCCAAAACCTGGAACTGATGGTGCCTTAGCCATGGCTATTATAAACCATTTAATTCACAATAATCTGACTGACAAAGAGTATATTGATAAGTACACAGAAGGATTTGAAGAGCTAAAAAACCATGTAACTGCTAAAAGCCCAGAGTGGGCCTCCAAAATTACTGGGGTTGAAAAAGGTGATATTGAGAAATTAGCCTTCGAATTATCAACCAATCAACCCGCAGCAATAAGAATGGGAGTTGCACTAGAGAGACATCATGGTGGCGGACAAACTATAAGAGCAGTTACATGTATACCTGCATTGACTGGCGCATGGAAACATGTAGGTGGTGGAATAACCCAATTTCCAGTATGGGAACATCCATACAAATTTGACACTATATGTAGACCTGATCTAATTCCTAAAGGAACCAGAGTGGTTAATGCTTTACAACTCGGAAGAGTACTTCTTAGTGAAAATATTGATAAAAATAAACCTATACGCTCAATGATGTGTTGGAATGCAAACCCAGTAACTCAATCACCTGAAACAGAAAAAATTATCAAAGGATTAAAACGGGACGATCTATTTCTCGTTTCTGCGGAACACTTCATATCTGATACTGCTTCCTATGCAGACATTTTATTACCATCTTCAATGGGTGCAGAACATGAAGATATTATTCTTTCATGGGGGCACTTATATTTAACATATAATGAAAAATGTTTAGAAGCTCCGGGTGAAACAAAATCAAATTATGAGATATTTAGAATTCTTGCTAAAAAATTTAATTTCGAAGAAGAACAATTTAAGTGGAATGATGAAGAATGTCTTAAAAATTATGTTGATTGGGATGCACCAGCTTGCGATGGTATTGATCTTAACTACCTTAAAAAGAATGGATATGCTCGATTAAATGTCGGAACTAAAGACGATAGAGTGCCACACAAGGAAGGGAATTTCCCAACTCCGTCTGGAAAATGTCAGTTTATTCTGAAAGACGTTAAAAATTTTGTTGCAGGACCTTTTAGACAAATGTATGAGGACTATCAACCTGGACAAGATCTTCCCGAATTACCAGATTATGTACCTCCAAGAGAATCACCAACTGATAATAAAGAATTAGCTTCAAAGTATCCATTGAACGTTATTTCTCCTAAAAGTCATGCCTTTCTTAACTCATGCTATGCAAATATGGATGGCAAGCAAAAAACACAAGGAGATCAGTTTGTTCTGATTAACCAAGTTAATGCAAACGAAAGAAAGATTAATGACGGTGATAAAGTTAAAGTTTTCAACGAAAGAGGAAGTTATGAGGGTCTAGTAAAAGTTACAGATGATGTAAATCCAGGAATAATCGTTTCAACTTTAGGTTACTGGAGACAATTGAATGAAAAAGGTACCGTCAATAGTATTAGTTCAGCGGAGTTTGCTAATATGGGAAATGCACCAACCTTTTCGGATAATTTGGTTCAGGTTGAAAAGGTTTAAATTAACTTATATTTCTTGTTAGAAAATTTTGGGTAAATTCCTCTTTTGATTTCAATACGTCACTCCTACTTGAAATTTCAATCAACCTTCCATCATTTATTATTAGTATTTCGTCAGCCAATCGCATTGCTTGAAATAAATCATGAGTAACCATTATAATTTTTTTTTTTTTTTTAATACTCTTTAAGTAATTTTCTATCCTATTATTTGACTTTAAGTCTAGGTTGGAACATGGCTCATCAAGTATTAAAATCTCAGTATCTAATACCAACGATCTTATAAAGGACAAGAATTGTTTGTTTCCTCCAGATAAAATTCTAGCTGATAAATTAGCTTTATCACTAAAGTCAAAAAAATTTAATAAATGGTTAATTCTTATATTCGTTTCCAGTTCTGAAAAACCATTAATTAACATCGGGTATGCTAAATTGTTAAAAACATTTCTTCTAAGAAAAGTTGGTTTCTGAGATAAGTAACTTATTCTAGATTTTTTTTCTTTTAATTGAATACTTCCTTTATCTGGTTTGACAATCCCTCTTATAAGTTTGGCGATTAATGTTTTTCCCGAACCATTCGGTCCAATTATTATTGAAATACCTAAACTTGAAAAAGAAAATGAAAGATTTTTTAAAGAAAAGTTATTCTTCAATTTTAAACTAACATTTTTAAATGATACCTTATTATTAATCATACGAATTATTTTTTGTTGTTGTTTTAATAAGTAAAACTAAAAAGTTAAGAAAGATTGAAATAAAAATTAAAATTATACCAAGTGCCATAGCTAAAGTTAGATTACCCCTTGAAGTTTCGAGGGCAATTGTAGTGGTCATAACTCGAGTGTAATGAACAATATTACCGCCAACAATTATTATTGCCCCAACCTCAGACAAAGCTCTACCTAGACCAGTTAAAACACATGTTATAAGAGAAAACCTAGCGTCGAAGAGTGTTGTTTTAACTCTTCTAAAAACACTTACTTCAAAACTATCAAAAAATTCTTCATATTCTTTAAAAATACTATCAAGGACTTCAGTACTAACTGAGACAATAATAGGAAAGATTATAATTATTTGAGCAATTATCATAATGGTTGGTGTGTAAAGAATTTTCATAAACCCAAAAATTCCAGATTGAGAAAAAATTACGTATAATAAAAGGCCAACGAAAACTGGAGGCAATGCCATCATTGAATTAAAAATCAATATTATAGGTTTTCTTCCAAAAAAATTTGTTGAAGATAGTAATCCAGCTGTTGGCAAACCAATCAATGTGGAAATAAATAATGCAACTGCTGAAACCTTCAGAGATAAAAATATTATTTCATATAGGTTTTCATCTAAAGATAAAATCAATCTAACAGATTCAATTAAGGCTTCCACAATAGATAAACAAAACTAATGTTTAGCTAATATCACCGTAGCAGCAGGGAAAATACATGTTACATCACTACCTTTACCAAGTTCCATTTTTTTGCAAATATCCACAGGAATAGCTGCATGAATAAAACTACCTGTTGGATTTCCATCAGCATCAGTTTGTTCAACAGCAACTTGTGAGTAACTTGTTCCATGAATAACAGAAGTAACTATTCCCCTAATTTGATTTTTTGCACTAATTTCCATAAATTCTCCTATGTTTATCCTTTAATCTATTTTTTTTTTGATAAATAGACAAGTATTGATGCAGAAATATTATGCCAAAGACTAAAAATAGCAGATGGTAAAGCAACTAAATTGCTAAAATGAATCATAGCCAAACCCATTCCCAGTCCAGAGTTTTGCATACCAACCTCAATAGCAATAGTTTTCTTTTCTTTTTTTGGAATTTTAAAATAATCTGCAATTAAATAACCTAAAAAAAGTCCACATATATTATGAATAATTACACCACCAAATATTTGAGGTGTCACAAAACTTATATTTTCATAATTGATTGCAAAAATAATAGAAATTATAAGCGCAACAGAAATTTCTGAAATAGTGGGAAAGGCTTTTTTTATTTTATTAATAAAATTGAAAAAATATAACTTAATCAAAAAACCAAAAACTAATGGAATTAAAATAATTTTTGATGTGGATAAAATCAAATTTATAACTGGAATTTCGATTGAATGACCGCCATAAAAATAAATAAGTAATGGGGTAAGAATAATTGCAAAAATTGTTGATATGAATGTACATAAAAGAGATAGGGAAACATTACCATTACACAAATAGGTTATTACGTTTGATGCCGTGCCTCCAGGACACGAACCTAAAATAATAAATCCAAGGCTAATTTCTAATGGTAATCTAAAAATTAGAGATATTATAAATGCTAGAAAAGGCATGACAGTAAACTGGATTGAAATTGTAATAATAATCCACTTAAATTTTCTTAGAGTGTGAAGTAATTCTTTGAGTTCAATTGTTAAACCCATAAAGAAGATTACTATCCCCAGTAAGTGAGGAATGTAAGAGCTTAAGTTCGCAAAATTATCTTTAAAAAAGTATGAAAGTAATAAAAAGAAAAAAATAAAGAAAAAAAAACTTAAATTTAGCATCCAAGATCGAAACTATTCTTTATAATCTCGAAGCATTTTTTTTATTTCTATTCCATGCATTTCTTCTTGCTTTATCATCTCGCGAGCATATTCTTCGATATATAAGCTTTTATTTTCAGAGCAATCAAGTAAGTCCTTATATAAGTCAATCGCTTTTTGTTCATGAACGAGACTTTCATTAAGTAAGTCTTTTATCTCATGCTGATTGGTTTCTTCAATTTTTGGTATCATTTGAGAGGGATGTCCCCCTAATCCTGTTAATAATTCACCGGCTTGTTGAGCGTGTTGCAATGATTCTGAGGCTTGGGATTTAAAGAATTTATCTAGAATAAGTCTATTTGGTCCTGTAACCATCAGTGCAAAGTGTGTATACTTAACAACTCCTGCAAGTTCATATTTTAGAATATCATTTAAAATTGATATCGCTTTTTGTATATTTAAATCTTTCATGGTTTGAAATTTAGATTAACAAATATTATTTAATTATTATGACTAATAGAATACCATTCTCAATAATATTTGAAAATCAAAATATTGATTTTTTCTTTGACAGTCATCATGAATCCCCTAACCCAAAACACGTTACTGAATTAGCAAGCAAAGTTCTGAACCTTTTAGATAAGGAGATCAAAAAAAAAAAAATATCTGATGGTGATTTATTACAAGCTCTAGCTCTTGTTACTTCTGTTAGAATTTTTTGTTCCAATTTTGATAGTGTTAAACTACGAAAATTTTCTGATAATCTGATTGAAAGCACAATACGTAATATAAAAGAAGGTAAATCCACCAGAATTGGTAAGGCCTGAATACTCTGTTAATTGTTTTTTCTATGGCATAATGTTTGCAAAACTCTTTTAAATAATTCTAGAAAGAGGCAACAACAATGGGAATAAATGCAATGCATGTAGCAAAAACTGGCTTGAATGCTCAACAAGTTAGGATGCAAATAATATCTAACAATCTTGCGAATGTAAATACAAATGGCTTTAAAAGAGACCGAGCAAATTTTGAATCTTTACTTTACCAAATAATAAGAAGCAGTGGTGCTCAAACATCGGTTGATACCGAGTTAACTTCTGGTTTCTCTGTTGGTACTGGTGTAAATATAGTTAGTGCTAACAAAATGCACTCCCAGGGAAGTATCATTTCCACTGATAATTCATTGGATTTAGCAATTGATGGAACAGGTATGTTTCAAGTTCTTTTACCAAGTGGAGAGTTAGTTTATACAAGAAATGGAGCATTCTCAAGAAATGATGAAGGACTTCTTACCACAAGTAGCGGATTTATTATTCAGCCAGAGATAGCCGTACCTGCTGAGGCTACTAAAATAAATGTTTCTGCAGATGGTATTATTTCTGTTCAAATACCTGAGCAGGTTGAAGCACAGGAAGTTGGTCAGTTACAGTTAGCAAACTTTCAAAATTTAACAGGTTTACAACCGATTGGCGAAAATTTTTATGTAGAGTCCATTGCAAGTGGGCCGCCAATTTTAGAAAATCCATTCGTTGCTGGTTTTGGTAAAATTGTTCAAGGTTCGTTAGAGGCATCAAATGTTAATGTGGTCCAAGAGTTAGTGGATATGATTGAAACACAAAGAGCATATGAAGTAAATTCAAAAGCAATAACATCAGTTGATGAAATGTTAAGATTTGTAAGTAATAACCTGTAGTCTAAAATGAGATATTTATATTTATTAGTTTTTTTTAGTATTCAAAGTTGTTCTACTTATATGGAGAATAAAATTGGTGAGGAATTTAAAAGTATTCAACCAGATTTTACTAACTTTGAAATGAAAGACATGTCTACTGAAGGTGCTGTTTATAACGGTGGTGGAGGATTGTTTGCCTCTGATCGTAGGGCAAATGCTGTTGGTGATATAATCACTATTACTCTTGAGGAGTCTATGACAGCAGCAAATTCGGGTTCAGAAACTACTTCAAAGCAGGATAATTACCAGTTTGATTTACCTGAAGCATTGTTTGGTCCCTCTTCTATTATAGGTAAACTTCTATTTAAAGACGGTGTGGATGAAGGAAGGCTTCAAGGAGGTACAACTCAAGCATTTACTGGTACTGGTTCAGCTGCTCAAGCAAATAGTATTTCAGGTACGATTTCTGTAACAGTTGTGCGAGTGTTCCCTAATGGTAATCTTCAAGTTAAAGGAGAGAGAAAGTTAGCATACAATAGTGGAACTGAATACATAAGACTTGCTGGAGTTATCAGACCAGAAGATATTTCATCATCGAATACAGTTTCTTCAAAAAAAGTAGCTGATGCTTCAATATCTTATACTGGTACTGGGGATATGAATGATAGTGTAACAAAGGGATGGTTAAGTAGGTATTTTGCTTACGTTTCGCCATTTTAATTTATGATCAAAAAAATTTTTATAATTTATTTCTTAACCTTTCTGTTCGTAAGCGATTTTTGTAATGCAGATAGAATTAAGGATATGGCAACAGTAGCTGGCGTTAGAACTAACCAACTAGTTGGATATGGTCTCGTAATTGGTTTAGCAAAAACTGGGGATGGTAGTGTTAACTTAACCAAGCAAAGTATTGCATCAATGATTTCTCAGTTTGGTGTTATTGCAAACGTAGCGGATATAAATGCACAAAATGCTGCAAATGTTATGGTTACTGCAACTCTCCCTCCATTTGCAAAACCAGGAAACACAATTGATGTAACTGTCTCATCTTTAGGTAAAGCAAAATCACTTAAAGGTGGAACTTTATTGATGACAGCTTTAAAGGGTGCAGATGGACAAGTATATGGAATTGCACAAGGTAACTTAGTTGTAGGTGGATTAGGGGTTGAAGGTGCAGATGGCTCTAGTACTATTCAAGGAACACCAACTGTAGGAAGAATTCCAAATGGTGCGACTGTAGAAAAAAGTGTTGAGAGTTCTTTCCTTGAAAATGATAATATTGTTTTAAATCTTCATCAGGCAGATTTTTCTCAAGCTGACAAAATTGCAAATACAATCAATGATGTTTTTGGACCGGAAGTTGCCACTCCACTAGACTCAACTTCAATTAAAGTTAGAACACCATCTGCACCTTCACAAAAGGTCTCATTTATTGGTCTACTTGAAAACTTAAATTTTGAACCTGTCACTCCAAAAGCTAAAGTTGTTGTTAACTCGCGAACAGGTACAGTTGTAATTGGAGGAGATGTAAGAATTTCTCCAGCTGCAGTCGCTCACGGTAGCCTTTCAGTAAAAATTCAAGAGGATACTAAACTATTATCTGAAGGAACTGGTACAGTAGTTGGTCAATCGGCGACAGTTTCAGGAACCGGGGCAACAACTGCTCAGGATACACAAATTGAGGTTGATGAGCAACCTGCAAGAGCTTTTGTGTTTGATCCCGGTATTGAGCTTCAAACCTTAGTTGATGCACTCAATGAAACAGGAACTACTGCAACTGATATGGTTGCAATTCTTGAAGCACTAAGAGAAGCTGGAGCATTAAGGGCAGAGTTAATAATTATTTAATAAGAAAAAAATACTATGAATGTTAATTCTATAAATAAGTTTAAGGAGGTAATCGATAGTAATTTTTCTAATGAAAAACTTAGTACCAAAAACTCAAAAGGTCAAAATTTAGAGGATGTTGCTAAAGATTTTGAATCTCTATTTGTTTACCAAATGATGAAGAGTTCGAGAAAAGCAAAGCTCGCTGAAGGTATTCTTTCTAACAGCGCGAATGATACCTACTTTTCCTTACTTGATCAGGAATATTCAAAAATCATTTCAAAGAATCAAAGTTTTGGGATAGCAGAGGCCTTAGTAAGACAGTTCGGTGAGAAAAAGGTGAAATAAATGCCCAGTTTATTTGATATAGGAAAAAGTGGACTTCAAGCTTATAGACAGTCTTTAGCTGTTACTGGTCAAAATATTGCCAATGTAAATACAGATGGTTTTAAAAAAAGAGAAGTTGGATTACAAGAAGTAAGTGGTGCCGGTGGTGGTGTAACAGAAATATCTGATCAGACTGGTTTAGGAGTAAGGGTAGAGAATATAAGGAGAGCATTTGACGAGTTTTTAATTGATAAGTCACGACAAGCTTCATCTCTCTTTCAAAAGGCAGACACTTTTTCAAAAGAAGTGAGTGACTTAGAAAATTTGTTATTACCTTCCGATTCAAATCTTAGTTCCTCAATAGGTGATTTTTTTAGCTCATTACAAGATATTGCGGCATATCCAGATGATCAAGCACCTAGAATTGTATCAATTGAAAAGGGTAAGGATTTAGCTGACCAGTTTAATATGTATTCGGTTAGAATTGAAAACTTAAAAGATCAAATTGAAAAAAAAGCAAATAGTGCTGTTACTTCAGTAAATTTATTAACTAAACAGATATCAAATATTAATGCAAAAATTTTAGCATCTGGAACAGAGGGGAGCGGTTCCAATGCACTATTAGATCAGCGTGATTTATTATTGGATCAATTAGCAGAAGTCACTCAAATCACAGTATCATATGGCGGAAAAGGTCAAGCAGAAGTAAGGTTAGGTAAAACTGGTTCAGGACCAGTTATTTTAAGTGCAAATGCAAATCCATCAAAAGGAAATAGTGGAACTACAAATTTAGATATTATTAATCAAGGGTCAAGGTTACAACCAGTTGTTGGTTCTAATCAAACAGCTACGAATCAAATTCAGGGAGGAATAATATCAGGTATGGTTCAATCATACGCAATAGCAGATGATACCCTTAATGAAATTGATAATCTTGCAACAATACTAACTGAAAAGTTTAACGAAATAAATCAAAATGGCCTTAATCTAAATGGTGAAAAAGGTGCACAAATGTTTGCTATTTCAAGTCTCAAAGCAGTTGAAAACCCAACGAACAGATCAAATGTTGGTGTTGCGGTTTTTGTTACTAATCCATCAGAAATACAAGCAAATGAATTCAAAGTTTTATATGATGAAAAAACGGATCTTTGGAATTTATATTCAAATAGTAACCAAAATATTGTTAAAAGTGGGAAAGAAACAATTGAAACAGATGGTTTTAAAATATCTTTTTTTGGAAACGCTCTAGATGGAGATGAATTTTCAATAGTGCCCGACAGCCCGTCTTCTGGTATGACTTTTCTATTAAAACGACCTGAGGATTTTGCAGCAGCATCTACAACATTAGTAAGCTCAAGCACTAGTAATACTAGTGATGCTGTTTTAGAAGAATTAACACCTATGAATTTTACAGATAAAACTACAATCGGTAATTTAAATAATATTTTCTCAAATGGACTGAACCCTGTAACATCAACAGAGTTTGGTAAAGATGGTGGTGCAGCTGTTATCCAAAATGGAACCGATTTCGTTAATTTGAGTTCATACACAACACAACCTGAAATGAAATTTGGTGTTTCGTCTTCTGATATTGAAAACTTAACAAGCCTAACAATTACGTTAGCTGATTCAAGTTCCGTGACTGTAAATATTACTGGTGTATCATCTATTAAAGAAATTGCTGATACACTAAATAGAAGTCGAGATGTAAATGGAACTGCGCACACATTTAGAAGCTTAGGTCTCTTTGCTGCTGCTGGCAGTTCAACTTTAACAATAGCTAGTAATGATAAAAATTTTTCAACGGGATCGATAAGTGCAGGTTCGACAATTAATGGAGTCGTTAATAACCCATCAATAACAACAGCAAGTCAAATACAAATTTTTACCAGAGAAGGTCGACATTTATCAGGAACAGTCTTATCTGAAAGTGAAATAGCAGAATATCTTACTGAAGAAAATGGATTTCATAAATTTTCAGAATATAGAGCAGATTATTTAAATGGTTCAGAATTAGAAAAATATCGTAACATTGATATTCAAAGATCTACGGTTGCTGGAAACCATATTATAACATACGGTGCTGATGGAAGTTCAGTAAGTTCTCAAAGAGCAGCAAGTACAGTTCCATCAAGTCATGTCACATCAGGATATACTCTAGGATTAACTTTAAGTGGAAGTAGTAAATCTGAGAATATAACCGTTCCCGTAGAGTCCTCAGCAGGCTATGTTTCAGACTTAATAAACGAAAAAGCTAATACGTTGGGAGTTGAAGCGTCAGCTACAACAAGAATAAAGTTAAGTGCTCCAAATTATGACGGTACAATTTCTTTTACTCTAGAAAGTAAATCGGGAACTAATAATTCTGTTTCTATTAGTGCCTCAGTATTGACAAATAATTTAACAAATTTAGCAAATAATATTAATAACTATTCTGGTCGAACTGGCGTCAAAGCAAATTTATCATCAGATTTAAAACATATAATTTTAGAAAATGAAAATGGCGATGACGTAAAAATATCAAATTTTACAAGTTCTAATACTACAAATGCATTAACATTTAATACAACTGGGCTTGGAAGTTCGGCGTCAACTACAATTAACTCTTCGGCTCATGGGTATTCAACGGGTGATAAGCTTGTCTACAATGCAGCTGGCACAGCTCTAAATAATTTAACATCAGGCACTACATATTTTGCTATAAAAGTTGATGCAAATAATTTTAAATTAGCAAGTAGCTCTTCAAATGCCTCCTCCGGAACAGCCATTACACTTGGAGGAAGTGGAGGAAATGCAAGTGACAAATTTATTATTCCAATGAACTTAGAAATTTTATCAAGTGATTTTTCATCTACAAATAGTTCAGTTGATTTAGATGGTTTAAGTTTTCAAGCAGCTAGGTTCAGCGGTGAGGTAAAAATTGAATCTTCATCATCTGTTGTTTCTACAAATGATGGTGGATCCACAACGGTAACTAGCGCAACGAATGCTCTCGAAGATGGTTTTTACAGTATTTCCTCTTCGTTAACTGGAGAAATTAAAACTCTTAAACCTGTTGTACTTGATGGTGACTTTTCAACAGGAAATTCTGATGGAACCAGTGCCTCAAGTTCAATTCTCAGTTATGGCTTGACATTACCAGCATCAGGAACAGGGTCATCATTTACTACAACTGTTGATATGTCAAAATTTGATAGTTTGAGTACAAGTGAAGTATCGGCTAAAATTGTTGAAGGCCTAAGGGCAAACAGTCCATCAACTGAAATTTTAGGAAAATCACTTGCCACGTTACCAGAGGAAGGATCTAGCTTTAGAATTAATCATGATAACTTAACTTATACGTTAACAATGAAAAGTAGTGAAGTAATTGTTACAGGAGGAGAGGAAGGTAAACTTATAGCATATTTTGAAAATCCTGATGAAATTACTGTTGATACAACATCTCTTACAGCTGCGAATTCAATTTCATCACCAGAACATAATTTAGAAACTGGCGACGCTATAACTTATAATGCAGCTGAAAAAGTAATAGTGAATACAACAAATTTTTCTTCAACAACAACAATTCCAGCAAAAGCTCACGGCTTTTCTACTGGTGACCCAGTCATTTATGATGCAGAGGGTACTTTAGCAATTTCGGGATTAACCGATGGAACTACATATTTTGCAATTAGAGTTGATGCCGACAATTTTAAATTAGCTACCACAAGTTCGAATGCTACGGGTGGAACAGCTATAACTATTACCGGTGGTCAAGGTGGAAGTACTGGAGATAAATTTTCAAGTCCAAGAACTGGTTTGTTAGACGGAAAAACTTATTTTGTTGTTAAAACTGATGAACATAATTTTCAAATTGCAGAATCTTATACTTTAGCTACTAATTCAACACCATCTGTTATCACCATTGCAGGTAATACTGGAGGAAATAGTAATGATTCTTTTGATCCAGAAAAACAACTATATATTTCAGCAGGAAAAACAATTTCTGCATCTCAGTTTTCATTTCCTTCTGACTCTGTCAATGATACAAACGCTCTGAATTTTGGTTTAGAGCCATCACAAGTCAGCACAACTATTACCGGTTCATCTATATCAACTCCTTCGGGAAGTGATTCTACTCATTTTCATATTGCTATTGAAGATAACTCTGATCCAATTGGAGTTTTTGTAAGAACCAATTCAAAAACTGTAAATACTAGTACAATTGGAGGTTCATCAACGACAATCACATCAACTGGTCATAGTTTCAAAACAGGTGATAAACTTACGTATACTGCTGCCGGAACAGCATTAAATGGACTAACATCTGGTAGCTCATATTATGTAAAAGTTGTAGATGCTAACACATTTAGTTTGTCTACCACTTATCTTGAAGCAACTCAATCTGCACCAACACTAGTTTCTTTTGGAGGAGGTAATGGAAGTGCAACAGATACCTTTGCTACTGTATATGCACAGGCTTACCTAAACGATGATTTTACCACTCCCGCTTCCACTTTGGGAATTTCAGCTGAAATAAATCAAATTAGTGATACTAATGCGCAGATATCAATTATTAAAGAAGCAGATAAAAATAATATATCAATAAATACCGTTAGCTTTGGGGATGGTTCAAATGCAGAAACATATGGTTTTAAAACAAATCAAATGCATTTGAATGTAATTGATGAAAGTATAAGAATCCAAACTTTTACAACAGATTATAGTTCAGCTTCAGCTGTGGATGTAGAAGTTCCAGCTAATAGCATGAAATCATTAATTGGTAATAATTTAAAAATAGATAATTTACCTCCAGAAGATTTAATTATTCTGATGACAGGAAATGGTTCAAAAAAAATAGCATCCAGTTTTGGTGAAGTAAATCCGATTACAGATGAGTCGGATCTAAAAGTTGTAGTAGATTCAACGAACAGTCAAAAAGTTGAGATATTTGACAGTTTAAGTGGACATTCAATTGCAACAAGATTAATACCTGATGATGGAGTAGTTTCAGCTATAGAGAAGACATTAAAATTTACTGGTGATACTGATGTAAATGATACATTTACTATTTTAAGTAATAAAGATGGAATTGGTGATAATAGAAATATCCTAAGAATGATTGACCTACAATCCACTGATGTCAACGGTTTGAATTCTGGTAGTTTTCAAGATATTTTCAATAAAACTGCTACCGAAGTTGGTTCTACAGTCAGAAGTAGTAAGATGGAAGCACAGGATGCAGAGGCAAGTAAAAATGAGGCCGAGGCTCTTGAAGATGAAAAGGCTGGAGTATCTCTTGATGAAGAGGCTGCTTCTTTAATTCAGTTTCAACAAGCCTTTTCAGCTAATGCAAGAATAATTCAAACAGCAAGAGAATTATTTGATTCTCTTCTTAGAGTGGTTTCATAAAAAATTATTTTTTAAGTAGGCATAGAATTTGCTAACTATTTATCATGAAAATAAGTAATAAACTTTTTAATGAACAACAACTTAATCAATTTTCTAACAATATGGAGAAAATTCAAAAAGTTCAGGATAAAATTTCGTCCGGTAAAAATATAACTATTTCTTCTGATGATCCAGTTGGAGCAGTTCAATTATCTGGAATGAAAGATATTCTCGGAAAGGTTGATCGATTTATTGAAAATTCAAATGTTGCTCTCGATAGACTAAGTTTAATGGACTCTACTATGGAAGCAGTAAATAATGTTTTTATTAGAGCAAAAGAATTATCAGTTCAAGCTGCCAATGACATTTACGGTGTAATGGATAGAGAAGCTATCGCATTAGAATTTGATGAAATGAGAAAAGAACTAATGACTTTAGCTAATACACAAGATTCATCAGGCACTTTTTTATTTGCCGGATTTAAAACCAAAACCAGTCCTTTTGTAGAAAATGCAAATGGAAAAATAGAGTATAAGGGTGACAGAGGGATTCTAAATTTACAAATTTCAGAGTCTAGGTTAGTTGAGACTACAATTGATGGTGGTACTGTATTTCAGGATATTATAACTGCTAACGGAGTCTCGACTGATTTATTTGCAGCTATCGACAATATTAGCACATCAATTAGAACTGCAAATAGTGGAGTTGAAGCCGCTAAAGCTGAAGGTATTGCAAAAATTAATCTAACGAATGAAAATCCAGGTACTTATTCATTTACCATAACATCTAACGGTAACACAACTAATTCAAAAACAACTAACTTTTCTCTTGATATTACCGGAACTGATTTGACAGACGTAGCTAGTGCAATTAATGCGGCGGATTTAGATATTACTGCAACATTAGAAGACTCTAATACAACACTTAAATTAGTCAATGATTTTGGTTATGATATTGATTTGTCAAACGTTGAAATTGAAGGTATTACAAAAGCTCAGGATACTCCAACATCATTTTTCAATTTTCAACCAGTAGATGCGGCGGGTAACTTGCTTGGTAATTCTCAAACAGTTTTTGATACAGACCAAACAATTTCAAGTAGACTTGATGAGATTGTTACAATTCAATCACACGTATCCAATCAAAGGGCAAAAGTTGGTGCTAGAATGAACAGCACAGAGAGACTTAGGGATGTGCTTGAGGAAAGAAAAATTCTTATCGGTAAGGACGTAAGTGATTTAGAAGATGCTGACCTTGCATCATTAGTAACAAGTTTACAATCTCAACTTACCAGTCAAGAGGCTTCACAAAAGGCATTCATAAACATTACTAAATTAAATCTATTCGATTTCATTAGTTAATTAAATTGAATCTAAAATCGACCCAACTTTTTTATTAACAATTTTTCCCAAAATATCTATCTCTTGTTCTCTTGTTATATCCCAACCAGACGGAGATTTTTCAACCTGACCTGCTCTTAAAGAAAAACAATAGGCTTTAAAATCTTTTATTATTTTTTCAATACTATATTTTTTTTCTTTAGCTCCTTTAAATGAATCACTAAATATTCCTTTTAGCTTACGTTGTGATCTACCATCAAAATTTAATTTCCAATACGCATAGTGGTTTGCAAGATCGTGAGCCTCAAATATTGGGTTTTTCCTTTCAGATAAGAATCTAAGAATATCCTCAGAGGGTCCAGCAATTTCATCAGGATAAACATCCGAGTAATTCTCACTTATTCCATCCGAATATTTTTTTGCAATAGCATCAAGTGTATTGGCTTGTGTTAGAAAATCTTTGACAGCAAGTGATACGCATATTTCATAAATGAAACTTGGACAAAACAATTTATCAGGCATTTACCCTCCTCTCACTGGCATTATACAAAAAAAATAAAAAATTCAATAAAAACTTAACAATTTTATCTAATGTCGTTTTAAGTTATGCGGATATCAATTTAATAAATTGATGTTAATGGAAACTTAAAATAATAAGGAGATAAAATGCCTTCAATTTCTACAGTTACTAATGGAGCTCAGTTTGCAGTTGATTCTGCTTCAAAATCCCAAAGAGCAATGGCTAACTCCATTGCTAGACTTTCAACGGGAATAAGAACTAAGTTTGGAAATGACCCTGCCGGTGCGGCAGTTGCTGATAGTTTAACTAATCAAGCTAGAAGTGCTGACATGGCTGCAAGAAATGCAGAAGCAGGTATTTCTTTTTTACAAACAGCTGAATCTGTTCTTTTAGAATTAGCAAATTTAAATACAAGATTAAGAGAATTAGCAGTGCAAAAAGCTAGTATTGGAACGTTGGATACGTCTGATATCGCTGCTATCGAGGCTGAGGAAAATGCAATCGTAATAGCTGCTGATGAAATTAATGATGAACAAATCAACGGTGTTGATCTGTTATCTGAGGTTTCAATAGCAATTAATTTCGAAGGAGCATTAACTCATATGGGTTCACCTATCAAACCTGTTTTAGCTGCAGGAGTTAGTAATGCTGATACCCAAATGGGAAATATATCCAAAGCATTAGGTTTTGTTGCTGCCGGTATAAATGCATTAAAGGGACATCAATCAAATATGTTCGCTTTATCTGCAAATACTCATGCCGCTGCATCAAGAATTGAAAGTGTTGACTTTGCCAAAGAGTCGGCGGAACTGGCAAAAAATAATATTATCAACCAGTCATCCCTGGCAATGGTTGCTCAGGCAAACCAAGCGCAGATGGCAATACTTTCTTTATTAAACTAAAAAGTAAACATTTTTAAGATAAGACGTTTACTTAACTATAAACTTTAACTAAGGAGAAAAAATGACTTCTGTTTCATCTGTTGCCGTTGGCGCTAATAT
>JBELJQ010000038.1:0-7562 GCA_042090305.1 Candidatus Pelagibacteraceae bacterium | reverse complement strand
ATTTATATATTAAATATTTTGTATTATAAATATAAATTTAAAGTATTATTTAATACTACTTTAACTCAAAAGTTGCAAAATGAAATTTAAAATTACCAATGGGATAGTTTATGATCCCTCAAGAAATATAAATGGCAAGCAAAAAGATATATATATTTGCGATGGGAAAATTGTTTCACCTTCAATATCAGAATTAGTAGATTATAAAATATCATATGATGTTTCCGGAATGATTGTAATGGCTGGTGGAATAGACATTCATTCTCACATTGCTGGAGGGAATGTAAATAATGCAAGAGTATTATCTCCGGAAATACACTTTAATTTTTTAGAGAAAAATTTAAAACGTAAAAAAACCCTCCCTGGATTTAATACTAGATGGACTTGTGAGGGTACTGGGTACAGATATGCTGAGATGGGTTTTACAACTGTAGTTGAACCAGCTGTATTACCAGTAAATTCGTTTCTTAGTCATTTAGAATTAGAAAAAATTCCAATGATTGACAAAGCATGTTTGTCGGTATTGGGCAATGATAGTTTTTTATTAAATTCGCTTCAAAAAAAAAGGGGACAGCAATTCATTGATGATTACGTAGCTTTTACTATAAATTCAACTAAAAGTATTGGTTTGAAAGTAATAAATGCCGGAGGTACAGAATCATTTAAACGTGGTTGTCGTGATAATTTTAATCTGGATGATATTGTTCCAGAATACGGAGTTTCTTCAAGAGAAATTGTTGATTCGTTATGCAATTCAATTGAAAATCTTAAGGTGAAGCATCCTTTGCATGTTCATTGCAATAACTTAGGTATGGCTGGAAATATTAATACAATTCTGGATACTATTAAAGCAGCTAAAGGAAGAAGAATGCACCTTGCGCATGTTCAATTTTATGGGTATGACAATAAAGGTAAAAAAGGGTTTTCGTCAGGAGCTATGCGATTATGTGATGCTGTAAATAAAAATAAAAACATTACAGTTGATGTTGGCCAAGTGATGTTTCAACCAACTGTTACCATATCATCTGATATTTTAAGACAGTATTCAGCAAGAAAAAATGCTAATCCAAAAAAGTGGATCACGACTGAATTAGAAGATGGGGGAGGGGGCATTATTCCCTACTCATATAAAAAAGAAAACTTTGTAAATGCTTTTCAGTGGTTAATAGGTCTTGAAATATTCTTGTTAATTAAGAATCCATCTCAAGTTTTTTTTACAACAGATCATCCAAATGGAGCTCCTTTTACTAGTTATCCTGAATTATTTAGGCTATTAATGGATTATGATTACCGTTCAGAGTGCGCCAGTAAAATAAATAAAACTTCCTATGAGATGTCGTATCTAAGAGATATAAAAAGAGTTTATACAATGAATGATATTGCAATTATGACTAGATCTGAACCAGCTAAGATTTTAGGTCTAAGTGATAGAGGCTCTTTAGCTCCTGGTTGTTTAGCTGATATATCAATTTATAACCCAAATTTAAAATATGATAAAATGTTTAGAAAGCCGGTTTATGTTTTTAAAGATGGGAATGAAATTGTTAAAAACGGAAAGATTAATAATTTTTTTAAGACAAAAACTCAAGCCTTAAATCTTAGTTACGACAAAAATATTGAAAAATATATTAATAAATGGATTGGCAAACAATATTCATTAAATACTGATGATCTTAGTGTTGACGGAAACTACTTTAGGTCCGATAATTTTAACTTTCATTAACTTCTTTATCAATCAAACTATAGAAAAATGGTGTTATAAATAACGTTAAAAAAATTGAAAAGAAAATCCCAGATATTAATACAATTCCTATAGTTAATCTAGATTCATATCCTGCGCCAGATCCTATAACAAGAGGAATTACTCCAACAATTGTAGATATTCCTGTCATTACTACGGGTCTGAATCTCTTTTTACAAGATTCTATAATAGATCTTGAGCTATTTTCACCTTGATTTTTTAGTTGGCGAGCAAATTCAACTATTAAAATACCATTTTTTGCTGCTATACCCATGAGTATTATTATTCCTATTTGACTAAAGATATTTAAGGAATTTTCAAAAATTATTAAACATATAATTGGTATCAATAAAGTTAATGGAACAGAAATCATTATAATAAAAGGATATCTAAAACTCTCAAACTGAGCGCATAAAACAAGATAAACGAAGAGAAGTGAAATTATAAATAGAAAATAAAATTGATTTGATGATTCCTTAAATTCTTTACTTTGTCCCCTGAAGTCAATCTTATAATTACCTTTTAACTTATTTTTTGATAAGTTTTCAAGATAATTAATTCCTTCTCCAAGAGAATAATTTTTATTTAAACCAGCACTTAATGTTATAGATCTCATTTTATTATATCTATTAAGTTCTTTTGCTTCTGCTGTTTCTTCAATATTCAAAACATTTTCAAGTCTAACTAAATCCCCCTTTTTATTTTTTACTTCATAAGACAAAATATTTTTTAAATTTTTTCTAAACTCTTTCTTTGCTTGTAAAATCACATAATATTCTTCTCCTTTATCTATAAATGAATTAATTTTTCTTCCTGCTAGAAGGATTTCTAATGTTCTTCCAATCTCTGAGTTTGATACCTCAAGATCATAGGCTCTTTTTTTATTAATTAAGATTTTTAGTTGTGGTCTTGATTTTTTATAGTCTGTTCTAACAAAAAGAAAATCTTTACTATTATTAAGTTCACCTAGAATAATATTCATATTTGAATCAATTTCAGAATAAGTGTCTCCAGAAATTACAAACTGAAGTTGTGAACCAGACCTTCTTTGACCCAGACCTCTCGGGGGGAAAATTATAATTTTTGAATCAATTATTTCCTTAGATTTAACTTTAATTTCATCAATTATCTCCCATATTTTTCTTCTTTGATCCCAATGATTTAATACAATAATACCAATTCCATCACTAAAGTTTTCAGTTCCTGAGAAGCTTCTAGGAACTCGAAGAAGTATTCTTTTAGCCTCTTTATTTTTATTCAAATAAAGTAATTTTTCTTCTAACAAAAGCATTTGTTCTACTGTATTTTCATATGTGCTACCTTCAGGAGATTCAATAACCAAAAAAAATGCTCCCCTATCCTCCCTTGGGGATAGTTCTTTTGATAAAAATTTAAATAAATAAATTGATAATGCAAAGGTGGCCACCACAAAAAATGATACAATTATTTTTTTACTAATAATAAATTTCAGTAAAGAAATATACTTATCTCTGATGAATGAACTTTCTTTATGACTTTTTACCTCTAATATTTTGGAACAAAGCATTGGTGTAAGGGTTAAAGAAATGATTGTAGAAAAAAAAATTGCACCAATTATAGTTACAGCTAGTTCTTCAAATAATTTTGCAGTATCTCCTTTTAAAAAGACCACAGGAATGAAGATACTTATCAACACTACTGAGGTAGATATTATAGCGAAAAAAACTTCTCCAGACCCTTTAATAGAAGCCTCCTTTTTATCATCCCCTCCCTCAACCTTTTTATAGATATTTTCAAGCATAACAATTGAATCATCAATAACTAAACCCGTACATAGTACGAGAGCAAGAAGTGTTATTAAATTGATTGAGTACCCAAAAAAATTTAGAAAAATGAAAGTCGATAAAATAGAAATCGGAACTGTTATAAATGGTATGATTGTACTTTTTAAATTTCTTAAAAATAAAAGAATGATAAGTGTTACAAGTAAAACTGCAAAACAAAGTGTAAATATAACATCTTTCAATGCTTCAGAAACAAATAAAGAAGTATCATAACTTTCATAAATTTTAATATTATCTGGAAGATCTTTTTTTATTTCTAGATATTCTTTCTTTATTAAGTCGGTAACCTTAATGAGATTTGCAGTAGATTGTTTTACAATTCCCAAACCAATCATTTCTTCACCATTTCCTCTGAATAGTTGTCTAGACTCTTCAGCTCCAAATGATATATCAGCTATATCATCAAGTGTTACAAATGATTCACCATCACCTTTCCTAATAACTAATTCTTTAAAATCGTCTAAAGTTTTGTAACTATTTTCAAGTTTAACTGTAAAGTCTCGAGTTTCCGACTCAATTCTACCTGCTGGAAATTCGATATTCTCTGATTTAATTACACTTTCTATTTCTCTTACGGTTACATTATACTGGGAAAGTAAAAATGGATCTATCCAAACTCTCACCGACTTTTTTTTCCCACCTGAAATCCTAACTTTTGCTACACCACTTATTACTGATAGCCTATCGACAAGGTAACGTTCAGCATAATCAGTAAGATCTAACTGATTTATTTCATTTGATGTTAAATTCAGCCACATAATTGCATTAGAGTCGGAATCAATTTTTGATATTTCAGGAGGATCTGAATCTTTTGGAAGATTTTCTACAACTCTAGATACTGCATCTCTAACATCATTAGCTGCTTCATTAATATTTTTTTCATAAATAAACTCAATTGTAATTTTGGATCTTCCATCTCTACTTACTGATGATATTGATTTAATACCTTCTATCCCACTAATTTGATTTTCAATGATTTCAGTAATTTTTGTTTCTACGATCGTTGATGCAGCTCCTGGATAAACTGTATCAATTGTAACAATTGATTTTTCTGTGTCAGGGTATTGTCTTAGTGGAAGATCAAGAAGTGATAAAAAACCTATCAACAGAATAAAAGTTGACAAAACAATACAAAAAACAGGCTTTCTGATAAAAAATTCTGAGAAATTCATTCAATCCTAACTTTACTTCCAGCCTTAAGCTTATTAATACCTTCAAAGACAATTTTATCAGACAATTTAATCCCTTTTATAATTTCTACTTTTCCATCAATTCTTTTACCAGTAATAACTTCAACCTTATTGATAATATTTTTTTTATTAATAACATAAACAAACGTCTCATCATCAATTGGAATTATACAATTTTCAGGTATCAATACAGAGTTTTTACTGTCAAAATTGATAATTTTTTTTGCCATCATTCCGGGTTTTAATCTTTCTTTTTTTTCTATCTTACTAATAATCTTAAATGTTCTTGTTTTTTCATCAATATAAGGATCTATAACGTAAACCTCTCCAGAATAAATTGTTTCAGAAGAATTTACTTTAATCTTTACTTTATCTCCAATTTTAATTCTTCCAACGTATGCTTCTGGTGCAGTTGCCACAACCTTTAATGTTTTAAAATCATAAATAGTGGTTATTACTTCTCCAGGCTGGACAAATGCGCCAACACTAAAATTTCTTAAACCAATTGTTCCGTCAAATGGAGCTTTTAAGGTTAAATCGTTTATTTTTGCTTTTATCTCATCTACTTTTCCTAATAATCTAACTTTCTCAGTTAATCTACTATCAAGAATAGATTGAGATATATTCCCTTTCTTAGATAAACTTAAAGCCCTCTGGTAATTTATTTCAGCCTCTTTGAGTTCAGCTTCGAATTGTTTGAGTATAGCCGTTTCTTCATAATTATTTAAAATAACTAAGATCTTATCTTTTTTAACTGAAACACCTTCATTGAAAAGTATTTCTTCAATCTTTTCTGAAACAGTTGACGTAATTTTAACTTGCTCATTTGATTTGATTGTAGCTGGTAGCTCAACGTCTTCGGTAATTAACTCTTTTTTAGGATTAATAAACCTTACTAAGATATCGTTTGTTTGGGAATAAGATTGGTTAAGGTTGAAAATTAACGAAATTAAAAATATTTTTATAAAAATTAATTTAGTCATCACCCCTCAGTTTTAATATCGCCTCATTATAATTTTTAGAACTAAATATAGTTGAACCAGAAACCAAGACATTAGCTCCGGCCTCTACAACCTGTTTTGATGTGATGTAATTTATACCTCCATCAACCTCTAATTCAATATTTCTAGTTGAGATGAGACCTTTGATTTCCTTTATTTTTTTTAATTGACTAGCAAGAAATTTTTGTCCACCAAAACCGGGTTCAACTGTCATAACTAAAATCAAGTCTATTAATTCAAGGTAAGGAATAATTTCTTTGGCTTCTGTATTGGGCTTAATTGATATGCCAACCTTTAAGTTATGTTTTTTAATAAGATCTATACAATCAAATACATTATCCGATATTTCGTGGTGAATAGTTATTATGTCAGAACCAGCTTTTATAAAACTTGGAAGAATATTCATCACTGGATTTATCATAAGATGAACATCAAATATTTTCTTCGTGTATGGTCTAATAGATTTTACAATGCCAGGACCGAGTGTAAGATTTGGAACAAAATGACCATCCATAACATCGATATGAATGTAATCACACTCAGAGTTATCAAGGGTAGTTATCTCCTCTCCAAGTTTGGAAAAGTTAGAAGAAAGAATTGATGGTGCAATTTTGACATAATTTGTCATAATTGAGAGTTTTCATCTTCAATAGAATACTTTGCTAACGTAGCATCAGAATTTAGTTTACTTCTTTTCAAAAGTTCTTTTTGTGCTCTTTCAGTATTTGAATCACTACCCATCCAGCTTAATAAAGATGGTTGTTGAAGAGCTCTTCCATAAGAAAAACTAATGTTCCAGTGTGAGTCTTTAGAATCTTTGTTCATTTTATTCAAATGTTCGGTTGCTAATTCATTACTTTGACCACCTGATAAAAATACAATTCCAGGAACATCTTTTGGAACATTTTCGTTGAGACACTTTAGAGTCATAGTTGCAACTTCGTCAGTTGAGGCCTGTTTTATAGAATTTTTTCCAGCAATAATCATATTTGGTTTTAGTAGAATGCCTCCCAAATATACATTCTGCTTATTAAGAGCTTCAAAAACTTTTTTAAGAACATTTGATGTAATTTTATAACATGTTTCAATATCATGTGCTCCATCCATCAAAATTTCTGGCTCGACTATTGGAACCATCTCATAATCTTGAACAATTTTTGCATATCGTGAAAGACTATGAGCATTTAACTCTATCGAATATTCAGTCGGGATATTGTTGTTAGTGTCTATATCAATTATTGCTCTCCACTTAGTGAACTCTAGGTTCTGGGAATTATATTCTTCTAAACGTTTTTGAAGGCCATCAAGACCCTCAGTAATTTTTTCTGGAGAATTCTTTTCAATAGGTACCGCACCTGTATCAACTTTTATACCTGGAATAATTCCTAAACTTTTCAAATACTGAGGGAAATTAACTCCATCGTTTGTCGATTGATAAACAGTTTCATCATAAAGAATAACGCCGCTGATATATTTATTAAGATTTTCTGAAGTAAATAGTAACTCTCTATATTTTCTTCTATTCTCAATGCTTGACTCCACATTAATTGAATCAAATCTTTTCGTAATTGTATTTGTACTTTCGTCTGCAGCTAGTATTCCTTTCGGCGGCCTTGACAAATTAGTAGCTATTGAGTTCAATTTTTCTTTATCCATATTAATTTTAGTTATTTAAACTGTTAAGTCCTGGAAGAGAATTTCCTCTTTGGATAAATTCTAAAAAAGCTCCGCCACCAGTAGATACAAAGGAAAAACAGTTAAAAAAACCTCCTTTTTTTAACAGCGATATAGTATCACCTCCACCTGC